>JAPHRD010000092.1 GCA_026196225.1 Motiliproteus sp.
ACTATCGGCGAAAGTGAGCTGGTGATCCATCGAGCATTCCCCAAATCATGAAGGTAAGGATTATCTCATGCCAGGGACTTAATCACAGGATCCCTAGGCCGTTGGACTGTCTTCCCGCGCGAGTTGCGTTTAACCGATTGAAGAATGACGAATTATGTTTGTTGTTTGAAACGGCGGCTCATTACATCTGTGACGAAGACTACCGCCAGAAATTTAATGCTGCTGTAAAAATACGCAAGCAAGCATTATCACCCGATGGGAAAGACTGGCCCGTTAAAACCTGTCCTAGCAAAATCACCCTATCCGACCATCAAAAGAATGCCTTTAGATCCAGTGATCGAGAGCCAAAAGATGATCTCGCTCGATTGATATTGCTGACATCTGTTTCCGCTAAAAACTGGGTGACACCTAAGCGCCATCATCAGGGTCAGAAAACCACTTCCGAAGAGTTAATAACTCACTGTGATACACCGCAACTAGCAGCCTATTTAGGAATACCAACAAGTTGTGTAGGTAAGTTGATGCGCTCAGGCCTGATAGCACCGCTGCGTCCGATGAAAACAACGCGAGATACACTTTTTAATATCACTGAAATTGACTTGAATGTGGAATGTTCGGTCTTAGGGGCCAATAACAATACAATGAGTTTTAAGGAGATTGTACAACAGGAACGTTTAAGCCTCTTTCATCAACCATTGGAAGCCCTATATTTGGCAGCTAAGAAAGGCCTCCAGCCCTACGCTAAAAAAGCCTCGGCTTTGATAACTGAAGCGTCTTTTGAGCGTGACGAATTTGATGCTTTCTTCGAACGTCAATTCTGGAAATCCACTAAAGATCTAACGCTCAAAGAAGCATCAAAAGTGTTAGCGGTTTCTAAAATAACCATAGAGCAATTGATTCTGGATGAGCACCTAACTGTTTCAGAGCGATCGGCCAAACGAACTCAGATCAGTAAGCTGTCATTAAAAAGTTTGATGAAAAATTACCAATCCTTAAACAGGATCGCGAAGATTGAATGCTTGCATCGCACCAATCTTTCTAAGGAGTTGGCAGTTAAAGGGATCTTACCAATTCATAAATATGGCCATGACTATTTTTATGAAGCAAGGTATCGCAATAATATTGAAAATTTGTCCCTTCAGGAGAATCTTCAAGAGACTGCTGGATTCTCAGTATTGCATTGCTATGAATAGTTTTCTGTACCGGATGCATGTCACTGAGCGATCTCAAAAATTCAATTTCGACGTCGAGTACAGTAGCCAGGAATTGCGATGGGATCTTCCACTATCATCAGGATTGATAAAAATGATTTTGGATAGCTGTCCTTACCTTATTGGTAGCAAATAAGACTAGTCTTATTTATCCAGGAAACCCACAATTGGACCTACTCATGGGAAGATCTTTTCGTACAACCAAATCAATGGCCGAGGAAACCTTAAAAGCGATTAAGACCGCGTTTGAGGCTCACACTGAACACCCTAACAATCCTTCCGATGCAGTTCGTTTTTGGGACCAGAGAACCCCGTATGCCATCCACCCAAGCTGGTGCGCTCTGACACTGCTAGCGGAAACTCAATTGGACGAAGATACCCGATTGCACGGCAGCTACGCATTGGCTTTACATGATGTGATTGAAGACACTACGTATACACTGCCTGCCGACCTGACACCAAAGGTGTTAGAAATGGTTGAGGCAATGACTTTCGGATCGTTCACTGAAGAGCGTCACAAGATTTTTAATTTGCCTCCAGAGATACGACTGCTAAAGCTAATCGATAAGCTCAGCAACCTACTGGACTGTAGTTGGATGAAGCCAGAGAAATTGGCGGTTTATTTAGACTTTACTGAACAGCTGGCCCAGGATGTGGAAAAACACTTTGGTCGTTTGAATTGTGTGATTCTCTCTAAAGCAATCATTGCTGAGAGACGGTGCTGACCTGCCTATTCTTTCACAAGCTTTTTGCTGAGCTTCACTCAAAGCAAGAACAAAAACTCTAAAATCAATCCCACCAATTAAGGTCCATAATAGTTGTCGGGGGCATGCTTGTGCAGTCGGCGGTGGGTGTGGGCGAATGGTCAGACTGGAAATATCTGAGTTAATCGTCCAATCCAACACCGAATCATCAGTCTGCTTAACAGGACCTGCGATGAACTTAAAACGCGTTAGCGCCAACACCCAAGGCCGGGATTTTGTCATCGGCGATCTGCACGGCGAACTCGATCAACTGGTCGAGGCGATGGCTGCCGTGGCGTTTGATCAGTCGGTGGATCGTTTGTTTTCTGTGGGTGATCTGATCGATCGCGGCCAGCAATCCAAAGCCTGTTTCGAACTGCTCCGCGAGCCCTGGTTTCATGGGGTTCAGGGCAATCATGAAGAGTTGATGTTTTTCTGGCTCGAAAGCCGCGAGCGATACGATGAGGTGCTCTGGATGCAGAATGGCGGGGATGCCTGGGCAGAACATCCGGAGGCTTATTTTGCGGCGGATCCGGATTTTGAGCGGTTCGTCCTGGAACAGATGAACACCCTGCCGATCGCCATCGAAGTGCCCTTGCGGGACGGACGTCACGTCGGCATTCTCCACGCCTGCTGCCCGGTTTCGGACTGGTTGCTTTTAAAAGATGCTCTGGATCGGATCCCCATCCGTGAAAAAGCCCTCTGGAAGGTGGTTGCTCGCGAAATTTTTCACCCAGTTCCCTGCCGCAACATTGATCTGACCGTTCACGGTCATACGATGGTGCGTCACCCGACCCGACGCGGCAATGCCATTTACCTGGATACCGGCGGCTGTCTACAGCGCGCGCCCGTACGGGATGCCTATATCAGCGATCCTCGGCTGACGCTGATGCGGCTCGAAGATTTATTTGAGCTTGAAAACCAGGAGGGTCCGTGATGGTCATTGTGTATATCGATATGGACGACACAATCTGTGCTTTTTCCGAAGCTGCCAAGGCCCAGCTGGCGGCGAATCCGGATATTCGTTTTCCTACACCGAGAAACGGGTGTGGGTCTAACATCACTTTGGCTTGGGCTTTTGTGACCGCCTGATTCTCTGTGCCCACAAAAAACTGCTCCAGGGCGATTACCTGATTGATGACGACGGCCACGGTAAAGGCCGGGATCGTTTTGTCGGGGAGTTGATCCAGTTTGGGAGCGACCGGCATCCGGATTGGGACACAGTGATAAAGCGGTTTACAGATAACGAACCAGGTTAATCCAACAGTGGCTCTGAGCCTGGCTTAAACTCGTTCAGCTTCAGGCGTATAGTAGAGAAGCCCATAGCCCGGGTCAGCTTGGCGGCAGCATCAATGGTTTTGAAGGTGCGGTAGCCGCCACGCTTCCGCTCCAATCGGTAGTCCCAGTTACCGGCACTGAGGATGATATGAAACAACCCATAACTGTCTTCCAGAATGTACGCCGTGTGGATCGCGCCACTCTCGGCAATTTCACTCAGAACGGACTCAGAAACGAATTTGGTCGAACGCTGCATAGTGGGAACCCAAAAACAATTATTGGGTTTAAGGATATGACGTTATGGGATGACGTAAAAGAGTGACGGCTGACGTCATTTAACAATTGTGCCATTAGGCGAAGCGTATGAAGAATCACGGCAACCAGACCGAACGGGCTTTTTTAGAGCTGCTGGCTGAGGATATCGAACAGCATCCAGAACGTCTGCATCCCCTCACGCCGGTGGAGCGGCACCGGATAGAGGATTTGGTGGGAGATCTGAGCGCGCCGCTGCCGACAGACAACGACGATGGCTCATCATGAGATGACTTAGGAACCGTAACCTAGATGTCTTACTTCATTTGCGTATATCGAAGGTCAACCGGGCTTCGTCAAAAACGTACCTAGAACGGCCCTGTCGTAGCAGGTCGAGCACCCTTACGCACTCTTTAAACCGCCCGTCCTCATCCCCCACCGGCAATTGGCTCAGCAGGTAACGGACACGCGCAAGCGGACACTGGCGTTGCATCAGGTGACCCAGGGGTACCACCGCGGGGTCTAGCTGATCTTCCTGGAACTGGACACTCGGATAGACCTCCACACCGTCGAGCTCGCAACCAAACAAATCGCCAGCCGCCAGCCGAGACGAAAATTCGTCGCTGCTCAGCTGGAGCAGTTCACAAACTTGGGATTCGGTGAGGAGAGCCCCACCGCGATCAGTCAACAGCGCGCGCTTTCGAGCCAAGCCTCTCTGGCGCATTTTATCGTGCAGATCATTCATGAGGATGGGTTAGGTAATTGCTCATGATAGTAGGCTAGCTCTCGGGTGCGCACAAAGCTAGCCCTTGCTATAAGGAATTGATCGATTAAAAGCGTTGTAAAACCGGCCTTTCCAGCATTAAGTCCAGCCTCCTCATTGGCTATTCAGTCGAGTCATTACCTCATAAAGATCAACTACACGTCCTTGTGTCATCACGTCCATCGCGCTTCGCCCTTGATAGAAAGGGTGCTCGTTAGGTTGACGGACCCAGCCATAGACGGACTCTTTGGCGGAAAAGAGAATCCGTAGCGCAGAATGGATATTCAGTAGATACGACAGTCTTTCCATGGTGTCCCGAGACACCTTGGCTTTTGAAGGATCTTTCTGATATTTGAAGAATGTGGAATCAGCTTCAATGCCCAGAAGCGCTTTCTTTTCTGCAGTAGAGCATTCCCACTTCTCCAGAATATTCAGGACGGTTTTCAGAGCGGTTCGTCCCTGGTTTCCAGTAAGCCGAGGCGCTATTGCAGCCTGGTTTGTTTTCATTCTGTTACTCCACCACAGCGATACGAAATTTCGTACTTAGGCAGGACTTTAGGTGTTAGCAAGTTTAACAGCCCCAAAAATTGGCTACTCGTAGTACATCTTTGTCCGTTATGCCGGTGTCAAAGTTGGTTCGGATTTGTCGGTGGTGGTCAGGATAGCCGGAGCCAAAGACTTCGTCGTCATCAAGCACCAGCCAGTCGGGAGTCTCCGCTCGATCCCCGCGGAGCCAAAACAATACTTCATGCGCCTTCCCGCTACCCATTCGGAATGGTGCGACTGGATCGGCGTGAAACCAATGCCGTTCAAGCCCTTTGCGGACCAACAGCTCGATGATATCAGGGACCTCCTTACGCCATGTGGAGATCACCACCAGCTGACAACCGGTCGTACTCACTATCCGCCTCAAATTGGCCAGGCACGTCGTGTCGAACGTTAAATCTTCGGCGATAGCTTTTAATCGAGCCCCCCGCTGCAGTTGCGCCACCAAAGGGGCGTTCTGCGGTGTCGTCAGTGCCCGACCGGGCAGCAGAACCCCGTCGATGTCTAGAAAGAGGATCCTGTGGTCACTGGGTTTCATGGGGTAAGCTCAGACAGGTCGACAACTGAAACGGTTTCATACTGTTCATTCCAGACGCCGCGTCGAGCCCGGGCTTTAACGATAACGATGGATCCGTCCCGGACGTAGAGATCAACTTCATCACCGATAGCCACGCCCAGGGTGCTGAGCGCGTCAGCATCGAGCGAGACCACCCCATTCTCAGCGATCGTCATCTTCATGGGTCACCTCCAAGCACAAAAAACGGCCATTCCTAGCGCCTTTAAGCAGCGAGGTTAGTTGCATATTACGGTGTAATGGCCGAACAAACCGTCGCTTGGCGAGCCCTAGCTTGTATCGAATTAATTGGTATGCAGCCGTGTTTGTTTTCATGCTTTTAGTCTAGCAAACAGCATCTAGTATCAGCCACTGCTAATGCTTGTTGTGTGCGCATAGCAGCTATCGGCATATATATAGGACATTCATGATTGCGGTGGATTTGCATAGACTGCCGAGCGGGAAGTAAATTATGGTTCTGGTAGACCTTTTTAAAGTAAAAAAAACACTTAAAACTAATTTTGCTACGGCCGCAAAAACTAACCGGTACTCACCCCGATTTTAATGGAGTTATTTTGAGTAGAGTTTTGTTTCTAGATGTCGATGGTGTGCTGTTGCCAGGTCGTGCCTTGTGCACGCCTCATAACGCACCACTATTTGAAGCGTTTCGTAAAGGTACTGCTTTAGCACAGTTGGGGGATAAGTTTGCTTTTGATTCTTGCTGTGTGGCCAATTTACAAGAAATCGTAGAAAGCACAGGGTGCAAGCTGGTGGTGATTTCCACATGGCGGAAAATTTTTATTGGTAGCGGCGATCGCAGGGGAATTTTAGATGTATTGGCGGATAACGGACTGCCCAAAGAATGGTTTCACGAGCGGCCGGTGGCACCCTATAGAATGACAAGTACAAAGGTACATGAAATTCAGTTTTGGTTAGGCGATGGATCGGAGGAAATCGATTGGCTACTGCTTGATGATGACATTAGCATCCTTACTAGACTGGATGAGCAAGATCGTCACATATGCACAGAATTCGAGGTGGGCTTGTCCGATAAGGAAGTAGAAAAAATCTGCTGCCACTGGAGCTCAAAATGAATACCGCCCGCTTGTAAATCTCTGAGGTACGCTGCAGTGTTTTTTCATGCCTTTAGTTTAAAACAACATCTGGTAGCGGCCTGCTAATCCCTGTTTTGTGCGCGTAGGAGCATCAGTGATCGGCACAAAACAGACATTATAGATAACGACTAAAAATGGCAGCTCTATCTTGTGGGTTCAACCGATCAATGCAACACACTGGTTAAATTTTTCGGCAGGTGGTAGAAAAGTCTGAGCAGCCTCAGCAGTCGGCGTTCACCAAAATCGCAGATAAATACCGCGATAAAATAAAGATGAAACGTATACGATAATTAGTCTTCAAGGTTCTTTAAATCCTCAAGAAGCTCCTCCTCAGTCAGATCAACGTATACATCCAAAAGAGGTAAGGATAAATCCCTTTCTTTACCTGCATATTTGCTCATCAGCATGTCGATAATGCCTGCGATCGAAAGCTTTGGCCTGTTTAGAAGCAGCTGTACTAGGTGGTCGATCTTGTCCTTAGGAAAGCCTATTTCCGCTAACCGGTTTCCAAATTCGTCGAGAGATAAAGAGCGTTGTCGTAGAAGCTCTGTAAGGGCGTCTTTGTCTGTAACCGACTGAAATATATTGCTGTACGCTTCTGGCATCTGAAGCCTCTCTTCCAACTCTAAAGGGATGATTACCAGTATGGTACATAGTTTGATGCAGTCGGAAAATTATTTGCGAGAGCATCATTGCTCAACGTCTGCTTCTGGTCCTTAGGAATCGTTCAGGAGACGATGCGAGATGGCTCCTTCATCTACAAAGCGGACATGCCTTTGGTATTGCCACACCTTCGGGTATCGGCACTTTGCGGACATCAAAGCAACTTCAGTTAACGGCGACTGTATCTACAAAGCGGACATGCTTTTGGTGTCGCTGAATTTCTAGAAACGGCACATAGCCGACATTACGGGTCATGGTTTGGTATAACTCAAGTCACGTTAAAGCGGACATTCACTAGGTGCCATCAAATCGCCGTAAGGCGTTGTTAATCAAATTAGATGTTCACTTATCTCTGAAAAGATATAAACCTCCCCTCCGAAGTTTTTCATAAATTCATGTGATGCGTCCCTATTGGAAAAACTCGCTAGTGTTGGCCCCAGAGCACCTTTACGGTTATGTCCAACTACGTAGATGGCACGCCGAGCATCGATGTAAAGCTGATCACTTGGTTTCTGCCAATGGGTCTTTGACATATCATGCACAAAGGCTCCTTGGATGTTATGCCGGTGCTCGGGATCTAACCAATAGGCAAACATATCCCTAGTACAACAGAATTTTAGACATTTATTATTTCCGCGCTCATACAACTGCCCCTTCGGACCGGGAAAATTTTGAATGGTCATTCCGCATAGATGGCAGGCATCATTAGGATGAATAACTTCTGGCCGCTGCTCTTTGGCAATAGCTTTGTTTTCGCTTTGACAACCCGCAAGTAGCAATACAGAGCCTGTTAGCAACAAAAATCTACGCTTAGAAAGCTTTGGTCCTTGATTCATATTTTCATCTCATGATGCACTACTGTCGCCGTGGTAAACACGAATAAGTTGATTGCCTTTAGCTACATCAATCCTTTCTGCTTTGAATATCCCTGATGTATTCGACGATATGCCCTGCTTCAGTAGCAGATACTTGGGGCTGAGATGGCATGTCGCCAAAATCCCAATGATGTGCTTTGGTACCTTTTTTTATCGCGTAATAAAAAGCTAAATCGGAATGGTGCGATGGTTCATAGACTTTATGAACCAATGGAGGCCCCAGATTTGTGCCAATGCCATTGATTCCATGACAAGTAGCGCAGTTCCTTTCAAAAAGCTTTTTACCTTTAGCAATATCAGCAACAAAGCCCGCAGGTGGCATTCCCATCTTTTCAAGACGCTGTTGTTCATCTGGAGGACTGCAAGCTACTAATAACAGCGTTCCACAAAGTAAAACCATCTTGATCATTATTACCTCCCCTTGGGGTGGCTTAAAAACTCGCCCCTTAAATCACCAACCTATCGGTAGCTACAGATAGGTTGATTTATTCTTATTATCCGCAACATATTTACGCTATCAGTGATGGGGGTTGTCGACCCAGTTCCTATAAGTTTCTTTAGGCCAGCGAGATTGGATCCATCCCAGAACAGAGACGATTTCATCATCAGAAAGAACTTTCCCCCATGCCGGCATTAAACCGCCACGATTTATAGTTCCATTCTTTATGGTGCTAAACAGCTCATGAATTCTATGATGCCAAGTATGACCGGTACCGTTAAGAGGAGGCGCAGGGGGCTGGTTTTTTGTGCCACCAGAACGCCAGTTAGGTGCTCCTTCTCCTTTTATTCCATGACAAGAGGCGCAGTACTGCTGGTATAACTTGCCACCGATACCCACTTGCTTAAAGCTGTACCACGGTTTAGATGAGGTGATGTTCTTAGGTAAGGCTTCATTCGTGAGAGAAGCTGGTGCTGCACTTGCATTCATGCCTAATCCAAATAGGCACAAAAAAGCCAGGATGTTACGAGTGACTGTGTTTTTTTTCATAGAGCAACCCATTGTTTTGTGTAAATAACGAACACTAATCTGTTCAATGTACGCTTGGTGATTATTTCTAAGCGAACTACACAATTGGAGGGCGTTGGAGAGGACTATAGAATAGGCGTAGCAGAAAAGTATCAATTACTTGACTCACAGTGGAATCAGCAACAGCGAGGTGTTCAAACTCTGCATCGGTAAGTAGTAGGCTCAATCCACCATGAATGCATTCAGCGAGGCAGCCCTCAACAGAACAACCAAAATGATCGTTATCGATTGATAATATACAGCCACTGACTTGGGGTGAGAGTTTGAAACAGTCATGATTTCCAGAATTTTCCATTACGAAATGTGTATCTCTGGAATGCTCGCCCGCTCCTTGGATTTCGAAGGATGCCACAGCAGGTAGCCCTGACAGCAATGTCATAATGAGCAAACAAACTTTAAATTTCACTAATGCAAATTTCATTTTACCGCTTCGCAGAAGACTACCTCTAACCTATAGATTTTTAAGACTAATACATAGTTGATCGTACTAAATTGATAAATGTTAAAAACCTCAGTCGAATAGATCCTCTCTTTCGGCTTAAAATTCAGGTCAATCTTTAATATGAGCGGTAATAGCTTTCGGTTGGTAACTGATAATTGCGGTCCCCCTGCTGCGTCATGAAAGTTAAAACACCTTGTAATATGTAACATGCCCTTCACCGATTCTATCGAAGTCTATAAGCAACCGGCTCCTAGTGGGTAGTGGGTAGCGAGCCCCATGCCAGCTACTTGAAGCTGATAGACCTGACCCTTGACGTAACCACTATCCATCCGTGCTTAAGTCATTACCTCCGTTTTCGCCCGGCACCCGGCGGGGTCTTATGGCAACTCCAGGGTTGATGGGTCGCATTGTCTTTCACATTCTGGTCGACAAAACGGTAGTAGCCTTCTTTAAAGTGCGCCCACCAATCATGGCTGATTTCGATATCGTGTTTTTTCAAGACTTCTTCAATTCCATCAATACAGAGATGGGACGCATCATAGGCCAGGTTAAGGACCTGTGATTTTTCATCGTAGGACACATCATCGAGGCCGTAGAGTTGATCGATTTCTTCAATCACTGCGCTGACCTTCGCATTATCAATTGGCTCAAGCTTGAGATGGCGGACCATCAGATTGACTTTGGTCACGCCGGGTCTATGTTCGTTTTGGCTCATAATCACTCTCTCCCTTAACACCGTTGAGGACTCTTTGTTTATCGCCTATTGTCCATACTGCACTAGATAAACATCAGCAACATGGGCAGGACGACACCAACTAACGATTATGTTGATGTTGTTTGTCTTTTCTATCTTCGGCCCTGTGCTCTATCATCTGGCCCATCATCATTTGCATCATATTCATATGTTGCTCCATCATGCGCATCCGCTCGTCCATTTTCATGGAGGACATGCCTTTTACGCTCTTTCCTTTGCCCTGTTGCATACCGCCTATCCCTTTATGCATCATTTGCATACCTTTTTGCATGGACATCATATGTTGTTGCATGAGCTCATGGCGTTTTTGGGGATCTTTCTCCTGCTTAATCTTATCTATCAACGACTGCATTTCCTGCATGTGTTCGTGCATCGCCATCATTTGCTTATCGTTCATCATTCCTATCATCATGCCTCCCTGCATGCCCTGATCCTTCATGTCGCTGCCGTGTTGGTGCTCGCCTTCAGCGAACGCAGGCGATGCAAGTAACGTTGATATAGCAAGCGCTGAAATTAGTGTTTTCATGTTGATATCCTCAGATAGTTTCAGGTTCACCGGTGTTAACTTTGGGAATCCACGCCGGTGTTCGCCGCATATATGCGCGATAGGCCTCACCGAACTCTTCCAGCGCCATCTTCTCTTCACGTTTGGCCAGCCGCACATAGACAATCACCAATATCGGAAACATGATCACGGTCGGTATCGTTGGCCATTGCAACAGGAAACCAAACATGATCATCATAAAAGCGACGTACTGCGGATGACGGCAGCGGGCATACCAACCCGCTGTCGCCAATGAGCGCGTCTGCTGTGCTTTGTGCAATACATTCCAGGCGGAGGCGAGCAAGAAGAAACCCAAGACGATCAGCACATTACTGGCCAGATGCAGCGGATCAAAATGGGGATTGCCTTCAAAACCGAGCAAGGTGTGCAGCAAGTGTCCATTCTCGTGCGACAGGAAATCCACGCTCGGGTACTTTTCTGCTAACCAACCGGAAAGAAAATAGATAGTCAGTGGAAAGCCATACATTTCCGTGAAGAGTGCCACAATAAACGCTGAGAACGCACCAAGACTGCGCCAATCGGTTTTGGTTTGCGGTTTCACAAAACTAAAGGCAAATAAAATAAATATGGCCGAATTTAATATGACTAGGAGCCATAACCCATAAGCGGATTCACCGTGCATCGTTGTTCTCCTTATTACTATGTTCTTTACGACCTGCCTCTAAGCCTTCAATATAACCATCACGATAGGCCTCGTTTTTTTCAGTCGCTTCTTTAAGTGATTCATGAGAACTGTCGTGATCATGGTCGGTAGAATGGTGTTGACCGTGGCCACGGTGCATAAATAGATGCATCAGTGGGCAAAGCAGAATGATCAAATAGGGCAAGGCCGGGAAGATATGCTCTCGATGTTCAATAAACAGGAAATAGGTAGGAAAGGCGATGAGCACTAGAGCAGCCAAGCCCTGCGGTGTCATCCAAAATGATGATTTTTGTTTAGACATGACTTTCTCCTTCTCTCCCGCCTGCCACCAAGTGGTTGTAAATAGTTGCAATCAGCCATGCGCTGATTCCCGCCGTTAGTGACCAGGCGACCAGCCCGATCAGTAGACCCAGCCAATGCATATCCCACTGCCAAGCCACATTGCTATGCAGCATGGTGCCGGATACATACATGGTTTGATTGGGGATCAAGGCGACAATTAACGAACACAACACCCACAGCAAGGCGAAGCTAATGGCCGCCGCTAGTGCGAATTTATTGGCGTTTAATGTCATTTTTTCACCTCCAACTGAGTTCTTTTCAATAGAAGTGAATTACCAATAACCGTCAGCGAGCTTGTGGTCATCGCGATGACACCCACCATCGGGTGCAGCAGGCCCAGCGCAGCAATTGGAATGGCGGCGAGGTTGTAGATCCAGGCCCAGAACAGATTTTCAAGAATTTTGCGAAAAGTGGCTTTGGACAGGCGAACAGCCTCCACCAGTTTGCTCAGCTCCCCCTGTACCAGGGTGACGTCTGCCGCCTCGATGGCCACATCGGCGCCCGCACCGATAGCAATACCCACATTAGCCTGCTTTAACGCCGGGGCGTCATTGATGCCATCACCGACCATAGCCACTCGTTCACCGAATTCGGCTTGCAGCTGGCGAATCGCATCGACCTTGCCTTCAGGCAATACACCGGCCAGCACCTTGTCTATGCCCACCAGATCTGCAACGTGTCGTGCGGTGCGCTCATTATCACCGGTGACCATGGCTACCTGGATGCCCATTTGATGCAAGGCTGCTATGGCCGATTGGGAATCCGGTTTGACCGTATCGGCTACGGCGACGAGTCCGGCAGCCTGCCTCTCAATCGCGACTAACATGGCAGTCTTACCTTCACTTTCCAGCTGTGTCAGGACCGTATCCAGCTGTTCGTCAAGTTCGATATCCAGTTCAGCCAGCAGACGGCGACTGCCGACATGTACCCGCCGACCATCCACCATGCCCTCAACACCACGGGCTGTCAGCGATTTAAACTGTTCAACAGCTGGAACGCTTAGGCTTTTAGATTTAGCACCCACGACAATTGCTTGCGCAAGCGGGTGTTCAGAGCCGGCCTCTACGGATGCCGCCGATATGAGCACTTCGTTTTCTTCAAAGCCTCCAGCGGCAAGTACATTCGTTAGTGCGGGCTTACCCTCGGTAATGGTGCCGGTTTTGTCCAGCACGACCATCCGTATATCTTTGAACGTCTGTATGGCCTCACCGGAACGAATCAATACACCGCGCTCCGCACCCATGCCTGATCCCACCATAATGGCAGTGGGCGTGGCCAACCCCAACGCACAGGGGCAGGCGATCACCAGTACTGCCACAGTGGCAAGAATTGCTGCCATCAAGGGCGACAGGGTTGGATCCACCCAGGGCAGAAACTCGGCTCCCCACAATAAAACCGGTCGTAAGTTTTCAGCTAGCATTAACCACACGGCAAAGCTTGCCAGGGCAATGACGATAACGCCCGGTACAAAACGGGCGGTGACCCTGTCGGCAAATTCCTGAATGGGCACTTTGGACCCCTGAGCCTCTTCCACCAAACGAATCACCTGAGCCAGAAAGGTATCACCACCGACCTTAGTCGCTCGAATCTTGAGTAGCCCCTCCTTATTGATGGTGGCACCTATAACGCTATCACCGACGCTCTTCTCAACCGGCACCGATTCTCCAGTGGCAATAGACTCATCGACATGACTTGCTCCGTCGACAATTTCCCCGTCGGTGGGAATCTTACCCCCCGGACGTACCAGCATCACATCATCAACCAATAACTCGGCGATGGGTACTTCCTCCTCTTTACCTCCACGCAATACCGTGGCAGTTTTGGCCCCCAAAGTGAGCAAACGCTTGATGGCCTGAGATGCGCGCCCTTTGGCTCGGGTTTCCAGATACTTACCGAGCAAATGAAAGGTCATGATGGTGGCGGCCATCTCGATAAAAGATGTCATCGGGTAAACAAAACCGATTAAACCGATCAGGTAGGGGGGCAAGCTGCCCATTGAGATCAATACGTCCATATTCGCCGTGCGATTGGTCAGGGAGCGCCATGCCGACCGGTGCGTGGCCATACCGCCTCGCAGAAATACGACAGGAAAGGCCAACAGCGCCACAATCAGTAAATAACCAGGGATCGGCTGCCAGAACATCTGGGGGATCATCAACAACATGACCAGCGTGGTAGGTATCGCGGCAAACCACAATCGCCGCCAGGCTTCAGCAAGATAACGCTCTTCCGAGTCATCGTCGACCGCTGTTGTAGCTGTGCCTCTCTGCACACTCGCTACCTCGTAGCCCGCTTTGACGACCGCCTGTTCTATAATATCGGCACTGCAGCTTTGAGGGTCGTAATCAACCACCACTTTGTGAGCACCTATATTGGTAGTAATTGCATAGATACCGGACAGTCGTCGAAGGGAGGTGCTGATTAAACCCGCGCAGTGGTCGCTGCCCATGCCTGGCACGGTCAGCGTGAGTTTTGAAGCGTTGGCACCACTGATGGAATCGACGTCGTAGCCGCCTTTTTCTACGGCCCGTTGCAAGTCCATTAGCTGTAGTTGTTGTGTATCAAAGTGTACTGACACCCGGTGCAGTGCGATATTACTCTCTACCAAAACAACCCCTTCAAGCCTCATTAGCGATGCTTTCACCAAACCAGCACAGTGATCGCTGCCCATGCCGGGTACGATTAAATAGGCGAGCCCCGAGGCATCACCGGCCTTCCCAGTTGACGACGTGATATCCAGTTCTTTCGACTCATGCGCGGGTTGGCAACAGGGGGCTTGCCCGTGCAAATCGGTGTCGTGTCCGGAAGAACTTGTATTTTTTATGTTTTGCTTCATCAGGGTGACTCCTTAAGTGGTTGGCCGCTGAATTCCTCTATCAAGTGACAGATCATCCTGCCGGTTGGCGCTTTGTCGGGCTTGCTCCGCCACGAATTAACAGCCTCCTTCATTTTATTTCTAAGCGTTACCGTTTCCTGGAAACGCTGTTCGGTTTCATCGAGCCTTTTTTCCATCAATTGTCGCGTCATTGGACAGGGGCTTTTCCCCTTATCCGCCTCTGACAGAATGTGACCGATGTCTGTGACCGAAAACCCCAATTGCCTCGCACTCAAAATAAACCGTAAGCGCTGCTGATTGTTCTCGTCATATTCTTTATAACCATTGGTTCGATTTTTTTCGGCATTAAGTACCCCACCCGCGTGTAATAGCGCACGGTATCCGGAGTAATCGCAAGGCTTTCGGCCAATTCACCGACTCGCATACTGAGACCTCCTTATGTGTCATACTCTTGTGCCTAAACACAGGATTAAAACCTGGGAGTTAACACCTTATTTATGAGCTTACACCTGTGTCCAACACACAGGTCAATACCGCTTAAAGCGGAAAGACGATGGTGAATAAGATTGGCTTAACGCATACCCTCGGGAAATGGGAAGGACTTCCCCTCTATCGGCATCTATGTGCCAGTTTGAAAGCTGGATTATTGGCGAAGAGCCAAGCTTTTGATCAGGTGTTCTATTCACCATTTCCATGTCTATCTCCAAGAGCCCTTTAAGTCCCGGCAATTCATATTTGATTGCACCATCTCTTGATAACGGGCAGACATCTTTCTAGTACTCCTAGACGTCTATGCGACGGTGTTTTCAGGTGTAGAAAGTTAAGTTGCTACTCATCAGGGCCAGACTAATTCAGATCTTAATTGGAATGCTGCTTGCGAAATGAAGGGAGTGGGCCTATACGATTGCTATTACCCATTCCTTTTTGGGTAGACCAATACGAAAGACAACTAAACGACACCTCCAGCAATCATTGCGGTTGCAACACAAATAGCGACTGCGATGGGGGCGTTAAATGATTGGAGGTCTAAATAGAAGTGGAGAGTAAGGAGGATTGATTTGCGGCTCGATGGATAAAACCAACGAAGTTTTTAGATTAAACAGCCAATTGTTCTCGATGGGGAGTGCTGAGCAGTGATGTTGTCCGGAACAGTGGTGATTGTCATCACAGGCACCTTCTTGCAAACAGTTTTGGTTGCTATCTGATAGATTCCCCGTATCTATCTCAGCACCCTCTATCTCTACTTGGTATAGGCTTGAATGTTCCGAATAGGCAGTGGAAAGTAATTCAGTTGATGAAAATGCGTTTACACAGAACACGACTAAGAACAAGGTTGCAAAAAGCAACACATGGTATCGTGTCAGTGCAGTACATTCAGTAAACATTATCTTCCCTACTTAGCTTCAATTTTCAGACACAAGCTTTTGATTTCAGTTCCAGAATCAACCGTCAAACATTATAACTTTCTGCTATTAGCGCCCGTTAATTTCTAGTTTAGAACCAAGCTCTTATACCAAACACAATTCGTGTATCTTCAGTAGATTCGCCATCAGCACGTGAGTAGTCTGCTGTATCACCATGCTGTTTTGACCAATTAATGCCCACATAAGGTGCAAACTCTCGTCGAATCTCGTATCTAAGGCGAACACCTAATTCAGAATCTGATAAGCCCGACCCAACACCCAGGGCAGGATCATTTTTTCCAAACAGGTTCAGTTCAATTTCCGGTGATAAGACTAACCTTTGAGTTAACATTAGTTCATATTCTGCCGACAATCGAATCGATGAACGTCCTGAGCTACCGACAAACAGAGCGGCATCAATTTCGAAAAAATAGGGAGCCAGTCCTTGTACACCAAAGACGGCCCAATCCCGATTGGGTGACGGCACGTTGTCGTGACGCCACCCAACTTGGAGATCCCAGTATGGAGCAATAGCTCGACTATACAGAGCTTGCAATTCTATCTCTTCTGACCGTCCATCTGCTCGCTCGCCCTCAGTCTTAAACCACAATTTATTCAGATCCTTACCAACCCAAGCTTCTACTTCCCAAACGATGGGGTCTTCACCATCACCGTCCCTAAACTCCAACTGGTCGATCATAACTTTATACAATAAAGGATCGTCCTCACCTGCTGATAAGGCTAAGGGAGAGACAAACAATCCCAACATGATCGTTAAAAATTTTGTTTTCATGATAATTCCCTTAACTGACCGTAACCTTTCTAAACATCCCCAACATGTGATAGATCAGGTGGCAGTGGTATGCCCAGTCTCCGCGTGCATCTGCAGTTACCAAATAACTGATTCGTGCGCCGGGTTGGACCACTACTGTATGTTTTCTAGGGATGTAACCAGGATCACCGGTTTCTAGATCACTCCACATACCATGCAGATGCATGGGGTGATTCATCATGGTGTCATTGACAAAAGTAATCCTGACTCGCTCGCCATACTTCAGCTGTATCGGGTCAGAATCGGCAAATTTGATACCGTTAATCGACCACATATAGCGACTCATGTTGCCGGTAAGATGTAGTTCGATTTCTCTCGACGGTTCTCTTGGATCGGGAGTTTTGTATCTGTTGTACAAATCTCCATAGGTCAAGACCCTGCGGCCATTGTTGCGCAAGCCTACACCCGGGTCGTCCAACCGTGAAACGGGATTCTCAGCTCTCATATCGACATGAGGACCATATTCGGTGCTGGCGTGTTTTACAGATTGACTGAAGGATGGTGGTAATTGGCGAGGGCCTCTATTGAGCTTGGCTTTTTTGTTTTGGCTAGCATCTAGCGTCATTTGTGTCAGATCCAGATCGTCATCGATTAGTGAGGCGTTGCTCATACCACTCATCTTACTGTGGTCCATGCTCGACATATCGCTATGATCCATACCGCTCATCTTACTGTGGTCCATGCCTGACATATTGCTATGGTCCATATCACTCATCTTACTG
>JAPHRD010000111.1 GCA_026196225.1 Motiliproteus sp.
ACTGCTTCAAGCCTGTGCTTTCCACGAAAAGCGGAAATCAGGCCCGGAGAAGGCAGCTCCAGACCTGTAATCCACGTTCATGAAAAATCCGGGCTAAATATGTTACTTAAGTCCCTGGCCATAGAAACCAAACGACTACGCCCGGAGCTGATTGTAGCAGGCCTGCATCCCGGAACTGTGGATAGTCCACTGTCACGCCCTTTCAGTCGTCGTGTGGCTCCCGAAAAGTTGTTTAACCGTGAACAAGCGGCGGACCATTTGCTGAAAGTGGTGAACATACTTAATAGCGATCACAGTGGGCGTACGTTCGCTTGGGACGGAAGTGAGATAGCGCCATAAACTTAGTATGAACCTTCAAGCTACTACCTTCTTTATCTTAATAGGGGGGAGGGCAAAGCAAGACTATCCAATCCGTTAGTAGCGTTAACATAGGTTGGTAGATCAATGAGAAGATACCTAAGGCAGCTATCAACCACGTTAAACTAAAAAGACCTACTGCCCACACCATGAGGGAAGTGCCAGAGAGCATACGCTTTTTCTGACCATCTTTTTCATATCCCGCTTGCCAAATATGATCCATGACACTGATACCGAGCGTTGACTCAATTGTTCGCGCCCTAGACCACATCAGATCTCTGTCTGACCGCAAATGTCGAAGATGGCACCATAAGGTGGCTAGTAGCAGGGAGGCGATTAGAGCGATTACTGCACTGGCAAACGTTAATACGTCATTGCGTATAAAGTTCGCGCAGAGTCCAACCAGAACTATCGAGAAGTAAAATTCTTGTACCAATAGACGATCACGATAATTGAACTGTTCGCACAATCTCTGATGTTCAGCAACCTGGTCGACGTCTTTCTCACTGGATTCAGGCCCAACGATTGATTGCAAAGAAGCCAACAGATTGCTCAGCTGTTGCTTAAGTTGCTGATTATTTTCGTTCAGTTCGGAAATTTCTGAGTTAATCGCTTCAACTAATTTCTGGGCTTCTTGTTGTTGCTCGGGAACAACGATTTGCTGAAGTTGATCGATGGGATTCATCAGAATTCCTTTTGCCTAATGAAACGGAAATGAGTTTAGTGGTTTAAATTGTGGAGTTCGTAAACGCATCCCTAAGTTAAGATAAACAAGGGTTAAGTTGCCAGCTAAAATTATAAATAGGGCGACCTGATCGATTCTTTTTGGCCGGGGTAAGGTGGGATATAAAGCGGAGCAGCATCAAAGTTTGTAGTCTAATCAACGAGGGATTTAATTATTATCTTTGTTCTTTCGAAAGGTGTTTTGAGAATCGTGCGACTGACATGTCATATAGTTCGACGTGTTCTGTTATCCAAGTTCTGATGAAAGAAGCTATATCAATCAGCATCGTTCTTTCCGCCACGTTTTTACGTTGGGAAAACCATTCCAGTCGACGCAGAAAATCCTGGTGTTCCCTTTCGTGAACGATTAATGCTGGATAGTTGATTTCAGCCATCATCTTTTCTTCGTCGGCAAAATGTCTTTTGGACAGCGCCGTTATATCAATTAAAGTTTGCTTAATGTCCGGAGTGGGAAGGGTAGACCAGGCGCTGTCGTTTAAGCGATTGTGAAGTTCAAACAGCTGTTGATGTTGCGTATCAATTTTATCCCAACCCATGGTTATTTCTTCTGTCCAAAACAGCCTGGCAGTAGACATCAACGTTTCTGAGCGTCGCGCGATCAGATCACCGCGTCTTAACCGGTCACTGAGATCAAAGGCTTCGCTTATGGTTTCGCGAAATTCCTGATCGTCCCAGGGTTTGGCTAAAAACTTATAAACGCTGCCGTTGTTGATAGATGAAATGATTGTTTCAAGCTGGGTATAGCCACTGAGCAGGACGCTGACTGTAAGCGGATACAGGTCGCGTACTTTGCCTAGGAAGTTAGTAGCCTGAGCAGATTCCATTGCCTGTTCTGCAACTACCACATGGATGTCGTTACTTGCCAGCAGGGTAAGTGCTTCAGTTACTGTTTCGGCTGTCAATATTCGATAGCCGCTGTTACGCATCAAACGGCGAAGACTGTTGATTATCTGACGGCTATCGTCGACCAGCAGTAGATTACGCTCTGCACTGGCCTTGAAAACTGGGGCTGTTACGTTGTTCTGAAGTAACTGCTCCAGTTCTTGCGAAGGAACCGGTTTACTGAAGTGAAAACCCTGCAGATAGTCACATTCGCGCACCGATAGAAAATGGTGCTGTGCTTCACTTTCAACACCTTCAGCAATAACCTGCATGCCGAGGCGATGAGCCATAGAAATAACGGTTGAGACGATTGCCGTATCATTGCAATCGGTAACCAAATCAGTAACAAAAGATCGGTCTATCTTTAGTAGATCTAGTGGTAGCTGTTTTAGGTAGGCCAGGCAGGAATAGCCTGTGCCGAAATCATCGATAGCGATTTTGATGTTGGCATTTTTAAACTGTTCAAGGGTGGTCGCTACCTGTTCGTGGTATTCTAAAATCGCACTTTCGGTGATCTCGATAGTGATTAAATTTGGCTTTATTTCATAGGCTTTTAGGCTTTTTATAAACTTTGATGCAAAGTTCTTATCTCTAAGTTCAACCGCGGATACGTTGATAGCTACAGGTACCGGGCTGGTCCATTTTTTCCAGGCTGTCAATTGTCGACAAACTTCATCCAATACCCATTGCCCGATCCGTGATATCAATCCGTTTTTTTCGGCTAGCGGTATAAATTCGGATGGTGGTATTACTCCTGAATCCGGTTTCTCCCAGCGAACCAGTGCTTCTGCCGCTACAATTGCTCCGGTCTTTAAATCAAAGATTGGTTGATAATGGAGCACCAGCTCGTTGTTATCGATTGCTTTGCCCAGTTCAACCTCTTTTTCTATCCGTTTTGCATCGTACTTGTCGTGTTCTGGATTGAAAAATATCGCTTTGTATTCCTGTTGGCGGCGGGCGTGAAATAAGGCCTTTTCCGCTCTTTCCAGCAGAAGATCTACTGTGTCTCCGTCATCAGGGAAGATACTGGCACCGATTAGGAATCCCAGAGGGATTTTGTAGCCATCGATCTCTACTAGAGATTTACTCGACCTGAGTAGTTCTGCGACACAGTTTTCCGCTTCTTCTCGATTAGCCATTTCTGGAAGGAGTAGCGCAAATTCTTGGTTAGGTAAGCAGATGAGGTCTTCTTGTGTACGAATATGCGTCTTGAGGTTTTGTTCTGCTAAACCATAGAGTTTTTGTGCAAAATCAGCCCCGTGAAGCTGGGTGATTCTATTGATACCGGAAACCCGAAGCACTAACAGGAGAACATTTTGCTGACTCTTCCCCGCCAGTTGAATGCTATGAGTGACGTGTTCGTTAAAACGATCAGAATTGAGGCTGTCTAGTCGAGAGTGGTTGTCGCTTACGCGGCTGGAAGAGAGTTGTGAAGAGATAGCGATTAGATGGTGGGATTCTCCATCCCAGAGCAGATCAGAGTACTCCAAGCTTAGCTGACGTTGAGGGCCTTCATTGTGATCCAGTTCCAGATGTAAGTGGCTGTGATTACCAACAGGTAAATAGCAAGTATTACCCACCAGTTGATCTAAGGGAGTGGCTAGTAGCTTAGCTGCGGCTTCATTTGCAAAACGGATAATCCCAGCATGGCTGACAACTAAAACCCCATTGGGTAGGCAATTAAAGGCACTTATGAGATTGCTGGAATCGGTTGGAGTTTGTTCTATCTGTTTAAAGGATTTAGCAGGATCAAAATTCATATGGGACAGCCGACATCTACTACTCTGTCATCCATGACCCTGATTTAGAGATAGTTCTTCATTGATCTCTATCTTTATTGTTATGAGGGCGCACAGATAAATTGTGCTTTGTCTAATTGTGTACAACCCATGTTGTACGTTTATAGCCTAAAATTTTAAGACTGTCTACGTATGAATCGACAATTTACCCAAATAGAAAGAGGGTGTTGTTTTTTGTCTATACCGGAGTGGACATCATTCAATCAGTAGGTATTTCTTGATTCGGTTGTGTGATGGCTGCGCATGCTGTTAGCCATTTAAGATGCGAGAAAAACCTCAATTGGTTTAGCGTTTAAAAGTCTTTGAATACTAATAAATATTATATTTATCAGATGGATAGGGTTTTTAAATGTATATATGTAAGACAAATATAGGGGGGTTGTTAAGCGACTAGCAGGTAAAAATGATTGTTTACTATAGAGGTCAAAGCGTTGTGAGCGAACCACAAGGATCGGGGAATTGATCAATTGATAGGCTATAAATAGCTGGAGCGTTGAGATCACTGGGTTTGAATTCTTGCTTGTAGGGTTGTACGTTAGAAATTAAAAAATCTGGGTGACATTGGTATGTACAACATCAGTGTTGTATCACAAGAAACGGGCATTAAAAGCACTACTCTGAGAAAGTGGGAAGACCGTTATGGTTATCCTTCGCCCGTTCGATCGCCCAACGGTGAGCGCGTTTATAGCGCCGTCGATATCGACACCCTCAGACAGGTGAAACACTTTATCGACCTTGGCGTGCGACCTTCAAAGATTTTTTCTGATCTAAGTTCTTTTCTATCGACAGAGGGCAATTTCAGCGCAGATAAGGTGTCTGATCCGCGTCTGAAGGAGATCTGCGATTTTATCCTTAGTGATCGGATCGACGACTGTTTCGAGCGGCTGCAGTACTATCACTTCTCATTGAGTATTCGACAGTTTGTCGAGGAGATCTGTGCGCCACTCTGTGAGTTTGTCGGTGATGCCTGGGAGTCGCGAAAGATTTCAATTCACACTGAGCATATCGTTTCTGAACAACTACTCAGTTTGCTATCTACAGCCAATCCTCCTGCCAGGAAAAATCAAAAAGGAACGGTGGTTCTGGCCACTTTTGCCAACGAGCTTCACACCATCGGCCTGAAGATGGCTGATGTAAGTTTTATCGACGCGGGCTACAAAACGATTTATCTGGGAGCCTCTCTGCCGTTGACCGAGATAATGGGTTGCTGCGAAAAGTACCGACCCGATATTTTGGGCATATCCATCGCTTCCCATGGATCCAGCAATACAACCACCAAGCTGGTTATGGACCTGCGAGCTAAACTGTCATCGAAAATCAAGCTATGGCTGGGGGGAAGTGGATGTGGCCAGCTTAAAAAACTTCCATTGAATGCCCAGGTATTTTCCTCGACGTCTGAGATATATTCACACCACTAGTTGGCCGATTGAGGTGTACCATAGCCGATAAAACGTCGTTTATCTGCGAAGGTGCCTGCCGCCGTCCAACTGTAAAGTTCTCCCCGTCATATAGTCATTCTGCAAGATGTAGTCGACTGCATCGACAACTACCTGTTCGCCGGGCTCAATTTTAAGCAGGGATTTGTCTAAGGTTTTCACCTTGTAGTCATCGCTATCCTGCGGATTGAACATGATCAGCGATGGAGCAATAGCATTTACTTTGATATTGGGGGAGAGCAATTGTGCAAAGGAGAGCGTCATGTTTTGCAGCGCTGCTTTACTGGCTGAATAGGCGATATGCTTTGCGCTGCCGGTTTCGACGATGTAGTCGGTGATATGAATAATGTCTGCACCATTCTGATTATTCTCCAGCAGTTCCGAGAGCGCCATGTTGATCTGATAAGGTGCTCCGGCATGAACCTGCATCATTTTTTGAAATGTTTCAGCATGGCTTAATCCAGAATTATCTGGCAGCCAATCCGAGGCGTTGTGGACGATTGCCCGTAGTTCCTTATTCTGAGTCAGCACTTGTTCCATGAGGGAGCGAATGCTTTGGTCATCAAACAGGTCCACCTGAATCAGCTTAACGCCGGTTTCTCTTAACTCTTGCAGGGCAGGTCTTTCAGAGCGATAGGTGCCGATTACATCGTGGCCGCTTGCAATGATGTGTCTGGCCAGGGCCAGGCCGATACGCTTACCCACTCCGGTGATTAGAATGGGGGCACTGGTGGTGTTCATTTCAATATTCCTTCTGCTGCCAGCACAGGGGAATATCCAGGTTGTGATTGTCTCGTCTATCCGGTTGCCCAATCATCTCCTCGTAAACGCAGTCATGACGAAGTACATACTGTCCCACATCCAGGGGCTCCAGCATCTCCCTAATTTCGGTCAAACTGTGGCTGGAAAAGGGGGCTTGATGGTCATAAAGGATGTTATCCCCGAAACCGTTAACGATTGATACCTGGTAGCTCATCTGTTCTAACGAGTGGATGACTACCTTGGTGATTGGCTCTTGGCTGATTAGGTCGGACAGTTGCAGTTTCATGCAGATAACCTCACGGAAAATGCGCTAATTTTGTGAATTATGGAGGGTTGATAAGATCTCTTGCTAGGACAGAAACTCGTAGCGAGTCCGTTCTTTGGATTTGAAAATTCCACCCAGAGCAGTGGTTTCGGTGCTCGAGTTAACATCCATGACGCCGCGGGATTTTACGCAATAGTGGGTGGCGTTGATGGAGACCGCGACGTTATCGGTTTCCAGCAGGGTCTGCAGTGCGATCAGGATCTGCTGAGTTAGGCGCTCCTGTACTTGCGGACGCTGGCTGAAGAATCTGACCAGTCGATTTATCTTGGAAAGACCGATGATTTTTTTGGCGGGAATGTAGGCCACTTTGGCGGTGCCATCAATGGTTACGAAGTGGTGTTCGCAGGAACTGACCACGCTTATATCGCGGACTTTGACCATCTCCTCAACCCCCATTTTATTGTCAATCATGGCGATATCGGGGAAGTTGGTGTAATCCAGTCCCGCGAAAATTTCGTACACATACATTTTGGCGATTCGGTGGGGCGTTTCCAATAGGCTGTCATCACTGAGATTGAGTCCCAGGGTGCTGACCACTTCTGTCATCAATCCTTTGATACGTTCATATTTTTGCTCACTACTGAACTGGTTCTGGTTGAGAGGAGTTTCCAATCCCTTTTCGATCAACTGATCGCGAACCGCCTGAGCTTCTTGGGAAATCATCATTGGCTCACCCTTGTCCGTATGATTTTTGTTATCCGATATAGGCTTTTACGTAAGCGAGAAGCAATTGGATCTCTTCTCGCCTAGATTGCGGCTGTCATTGGATTATTAACGAATTCTGACTGGATTGCGTTCGAGAACGTAGAGTCCAACATTGAGTGAGCCCTGCTGGAAGCCTCCTTGACAGTAACTGAGGTAGTAGCGCCATAGCCGATAAAAGGTTTCATCGAAGCCAAGGTGTTTGATTTCATCCCAGGCCGCTTCAAAACGGCGCCGCCAATGTTCGAGGGTGAGGGCATAATCGCGCCCGAATAGCTGCTGATGCCTTAGATGAAACCCGTGTTCAGCGATCTTGTCTTGCAGTATCTCGATGCTCGGTAACATGCCCCCGGGAAATACATAGCGCTGGATGAAGTCGGCCTGTTTTCGATAGCTGTGAAAACGTTGGTTATCAATAGTGATGATTTGAAGCACCGCTTTTCCTTGAGGCTTGAGGATTCGATCCAGAGTTTGAAAATAGGTGTCCCAATGGGCTTCGCCGACAGCTTCAAACATTTCTATTGACACCACACCATCGTAACTTTGATTGAGGTCCCGATAATCGGTTAGACTCATCTTGCAGCGGTTATCCAGGTCAGCGTCGGTCATCTTCTGCTGGGCCCAGGATAGTTGCTCTTTTGATAGGGTGATGGCATCCAGCTTTAACTCTCGATGGCGAGTGGCATGTTCGGCAAATCCTCCCCAGCCACAACCAATCTCTACCAGATGATCACTATCTGCCGGGTCTAACAGCTCCAGAATCCGCTGATATTTTTGCTGCTGTGCCTGATGCAGATCCTGCCCCTGTTCGCTAAAAAGAGCAGAAGAGTATGTCATTGAGGGATCTAGCCAGTGACGGTAAAAATCATTACCCAGATCGTAGTGAGCGGCAATATTTTTACGACTACCATTGCGGCTGTTGTCTCGCTGCCAGTGATAGAGGTTGTGCAGTAATCCTGTACAGAATCCCGCTTTGGAGATGGACTCCAGTGCTTGTTCATAATTAAGAGCCCAACGCACCAGCGCAGTCAGATCAGGGCTGTCCCACTCCTTGGCCAGGTAGCTTTCAGACCAACCGTTAATCCCTCCGAAAATCAGTCTTAGTAAGGGTTTAAACGAGTACAGTCGAACCGCCGCGAAGGGTTCTCCCTGTCCGAATCGCTGGGTGAAGCCGCTGGGTAGGGTTAGTTTCAGGCTGCCATTTTGGCCTTCTAGCTTGTCACTCAACAGACCCAGGATACGTCGTTCCAACCAGCCCTGGGGAACATTGGACTTGCCGTCTTTTACAGCAGGAGAGTAGTTATAGACTTTCATAGTGATGTACACCTTCTTTATCCTGCCAACTTATGCTGTGGCGATTGAGTACTGTGCGTGGCTGTAATGAGAGTCCCTTGCGCCAGAGCTTTAGCGCCTCCCAATGTATGGCGCCGACCACTTTCAGGGTCATCAGTGGATAGCTGAAAAACATCTTCACCAGAGAGCGGTCAGACAGTTGCGTATACTGGCCGGTAAAGGTGGCGTGTAGCAGGGCATCGCCGCTGTTAAACCCTGAGCTTGCATCGTCTTGTAGTTCTCTTTGGGTTTGCCGGATACAGACTGCCACCCGATGTTGCGGTGGAGTAATGCGAAAATGGTAGCGAGTATCCATGGGCATAAAGGGACTGACGTAGAGATGTTTATCGCAGGCATGGCGAACACAGCGTTGAGTGTCTTTTCCCGCTTCAAGTAGGTAATTGTGACGCTGACCAAAGGTGTTGGAGACCTCGTACAGAATGACCTGCAGTTGCTCGTCATGGTCGTAGCAAAAGTAGACGCTCAATGGGTTGAAGGCGTAGCCGAGAATGCGGGGATAACAGAGTAGGCGAATACGATGAGTCGCCCGGGAATATCCTCGGCTATCCAGCAGTTCGGTGATCTGCTGACGAAGTGAACGGGTATCGGATTTTCCACCTTGGCCGTGATCCTTCTCTCTAAACGAGAACAGATTGAAGCGATTGATCGAGAAGAATCTCAGTGAATCCAACTGAGGTAGTTCATCCAGATCAAGACAGATAGAGAACACCCGATACACGAACCGATGGCGCTTTGGCCGGAAACGATGATGCATCACCGTGCCGGCGAAGAGCGCGGAGCTGAACTCAGCCATGGGCGTAATTCCTTTGATCGACAGGGTTAACCGGCGTCTTTTCGGGCCGAGGGTCCACATGGATTCGACTATTGGGTTCAGTAAGATTCCAGGGCCGTGGTACTCCGCCTAGTTGTTCTGCAACGGCTAATCCAGATTGCAGGCCATCTTCATGAAAGCCATAACCGAAGTAGGAACCGCAGAACCAACTATTTTGCTGCCCCTGCAGTTGCCACAGCTTTTTCTGTGCATCGATCGAGCCTTGATCGAAGAGCGGATGGTCGTAAAGAAAGGATCGAATGATGGTGCCGGGTACGGGCTCTTGTAGCGGATTGAGGGAAACAATTACCGGGGTTTCCGTAGCCAGAGGTTGCAGACGATTCATCCAGTAGCTTACGGCAACGTTTTGATTTTCATCTTCATGGCCGTTGGATAGGTAATTCCAGCTTGCCCATACTTTTCGGCGTTTGGGCATTAGTTGCGAATCCAGGTGGAGAAAAGCCTGGTTACGCTGATAAGGGAAACAACTCAATAGCTGTTGTTCTTTAGAGCTGGGTTGATCCAGCATCGATAGCGCCTGGTCGGCATGACAGGCGAACACCGCATGATCAAAGCTTTCTTTACGGCCGTGGAGGTCTTCGACAATCACCTTGTCGCCTGGTCGATGAACGCGATGGATACGGCTGTTGAGCCTGACTTCACCGGTAAATTCTTCCATCAGGCGATTGATGTAAGCGACGCTGCCTCCAATCACCGTGCGCCACTGAGGACGGTCCTTCACTTGAACCAGACCATGATTACGGCAGAAACGCAGAAAAGTAGCCGCCGGATACTGCAGCATCAGTTCGGCGGGGGTTGACCAGATGGCTGCGCCCATAGGCAGCAGATGATCGTGAATAAATCGTCGACCGTAGCCATGTTTCTGGAGTAGTTCACCGAGGGAGATATTTTCGAGCTGTGCTTCTGATAAATGTGATGCCTGACGGTAAAAACGTAATAGGTCGGTCACCATTTTCCAGAAGCTGATGTTCACCAGGTTGCGGCGCTGGGCGAACAGACCTGAAAGGTTGGTGCCAGCATATTCCAGTCGTCCGTCGTCAATGGATACAGCAAAGGACATATCGGTTTCGCAATTTTCTACATCGAGGTGATCAAACAGTTTCACCAGATTGGGGTAGTTGCGAGGGTTGTATACGATAAAACCGGTGTCGACTGCGATCTCCTGGTGGTTGAGATCAAAGTTGACGGTATTAGAGTGCCCTCCCAGCCGATCATCCTTTTCAAACAGAGTGACCTGATGCGCTTTATCCAGCATCCAAGCGCAACTTAGTCCTGAAATGCCCGTGCCGATTACCGCTATTTTTTGCGGACGAATGGCGGTTATGTTCATCAACTCCTCCCGAAAATGGGCTATGTTTAGAGGCTGATACGCAACAAATCAGGATTAGGATCACCGGATACTGAAAATTTACAAACGTCGGTTGATCATAGGCTTAGCGCTTAATAAATAGACGATCTTATTTATTGAGAAACCTTGCTAAATAGTGATGATCCAAAATAGTCCCATTTACGTAAGAGGTGATATGAAGAATAGCCCGCCGGGAGATGATGTGGAGAATTTGGCGTCATTGAAGCCACCAAGAGCCTCTGAAGACTGGACAGAAATGCTTGCATTGATGGCCGAGACTCGGGACAAAAGTCTCTACGTAGATCTGTTTCGCCATTTCGCCCCCCGGGTCAAAGCCTATGTGCTGCGCTTGGGGGTAGTACCCTCGGCGGCGGAGGAGGTCACCCAGGAGATTATGTTGGCGGTATGGCGTAAGGCACATCTTTTTAACGCAGCAAAAGCGGCGGCAAGTACCTGGATATTTACCCTGGCCAGAAATCAGAGTATCGATTGGATGCGTAGTCAGAAGTACCCACAGTATGAGTTCGATGATCAGAAACCGGAGACCAGTGAAGCTGCATCGGTTCCATCAGCAGGAGAAGCAGAAGTGCTTTCCGATAGAATGGCTGCAGCTATTAAAACCCTTCCCGAGAATCAGGCGCAGGTCATTTTTATGTCTTTCTTTGAGGGACGTTCCCACGGAGAAATTGCCAACCGGCTGGATATTCCATTGGGGAGTGTTAAGTCCCGGCTTAGGCTGGCATCAGAGAAATTACGCACGTTGTGGGGTGATGCAGTATGAAGATTAATCACCATTTAGATGATGCTACCTTAGTCAGTTATTCCGCTGGAGCATTGTCACAGGGCATGGCTCTGGTGGTCGCTAGCCACTTGGCAATCTGCCCCGAATGTCAGCGACGTAACGAGCAGACCGACGCCATTGGCGGGGCATTGCTTGATGATCTGGTGGACGATAGCGCAGTGGATGACAAGATAGACGACGGCATGCTTAACGATCTGCTGGCTAAGTTGGATGAGGAACCAGAGGTCACAACCGCGGCTCCCTGGCCAAAAACCGATATTCCCCGCCCCTTGGCAGAGTATGTGGGTGCAAATCTGGAGCGTGTTGAGTGGAAACGAATTGTGCCGGGTGTTTACTTTCATGAGCTGCCCTTCGGCAATGGTGGAGTGTCCCGTTTGCTTCGCATAGCTCCTGGAAAAACGATCCTCCCCCACAGTCATGAGGGTAACGAATTGACCTTAATATTGAGAGGATCGTTTTCTGATGAATTAGGTCGTTTTGCTGCGGGAGATGTTGCAGACCTTGATGATCAGGTGGAGCATCAACCGTTGGTGGATAGCAGTGAAGATTGCATCTGCCTTGTAGCAACGGATGCCCCTCTGCGGTTTACCACCTGGTTCGGCAGGCTGGTACAGCCGATTACTGGCTTTTAACCCCCATGCAACTGGTCTGGTTTCGAAATGATCTGCGGGTGAGGGATAATCCCGCCCTTTACAGTGCATGCTTGAGAAAAGACGCGGTTGTAGCCGTTGTTGCGTTAACCCCAGAGCAATGGAAGCTACACGATGAGTCCTCTAGCCGGGTATCTTTCTGGTTGGCCAATCTGCGAGATCTTCAACAGTGTTTGGCGAAACTGAACATTCCACTGCGGTTGCTGAGGGTGGATGATTTTCAAGCGTTGCCGGGTGCTATCGTTAAGCTTGCCCAGGAATTGAAAGTCACAGATGTTCATTTCAATCGAGAATATCCCCTAAACGAAAGCCTTCGTGATGGAAAAGTAGCGGCCTTGCTGCAACCGTTAGGGATTAGCGTTTCCCGTTACCATGCCGATCTCATTATTCCGCCAGAAAGAGTTGCCACTCAACAGGGCCAGCCCTACCGAGTGTTTACCCCCTTCTCCCGTGCTTGGAAGACGCAGTTGCAGATCCTTGATGGTGACCCACTACCTATCCCCTTAAAACAGACACCATGCCCGGTTGTCTCTGATTCGATTCCCGATGATATTGATTACCACGTCGGTGTGAGCACCTGCAATCTTGATGTCTGGCCGGCGGGGGCTGAAATGGGCCATCGTCGGCTCGCACATTTTATGGAGCAAGGTATTGCTGGTTATGGTGTAAAGCGGGACATGCCAGCAATGGATGGGACGTCATCGCTTTCTCCTTATCTTAGTGTCGGTGCTCTATCAGCTCGTCAGTGTTTGGCGGCCCTAAGGCAAACACTAGAGCCAGGAAATTGGCTGGATCACCCTTGGTTAAATGAGCTTATTTGGCGGGAGTTTTACCGCCATCTTTTGGTACATTTTCCGGATCTTAATCGTTGTAAACCTTTTCGACCGCAGGTTGAGGAACGCATCCAATGGCGGGACGATCCTGATCTTTTTGATGCTTGGTGTCATGGCGAAACCGGGTTTGCCATCGTAGATGCAGGTATGAAGCAATTACGTCAGACTGGTTGGATGCACAATCGCTTGCGAATGGTCACGGCATCTTTTCTGACAAAGCTGCTGCGTCAGGATTGGCGTAAAGGTGAACATTTTTTTATGCAGAATCTGATTGATGGTGATTTTGCTTCCAATTTGGGCGGCTGGCAGTGGAGTGCCTCGGTTGGGGCGGATGCGGCCCCTTATTTTCGTATCTTCAATCCTCAGCGCCAAGCGGAGCGTTTTGATCCATCAGGAGACTTTGTAGCCTATTGGTTGCCAGAACTTGCCGCAATAACTGGCAAAAAACGACACGATGCAGACGCTGGGTTTAGCTTAGGCCGGCCTGCGCCTATTATTGATTACCAAATTGCACGGCAACTAAGCCTTGCCCTCTACAACGCTGCCTGATGTATCGGATAAATCCCAATAAGTTGTTGCACAGCAAGTGGACTCATCGGCAACCGGTGGCCAAGCGTAAGCATTTTATTGTGGTGGAGCTGAACCGAGATGAAGATGGAGTGGTGACCGGTATCATTCTGGAAGCTGTCATCGACAACTACCAGCAACTGCTGCCCTGGCGAGCGCTTAAGGATCAACAGAACTGGCTTCAGGGATGGAAGTAACCAGACCTAAAATTAGCAACAGTGATACAAATCCACTTTCCTTCCGTACAAGTGGCATGGATGACGTTAAAACTCAATTACCCACCCTCGAGCTAGAGATCTTTAACTATTTTCTCGGACGCACACGTGCTTGGGGCGTTTTTGAAGATCGTTTCGGCAATCTAAGACGCTCTTTCACCGTAGATATTCAGGGTACCGTTGTTGGTGATGAACTCAGATTGGATGAGGAGTTTAGCTACGATGACGGCGAACAGCAGCAACGAAGATGGCGTATTCGCCGCAATGGCCGGGATGGCTATTTAGGCTGGGCCGATGACGTCGTCGGAGAAGCCAAAGGGGAAAAACTCGGTGGACAGCTTCGTTGGCTGTATCGAATGCTACTCACCATTAATCAACGCCAACTTATAGTCTCTTTTGACGATCTGATGGTGTTACATAAAGATGGAAAACTCCTCAATCGTGCCAACGTTAGTAAATATGGGATCCACCTCGGCACAGTATTTATCTGTTTTAGCAAGGAATTTTCACCCTCTGGTTGAATTGATCAAAGTCATTTGTTGATATAATGTCCTGCAAAAAATATCCAACTTAGATAGTCGGATATTTACTATTGTTGTGCCAGCTGTGTCCGTCCAGGGATCGCTTACAAGGGAATGAACAGTAAAGGGACTGGCCTTTCATCTATCGCCGTTGCAGGAGTTCAACTTGATGGCTGTCCATAAGCGACTAACTGTTCGTCAGCTTCTTTATACCAATTCCCTCATGATGCAGCTGCTCTTGCTGCTCTGTTCCGGGGTTGCGCTTTATTCCATGAACCAGATAAGGCGCGAACTGGAAGGAATCTCAAAACTTGATATCCCCCTGACCGCTAACATCACACAAATTTCGGAACACCAATTACAGCAGTCGCTTCACTTTGAGCGGGCAATGCGGTTTGGTAGTCAGGGCGACGGCAGTAATGCCAATTTAAAGATTGAAATTGCTGCTTACGAAAAATACAGCACCTTGGTAAAGCAGGAGATTGTTGCTGCTGAGCAATTGGCTGACGATGCTATTACCGCTGCCCACACTAAGGTCGAGCAGGATAAGTTTAGAAAAGTGCTCGCTGCGCTGAAGCAGATCGAGATCGAACACAGGGAATTTGACAGCCACAGTCGCCAGGCTTTTGATCTGCTGGATCAAAAGCAGCTGGCCGAAGCTCAGTTTCTGGCTTTTACCATCGCCAAAGAAGAAGATCAGCTGAATCACGAGTTGGAGGCATTGGTGCTAGAGATCAGCCAGTTTACCAAGCATGCGGCGGATCTGGCGGAGCAGCACGAAAAAGAAGCGTTGTGGACACAGATGGTGTTGGCTTTAGCGTTCCTGGTTATTGGGCTGTCGATGTCGTTCTACATCTCCCGCAGTATTTGGAGCCAGATTGGCCATGAGCCTCGTCAGTTGAACACCATTGCCCAGCAAATTGCCCAAGGGGACCTAACGATGGCTACGCCGGACTCTGCCAAGGAGGTGGGCGTCTATGCCTCCTTCGGTGACATGTTGGCTAATTTGAAATCTCTGATCGACAGTATTCAGCAAGGGGGCGAGCAAGTGTTGGCGTCCTCTTATGAGTTGGCTACGGTTAGCGAGAAAACCAATCAACATCTGGATCTGCAGCATCAAAGTACCGACCAGGTTGCTACCGCCATTACCGAGATGAGTGCGACGGTTGAAGAGGTTGCCCGAAATACCACGGCAGCAGCTGATGCTGCGGTGGAAGCCAAACAGCAGATGGCAGTGGGTTCTCAGCTGGTGGAGCAGACCGTCGGCAGCGTCAATACCTTAGCTTCACAACTTGAATCAACTGTATCGGTAATTGGTACCTTGGAGGAGGACGCTTCTCAAATTACCAATATTCTCGATGTCATCAAAGGGATCGCTGATCAGACTAATTTGCTTGCCTTAAATGCAGCCATTGAGGCCGCACGTGCCGGTGAACAGGGACGTGGTTTTGCTGTAGTAGCTGATGAAGTGCGCTCTTTGGCGCAGAGTACTCAGGAATCAGCCTCTGAAATCGAGGAGATGATCTCCAAGCTTCAGGTTAGCGCCAACTCTTCAGTGGATTCCATGCGCTTAGGGTCCGAACAGGCGGCGCAGGTTAAATCGCAATCTCAGCAAGTTGCCAGATCATTGCTGGAGGCCCAATCCATGGTTGATCAGATCTCTGATATGAATGTGCAGATCGCTTCTGCTGCTGAAGAACAGAAAGCAGTTTCGGCAGACATGAGCCAGAATGCAATTCAAATCAGCGATATGTCCCGTGAAACCGGCGAGGGGGCTCGTCGTTTGACGGTGACCAGCGAAGAGCTGGCACAGCTCTCTATGCAACTTCAGGAAAATATCAAACACTTCAAACTCACCGCCTAATATCGGTAGCTCATCCTGCTGTTCGGTAAATGGGATGGGCTACAGTTACCTTTACCTGAGGAAAGCTATAACCGCTGGAATCCTGGAATCCTGGAATCCAGGGATTAAGGAATGGAGAGGTGAGATGCTACAGCACGAAAAACTAAACTACGTCGAGTATCCAAGCCGCGATCTGGAGAAAACCAAAGCCTTTTTCGGTAGTGTTTTTGGTTGGCAGTTTGAAGACTACGGCCCGGACTATAGTGCATTTTCCGGACAGGGGCTGGATGGCGGATTTTATCGGGCAGATATGAATTCCTCCAGTGAGCAGGGTGCTGCGCTGCTGGTATTTTATAGCCAAGACCTGGAAGCCACGCTGACGAAAGTTGAAGCTGGGGGCGGCAAAGTGTGCAAAGCCATTTTTGACTTTCCCGGCGGTCGCCGATTCCACTTTCAGGAACCCTGTGGCAACGAATTTGCGGTCTGGTCAAATGATGGTTTGGCCGAGTCCGTTTAACCAGATATCGAAAACAGCTCATATAAACGTTCAAAGCAATAGCCTAAGGAAGTGGGATTATGCCCCAAGATGATACGATTCCCGGTCTTATAATTTTACTGGCGTTGCTGCTATTTGCGCTCTGGCGGCAGCGTCGTGACGCCCGCATCCATGGCAACCCCAACCCATCTCAACGTAGGCGGACTTACTTCTTTACGTTTTTGTGGTTTGCGCTGTTTCTAGCTGTGTTCCAGCTATCGCCCCAGGCCTACCTGGTCGCTTCGATTATTGTCTTGGTGCTTTGCCATCTGTTGGGCCTTGGATTAGGGCCCCAGGGTATTTACCGTCAACTGCGGGGCAGCGCATTTATCGGTTGGGTGTTGTCTCTGCCTTTCTGTTTTTTAATGTGGATTAACGCGGGTCTTTAAGGCAAATTAGTAATCGCTAAATAATTGCCGTTGTTGATTTCTCGGGAGCCAAAAATGATCAAAGCCTATGCCGCTATGGAAGCTGGCGCTGAACTGCAACCTTTTGAATATGATCCGGGTCCACTGGCACCTGAACAGGTCGAAATCGATGTGGAATACTGCGGCCTCTGTCACAGTGATCTCAGCATGATCGATAATGACTGGCGCAACGGTCAATTTCCGCTGGTACCGGGGCACGAAGTGGTTGGTACTGTCGCTCAAGTAGGCAGTCAAGTACAGGGCCTTAACGTAGGGCAGGTGGTTGGACTGGGCTGGCATTCGGGATATTGCAACCACTGTAACCATTGTCATAGTGGTGATCATAATCTCTGCAGTCGGGCAGAAGGCACAATCGTTGGTCATCACGGTGGTTTTGCTGAAAAGGTGCGAGCCGATGCCAACAGTGTAGTAGCTATTCCTGATGGTATCGACTTGGAATCAGCCGGGCCTCTATTTTGTGGTGGTATCACGGTGTTCAATCCGCTGGTTCAATTCGATATTAAACCTACCGATAAGGTTGCAGTAATCGGTATTGGTGGGCTGGGCCATATGGCGCTGCAGTTTCTTAATGCCTGGGGCTGTGAAGTAACGGCATTTACCTCCAGTGAGGTTAAACGGCAAGAAGCGCTGTCTTTAGGCGCTCACCATACCCTTAATTCCATAGACAAAGAGCAGATTGCAGGCGCAGCTGGTCGATTCGACCTAATCATCTCTACCGTCAATGTGAAGCTGGATTGGAACCTATACTTAGGAACCTTAAACGCCAAAGGTCGCCTACATTTCGTCGGTGCTACCTTGGAACCTCTGGATCTGAATGTCTTCAATCTTTTGATGGCGCAGCGATCTGTGTCAGGTTCCCCCGTAGGCAGTCCAGCTACCATTACTCAGATGTTGAATTTTGCCGCACACCACCAGATCAAACCGCAGGTGGAAGTTTTCCCCTTCGACCAGGTCAACCAAGCACTGCAGCATTTACGGGACGGTAACGCCCATTATCGGGTCGTTCTTAAACGCTGATTATTGTGGTTCAAATGCTAGTGAGGACCTGCAAGAAGAAGTGGATCTAATCTATAGAATTCATAAAGATTACCTCGAACAGGGGTTGAGAAATCAGCTCCCGTTTTTTGTCATAAAAGTCTACATTCGGCGTTTGTTACAGTTCAGTCAACGAGTTGTAAAAATAGTGAAACAAAGATTAGCTAGTCTAGCGGCCGTAAATAATTCTGACTGAGGACTTTCCCGATGCTGAAAAGCAAAACTCTTATCGTTGCCGGTTTGAGCCTGGCGCTGGCCGCCTGCGGTGGCAATACCGTCAAGAAAGAGCAGCAAGTTGAGCAGGCCAATATCAATAATGATGACTTCTACGAAGTACATCACGAAGGTCGTATCTACCTGTTCGATGATTTTGCGACTTACCAGAGCTTCAATGAGGTGGGTGAAACTGCTTATCGCAAGGTTTATATCGGTGAAGGTCCTAAGGGAGAAACTCTGGTCTTCGGCCTGACTAAAGAAGATAAGAAAAAGACCAGCGGTATCGCCAGCATTGATATGTTTAACGGTGAACTGGCTCCTGCCGAGTCTTTCTACGCCGAAATGCGCCTGGAAGGCCGTATTTACGTGCTGGATAGCATGAAAGAGTTGAACAGCCTGCGTCAGGTTGGTGAAGCGCCTTACCGTTTCACCGAGATCGGAACCGGTCCTGAAGGTGAAACTGTTGTTTACGTTTTGCGTAAAGAGGTTAAGAAACAGAAGCCAGTTGCTTTGCAAGCTGCATTCAAGAAACGTAACGGCTTGATGTAAGAAGATTTGGGCAGCTGATTCAAAACCAATTGCCTAATAATGGTAGGGAATACAGGAAGCTAGAGACCGGGAAAAAATATCTATAAACCTCCTCCTGCTCATCCGACCCCCTATGGTTACCCAGAAATGCCCCTTTTAAAGGGTTCATCGCGCTTTACCGGGAAAGGCATCTTTTATCTTCAAGAAGAAGTACGTCTTGTCCCGGTAACCGTATGCCATCCGCTTTAACACTTTGATCT
>JAPHRD010000086.1 GCA_026196225.1 Motiliproteus sp.
ACTATCGGCGAAAGTGAGCTGGTGATCCATCGAGCATTCCCCAAATCATGAAGGTAAGGATTATCTCATGCCAGGGACTTAATCACAGGATCCCTAGATAGAGCGAGGCAGATTGTTAGCCAGATTGCATTTCGATTTATCAAGGGACACTTCTTAGATCTTGACTCAGTCAATGTAAATCTAAAAAGTATGTATGCAAATCGTGCAAGTCGGCAATAGCCGACTGAGACGTTACAAGCTTGATACGGGGTTTAAATATATTTTGTACGTTCTTAGGTAAATTCATGGAAATTGATATTTATAGAGAGTTCACTGAGTTTGATAATGCAGTTATGTTGAGTCTAATAAGAATGTCAGAACTGATGAAGGACGCGGGAGAAGAAGATTATGCAGTTGTTGCCACTGTTTATGGGTTGTTAACGACTCCCGGCGCGGGCTGTTTCTTTGTTATAAAAAATTCTAATAGCCAGGACATTGCGTATGGGGCGTTTGCTAATGGTGTGGACAACACGAAGTTTAGAAGACTTACATACTTAGCCGTTGAAACTAAGTATAGAGGTAGTGGGCTTGGGCATAAGGCTTTACTTACAGCTCTTGATGCTGAAGTCGACAAATCGAAAGGCTGCTCTGTAGCTTGTCCTCCAAAACTTGAAGATTTTTATAGTAAGTTAGGGTTTGTAGCGTGCCAAGAGACATCGGGATATGCTGGAAAGAATGAAATAGTAATGGTTCTACCACCGCCGCTTATAGAGAATCCATGTAAACTTCTTGAAGGTCAAATTATTACTGTGCAGATTGATCCCGAATCTAGTAAAGCCTTTTTGAAAAACATAAAAGAAGCATTAAAGAATAGCTAGGTCAGCATCTATTTCGAGATATCAAAAGCTTATTTGCTCCGCCATCCGCGCCGGTAGTTTGAAAAAATTGAGAACCGCTGTTAAAGCCCTCTAAGACCACTTCGCAGGGATTAGGTACGCTGCTCGGCGCGACCTTAGAGGATGCACCAGCACTCTCTAGAGATGATGATGAAAAAGAACATAAAGTACCTTGAGCTTATATCCCTACGTTGGCGAGATACAGACCGACGAAGGCCCGCAACAGGTCTATTCTCACCGAGTCGTCAAAGACGGTAAAGCCTTCATGGCCAATTGGCCACCAAGCAAGTTGATATACCGCTACTTGAAGAATACCTCCGCTATCTCTATCGATACCGGATCGCTCGTAACGATGAACCGTTGAAGCTATCAACTCAACGTATGCGACTGATGGCGATAACCAGCTTGTTTAAGCGACTTCACTACTACGATATCATCAAGTCCGACTTCTATCAGAAGTTCGAACTACCTCGTGTTCCGCGCAACTTCCCCCACAATATTCCAGATGAAGATGAGATTGAGCTGATTATCCACTAGGCCCTTACCAAGGGGCGGATGGGGCTCCGAGACAGAGCTTCCTGGAAGTCTATTACGCGACAGCTATTCGTCGTTCAGAGCTTTCAAATCTGGATATGTCTGACATCGATTATCACCAAGAAGTTATCACTGTCATGAACGGTAAAGGTGGCCAAGACCGGCGTGTGCCGATCTCCACTCGTGCTCTTCGGGCGGTGAAAAATTACACTCTAGAGCTGAGAACGTAGCCAAGGAAGGAGCCTGCCACATCCTAAGACACGCCACTGCTACCCATATGCTCAGAAATGGTGCCGACATTCGCTACATTCAGGAACTACTAGGTCATCTGGATATTACTAGCATCCAGATCTACACCCACGTCACGATCAACGACCTGAAAAAGGTTTACCAACAAACCCATCCATTGGCCAGGAGTAAGAGCCACTAGGCTTGAGATGCTATACCGGCTGGTCGATATGGTATCAATTCGAACTTAATCAACTTAGGTTTGTCGAACATGTGTAATAACCATTCATCCTGACAAGTATCATCTTGAATACACTGTAGATAAAGGGATACAATAAATACACATAAGGAATAATTAGTCAGAAATAGATAAGATAATGTCCGTATTAGAGAAAGTCATAAGTCGTCTGCATCGCATGCAGCGCAGCAAGCCCTTTAGCATCACAGGCTTCTATGCTCTGGGTAGCCATACATCTGTTCAAAAGTCATTCAGTCGACTGTCTCAATCAGGTGAAATCGTACGCGTTAGCAAGGGGATCTATGTGCGCCCCAAGCCTTTAAAAAGTATCCCCTCGATCAAAATCACAACGAGTGCTGAGCAGGTAGCTCGAACTTGGGCCAAAGAGCACCATTACAAACTCGTGCCTCAGGGGATCGAAGAGGCTTACCGGTTAGGGCTGCAGACACAAGCTCCTGTTAGGACTGTCTTTTGGAGCAACGGACCGTCTAGGTTATTCAAAGTTGAAAACGAGACGGTTGAAGTTCGACATATTTCCGAAAAGAAGCTTCGCTGGCTTGGTCGTGCAGAAGGATCGTTGTTTCGTAGTTTCTCGGTCCTCCCTGCTAGCGCTATTGAGCTAGAAGGATTGATTGGAGCGTTTAAACGGCTTAGTCTCGGTGAAAAGGAATTTATACCGACTATCAAGAAGCTGCAGTCGTCACCGCTTCCGATAGAATGGCAAAAAAAGCTAAAGCTATTTGAAGGGATGCTTGCTTAGTGAACATTTTCGACTTCTATGCCGATTCGTCAAAACACAGTGAACTATCCGCCCTGTTCACCCTTGGTGCACAAAAGCACCCTGCTGGGCTAGCGGATAACTTTCTTGAAAAGGATATCTGGGTCACAGAAATCCTCCGTTTGCTCTACGAAGAAGGATTTGTCGGCGGTCATAACATCGCGTTCAAAGGCGGAACAGCGCTGAGCAAGTGCTGGCAAGCCATTGAGCGCTTCTCCGAAGATATTGACCTATCCATACACTGGGCTGACTTAGCTGAAGAGGATGATGAAACAGCCGCCTGGGCCCAGACAACCAAGAACCGAAGCCAGCAGCAAAAATTTCGGAAGAAGCAGGCCGAGCGTCTAGAGGAGTGGTCGGCAGATCTTGTTCATCGTCTGAATGAAAGGTTTGCAGCATATAACATTGACGGATTAAAGGCGGAACTGGAGCCAGAGTCTAAAGGGGAGAAAATTGATATCCACTTCCCCAGGGTCACGAGCAATGAAAACCGCTACCAGCTGGATCATATTCTTCTGGAGTTTGGTGCCCGCAACCGAGGGCGGCCTACGATTGATCACTCAGTTTCATGTTACCTGAGTGAGATTGAGGAGTTTTCCAGCATCTCAATGCCACAGAGCGTAGTAAAAGTCTTTGATCCCGCATACATCCTTTGGGAAAAGCTCACTGCCCTCCACCAGTTTTCAACGCAGACCCGAGAGCCAAATCCGAGCCGCCTCGCAAGACACTGGTACGATGTCGACTGCTTGATGCTCAAACAGATAGCTGACCCTTTCACGACATCTCAAGCGATGCATGACGTTGTGAAGATGAAAAAACAACGATGGGCAGAATCTGGCGTGAACTACGAAGAGGCTGCCACTGGAAAGCTCAAGCTAGTTCCTGATGCTGCACGCCTGGGGCCTATTGCAAAGGATCACGAAGAGTCCGTGAACGGCAGCATGTTCTTCACACGACCAGACAGCTTCGATCAAATTATCGAGCGAATTACTACCTTAGAGAGCGACATCAACGCTGCGAACGATGGTTTCGATGAGTGGTTTCAAAATAACCACCAGCTTGTCTGTTCAGGGGCTTGGTGCCAAGGGGTTATCGAGCTTAAAGGTTCTACATTCAGGTCGGTATTTAGCTTAATAGAGAAGCCTGAGAGATCTCTTTTAGATCTTCAGGAAAAAATACGTAAAGCACATGCATGATAGGCGATTTTTCACCCGAATATATTTTGCTCCCGGCCTAGGCATACCAGTATGTGTGTCATATAGGAAATAGAAACGACTAAGGATAGAGCGTGACAAACAAAGACAACCAAAGCCTAGACGGCCAATTAGCTTACCTTAAGCCCAACAGCCATGATTGGAAGCCTCTAACCGGAATCTCGCACAACATCATTAGCGGCCAAGAAGCAGGCACCGAGCTAGCCCCTGAAGATCAAAAAAAAATTGCTGATAGTAAGCAATATATTAGCGATATGCTGTCAGGAGCGTTGCAGCTTCCTAACCTGTCATTTTTTTCAGGCAGCGGGGCCTCTCTAGCGGAAGTGAAAGGCCCAAGCATGTGGGAGCTTTGGGTTCAATCAATGTGGGCCAAGCCTGAGGCTAAAGAAGGTAAAGACGGGTATGACGAGCTCGCTGAGAATGCAGCGAAAGTCTGTGAAACAGTTAGATATTCTGAGCTTGAAAATCCAAATATTGAGCACTTCCTATCTCAATGTGATGCGTATCTATTATTCAATGATGATGAAGAGGTTAGCTCTTTCATAGTCCAGGTGAAAAAGACAATTCTGGAAGCCTGCACATCCTTTCTCGATGATCCGAATAGCGATACTTCTGCTTATACCAGCCTGCTACAAAAACTTGCTCGTCGTAGAGTAAGAGATCCACGCTTGAAAGTTTTTACCACGAACTACGACATGTGCTTCGAGACAGCTGCATCTGAGCTTGGGATGATGATCGTAGATGGGTTCTCTTACACTAGGAACCGTCGATTTGATGGCCGATATTTTAATTATGATGTAGTACGAAGGGACAATGAGAGCCACGAGTTTGTAGAGGGTATTTTCCAGCTGTATAAGCTGCATGGCTCTGTCAGCTGGGAAAGGAAGGACAACGTAATATATGAGAAAGATACTCCAGATCCCGCAAACGCAGCTTTAATCTACCCCGCAAAAGGGAAGTATCAACAAGCATTCGTTCAACCACACCTAGAGCTGTTTTCACGGTTCATTGAAGCTCTAAGAACGCCAAATAATTGCTTGATAGTTGCAGGATTTGGCTTTAATGACGACCACCTTTCTGAACCAATTATCTCTGCAATTAAGTCCAACCCCAGTCTGAAGTTGATAGTAGCTGACTATGCTGCAGCATCACAAGTTTCAAGGGCAAAAGGAAATGAAGGAGGGGTAAGTCCTTATTGGAAAGAGTTGGCAGAATTAGCAGCAAGTGGTCACGACATCCACCTCATCAATTCTTCTTTTTCAGGGCTTGTAAAACTGATACCTCACCTAAGAGCCTTGAGCCCTGCAGAGCAATTGGCTAAAGCAGTAAAGCAGGCTGGTAGATAGTATGAGTTTAGATAGTCTTTTTACTGCAACAGGAATTCTGCGAAACGACCTAAAAGTTGGCGTAGTGTCTACGGTGACCGCTCAAAGCATAAAGGTAAACTTAGCTCATGCAGGAGATGTTAGCGGTAGTTATTACGCCGGACAACGCTATGGCCGTGGGGAAGTGGGAGAACTTGTACTAATCGAAGGTCAGCAAAATATTTCTCTTGGAAGATTGGTTGAGGTACGGCTGCCTGATAGAGATAGATTAGAGCTATCCCAAGACTTTCAGGGCACACAAAACATTGATGCAATCGGATATGTCCAGCTACTCGGTTCAATAAACATCGAACACCTGAGGGTGCAAGCTGGAATCTCTTCTTACCCTAGACTGGGTGATAGAGTATTCTCCGCGCCCGTTGAATTGCTTTCTGCACTACCGGAGCTCATGAATAATGGTGTGACTCTTGAACATAAGACGACTGTAACGCTACAGCTTGGGCATGTATCGGGAGAAAAAGGGAGCCAGATAAGCGTTACTCCTGAAAAGCTATTCGGCCGACACTGTGCAATCCTAGGCTCTACCGGCGGAGGTAAAAGCTGGTCCACAGCGAAGGTGATTGAAGAGTGCGCAAAGTATGATGGCTCAAAAGTAATAGTTATCGATGCAACTAGCGAGTATCGATCTCTGGATGAGAGCTGGACTGAGCACTTTCACGTTGGTGACCCTCTTCAAAAGAATGGTTCCTCCACAGAGATAAGAATTCCTCCTACAGATTTTGTTGAATCAGACTTTATCGCGATGTTTGATCCTGCAGGTAAAGTACAAGGCCCCAAGCTTAAAGAAGCAATAAAGAGCCTTCGGTTGGCTAAGCTTGCTCCAAATTTATTTCCAAATGGCTTTGTAGAAAAAGTTGGTCAGAGCAAACAACTGTACAGACAGGCTCTGAATACCAGAGATAACTCAAAGCTAGTTGACGATCCAGCCCAGCCTTTTGATATTGGCAATCTGATTCGACAGATAGTTCAAGAGTGTTGTTGGGATAACAACGACGCCTGGGGCAATGCTAATAATGATCTTGGCTTTTGCTCTTCATTACTTACTCGCATACAAGCGATAACCCATGCCCCTTCCTTGAAAACCGTTTTTCAAAGTAGTGATGAACTTACTACGCTAACGGCCTCTCTTGAAGAATTTTTCAACGGAGATAAAAAAGTTTACAGGCTTTGCCTGAGCGATGTGAGCTATGAATTTTACGCTCGGGAAGTGCTAGCCAACGTCATTGGCAGAAAGCTTCTAAAGCTCGCTCGCGAAGAGCGATATAGAGAAATGCCTCTTCTTACCATTGTCGATGAAGCTCACAACTTTCTTGGTAAACGAGTAGGTTCAGAAGACCATTCAACGAAGCTTGATGCCTTTGAGATGATCGCAAAAGAAGGGAGGAAGTATGGTTTGAACATCTGTCTTACTACACAACGCCCGCGAGATATCACTGAGGGCGTTTTAAGCCAGATGGGAACTCTTCTTGTCCATAGACTTACAAATGATCGTGATCGAGAAGTCGTTGAGCGAGCTTGTGGTGAAATTGATCGCTCATCGGCGTCATTCTTGCCAAATCTGAAGCAAGGAGAGGTGGCTGTAATCGGCGTGGACTTTCCGATTCCTATGACGATCCAAATTGACAAGCCAACTTGACAAGCCAACTTGCCCACCAATATCTGATGGACCTGACTTTCAGACGATTTGGAGTCAAAGTAATGTTGAAGTTAGCTTTCTATAAGCTAGATTAGTTTATAACTACTTCCGGGATTACGACCCCGCAACGGGGCGGTACATTCAGAGTGACCCGATTGGATTGGCTTGTGGTCTAACCACTTACGCTTATGTCAAAAGGAATCCGTTAAGGTTGAATAGCCACCAATTTGCTAGGTTGGTCGATGCAATCACGAATCACCAAAGAGTTGGTTTTGGATGCATTATTGATGGCCGTTTAGAGAAGAAACCCTAACAACCATGCCATCGTCCACTCTGATCAGGGGAGTCAGTATACGAGCCATGACTGGCAGGATTTTTTAAAGCAACACGGCCTAGAAGGCAGTATGAGCCGTCGAGGTAACTGCGACGTTAATGCAGTTGCTGAAAGCTTCTTTCAGTTACTTAAGCGCGAACGAATCAAGAGAAAGGTGTACGCCACGAGAGAGCACGCACGGAGCGATATCTTTGATTACATTGAGCTGTTCTACAACAGCAAACGGCATCACGATTTTAATAATCAGATGGTGGCGATTCACCTTAAGTCGCAATCTTCAGCCTCTTTGGATCTATTAAGTGCGGTTTTCACAGAAGATTACCAATGGCATGGAAAAGAGCTACTTGCCGCCTTGAACGGAATTCGTACTGGCAACCCAGATTAGCCGACACAGGCAAATTTAAACGTATAGAAAACTTCGCAATTGCGGTTGTACCGCCACCTGATTAGTTTCGCAACAAGTGTCGCTTGGTGCACAAGGGTTCATGTTCGTTAAGAGGCGTCAGATATGTTTAAACGTACTAAGAAGACAGATGACGCAGATCTTGAGCAACCCCCAGGTGGATACTGATTTTGCAAAGGTAACTTTCTACATGCTCTGAATTAGCCAAAATACAACAAATTATTAGTTAGTTACCAAACACTCATGAGAAGATACGTTACCAAGAATCTAGCTTGAAGATTACAGAAAGTAGGGTGCGTGATTGAAGAAACACCTGCCGAGCTGCTTCTAAAATGGACGAGCAGAAAGATTTGAATCAGATCGATTACTGGTTTGAAGGCATGTTAGTTGGCTAGCTGCATGCTGAAGTTAGGCTACGATCCTGAGCTGACAGGAAATAGGTGAGCTAACCTTCAATACGCAGTGTAATCGACCTAGCCGTGTAGGAAACGGAGTTCTTGTGGCCACGGAAGGAGGCTGGCGATACTTGAAAAGCTTGCTTAGCGCGAGGTGCACCTTAAAACAGAGTGAGCTGCGTTATTCTTTTCATATTCCCACACGATATGGGACTGTAGCTAAAACTGTGTAACTGCCTATCATCATTGCCAGTAATGGCTAAGGATAGGCAACATGAACAAAGAACAACTCGAAGCCTTCGCTCG
>JAPHRD010000096.1 GCA_026196225.1 Motiliproteus sp.
AAGCGAGGGAATAATCTCGCTGGGTGCGTTTAGTATTTGAATTCATGTCACTTCCCGATTTGATGATCGAAAAGTGTCAACGTTATTCAGGACGGGACAATGTCAAAAAAAAAGCCCCGACTAGCGGGGCTTTTTCTAACTAAATGCCATTAAGACATGTACTGACCACCATTGATGGACAGATTCGAACCTGTGATATAACCAGCTTCTTCACCAGCCAGGAATACAACCGCGCGACCAATCTCGCCAGGCTGACCCATACGACCCACAGGGATCTGCTTGCAGATTTTTTCCTGAATTTCAGGAGCAATCTTGGCAACCATTGGTGTGAGGATGTAACCAGGAGAGATGGTGTTAACTGTAATCCCCTTAGAAGCAGTTTCCTGCGCCAGCGCCTTAGTGAAACCGATCATACCGGCTTTAGCTGAGGAGTAGTTAACCTGACCAAATTGCCCTTTCTCACCGTTTACGGATGAGATATTGATGATACGACCGAAGCCAGCAGCCAACATATCTTCAACAACTGGGCGTGTCATATTGAATGCACTATCCAAGTTAGTAGAGATTACCGATGACCATTGGGCGGCATCCATCTTCTTGAAAACGCCATCACGGGTGATACCCGCATTGTTAACGAGCACTTCGACAGAACCACCCGCTTTTTCTTTGATCTCAGATACTGCTTGCTGGCAAGATTCCAGACTCGTTACGTCAACGTGTTGAATCAGGATGTCGTATCCTGCTGCCTTCTGCTCCTCTTGCCATGCTTTAGCTTTCTCTTCATTGCTGTAACCAGCAACGACTTTCATGCCCTGGTCGGCCAGTGCCAAACAGATAGCTGAACCAATACCACCCGTTCCACCGGTGACCAATGCGATCCTTTGTGTCATTAAGCGTCTCCTTTAACTTGGGATCTTACACGACGTATTATTTAATACTGCTTATAGTCGTCGTTTAAGCTGCATATCTTTGCAGGCTTGTAAAATAAAGCCAAACTATAATAGGCAAGAATTATTACACTTGCACTGCTCGTTTTCCCTTATTTTGCTCAGTTAGTGGCAAATATCATTTCCATCGACCGCTGACCCAAATCAACGTAAATTTTCTTGAACGGCATAAAATAGCCATTGTCACTAGTGGATACTACCTCTTCCACTCTCTACTTACACAAGGCAGCCACCATGGATTTTGCGTCACTAATCGGTTTTCTCTCCGGCCTTGCTCTCATCATCGCCGCTATATTTTTAGGAGGCAGCGCCGACGTCTTCGTTAACATACCAGGAATGATGATCGTCGTCGGGGGAACCATAGCCGCCACCTTATTAACCGTTAGATTTCGAGATGTTACAGCTGCTTTCAGCGCTGCATGGATCGTATTTACCCACGATAATACCAACCCACAGAAGATGATCGACAACATGCTGGAGCTCAGCAAGATCAGTCATCGAAACGGCTTATTGTCTCTGGCCGACGTAGAAACCAGCTCCAATTTTCTTAAACGCGCATGCAATATGATTTCGGATGCAGCAAGCGAAGCAATGGTCGAAAAAGCACTGCAAACCGAAATCGATTCCCTCTACGCCCGCCATTATCAGGTCCAGGACGTGTTCAAGAAAATGGCCATTTATTCACCAGCTTTTGGCATGCTGGGTACATTAATTGGTCTAATTCAGATGCTCAGCAGTCTGGAAGACCCTAATAGCATCGGTCCCGCCATGGCCGTTGCACTGCTCACGACCTTTTATGGATCCCTGCTTTCTTCCATGGTTTTCTTGCCGATTGCAGGGAAATTGAAGGCACGTACGCTGATGGAAGTCACCAATTTGGAGATTATTCGGGAAGGCTGTTTGAGCATCCTGTCCAACGATCACTACTCCAATGTTTACGAGCGGCTGTCCTCTTATGTTCCCGAAGCGAAGCGAAAACCCCTGGTCATCGGTAGCAAATCCAGCACCGGGAACATCACATGAACAGGCGTTTTTTCGAAGATGACAGCTCCGATACCGGTGCCTGGATCACAACATTTGCCGATCTAATGACCCTGCTGTTGGTATTCTTTATCCTTCTTTACTCTATGTCCTCGGTGGAAAAAGAGCGCTTTCAGGATGCGGTTGAATCGATTCAAAACAGCCTTTCAACCTCTATTCCAGTTGGCAATTTCAACAAAAGCTCTTCTATTATTGAACTACCCAAGCAACATGCCCTTCCCGCCCCAGAACCAGCCCCCGTAAAAGAGCTGGTGATTGAGGCCAAGATGGCGACTGGCTCGGCCCCCGACCAGGCTGAGCAGGATGGGCCCACTAAACAGTGGCATCAGCTGGCCAACACCATTAAAAATTCCATGATCAACAGCTCCTTAGACAAGCTAGTGGTACTGTCGATGCCGAAAGACGGCACTATCTCTATTCAGGTATCAGGTGCAGTGCTGTTCGATTCTGGCTCATCAGACCTGAGCTACAAAGCAGATAGCGTACTGGACAGACTAGTAGCCAATTTCAAACGCCACTCCTGGTTCAAGATCAACATCAAGGGCCACTCAGACGATCGCCCCATCTCCACCGATCGATACGAATCAAACTGGGAACTCTCTGCCCTGCGCGCAACCACAGTACTGCGTTATTTCATATCCAGAGGCATACACCCAAATCGTCTCACCGCAACCGGCTACGCCGATTCTGTGCCCATCGCCAGCAACCTCACCGATCAAGGGCGTACAAAAAACCGGAGGATAGAATTTGTTCTTGAACGCGAGCAATAAGCAACCCCTTTATCTGGATCTGCCCCAAGCGAGCTGCCGCCGCGGGGCATTCCGTATAGAACCCCATCAACAAATGCCTGCGATGATGTTAATCGCAGGCAGTAACGCCAACGTAAAAAACCTATCCGCCAACGGGATCGCTTTTTATTTGGGTGACATTCTGCAGCCCGATGCCGAATGCGGCAGCGTATTCAAAGACGTCCATCTATTTCTTGGCGGACAAGAAGATGAATACCTGCTGATCGATATCGAAGTTCTGGAAAAGACCGAGCAGCTATATCGGTGTCGGCTGATACCCAAGACACACCAAACAGAGATGACAATTTGCAGTTACATCGTAGAGCATCAAAAATCACATATTCGCGGAGATTTTGACGACCATTCTGAACAATAAACAACCACCTGTGGTCTCACAATAATGTTATTAAATTTATTTCAGTTTGGTTGTAGACAACACTATAGGGCGTCCCTATAATACGCCCCACGTTGATGCGGGGTGGAGCAGCCTGGTAGCTCGTCGGGCTCATAACCCGAAGGTCGTCGGTTCAAATCCGGCCCCCGCTACCAAATTTCGAAATGCAGATCAGTGACTTACTGATCTGCTTTTTTCGTTTCTGGGCGCTGAAAAATTGTTGTGCCCAAATTGTGCCCATCCTGTGCCCGTTCGCTTCTAGTGGTTACTAGCAGGTTTGCGTTTTAGACCTTAACTCAAATTTGGGCACATCCGTGCCCATTTAAGTTGCTGGTTTTACACCAGAGTCTATTCCTCTTCTTGAATGTGTGTAACTAGCCTCTCTATTGGGCACTCAAAATAGTTACATAGCTTATCCAAGTTATCCGTCACCGTGCTATGTCCTCGGTGATTGATAATCTTAGACAGAGTCATTCGATTGATCCCTGTTTCTTTTGCGACTTCTGCAATCGTAACGCGTCGGCCTTCCTTAAACTCTTTATCAGCGATCAGTTCTTTCAGGTGATAACGAAGCATATTTTCATCACTAGATAATATTTTTTATCAAAAGATACTTGCAATAGCCTAAAAGATGCTTATATTGATCATCACATGATAATCAAAATTATCATTCGATTATTGCTAATAGCTTGAGGATGATCTCATGAATATGACCTACCTGACAACGGAAGAGCTCTCTGCCCGCATTAAATACGATGCCAGAACCATCCGGCAACGATTAAAAGACAGTGTCCTTTTAGAGGGTAAGCACTACATAAAACCCTTTGGCCGGCGAAAAATTCTGTATATCTGGGAAACCATTGAAGAAGAGATGCTTAATGGTCCCTCGGATGCAATTTCAATCCCCATGGCGAATGGCGAGCTCTGCAATGGGTAAAGTCCGTGTACGAAAGGAAACCGGAAATCTATTTTTTGATTTCCGTTACCAAGGTATGCGCTGTCGCGAGCAGACAGCGCTGCCAGACACTCCTCAAAACCGAAAGAAGGTTGAAAGCATGTTAGCCGTAATGGACGCAAAGATGCTTCTAAACCAATTTGAGTATGGGGAATTCTTTCCAAATAGCCCCAACCTTTCAAAGATTGCCTCTAAGCTCACTAATCAAAGTAAACATCGACTCAATTCCTGTAAAACAGAAGTCGATAAGACTCCTACTTTTTCAGCATTTTCTGAAACATGGTACTCGGAAATGCAGGTGCAATGGCGGACTTCTCATGGACGAAATGTTCGTGCAATTCTCGATAGCTCGCTAAAACCAGCTTTTGGGAATACCCGCCTGGATCAGATAACTAAAGCTGATTTGATGGCGCATCGAACCTTACTAGCTGGACGACCGGGAAGAGGCAAAAGTGGCTTGATGTCCCCCAAAACGATTAACAGCCATATGGGCATTCTGCGAATGATCTTGACCGAAGCTGCAGATCGCTTCGATTTTGTCTCACCGTACCGAAACATCAAGCCGCTCAAGTTGCAAAAGAACCACATAGAGCCTTTCTCTCTCGACGAGGTGAATCTCATCCTCGATAAAGTGCGAGAGGACTATCGTGACTACTACACGGTTCGTTTTTATACCGGAATGCGCACTGGAGAGGTCGATGGTCTGAAATGGGAATACGTAGACTTTGAAAGCCGACAGATATTGGTTCGTGAAACGTTGGTGGCTGGAAAAACGGAGTACACCAAAACCAATGGATCCCAACGCGAGATTCCTATGCTAGGGCCAGTTTTTGAGGCTCTAGAAGCACAACACCAACGCACCGGAAAAATCAGCAAGTACGTTTTCTGTAATCGCCAGGGTGAACCTCTAGATCACTGTAATGTGACCAAGCGTGTTTGGTATCCATTATTACGGCATTTACGCTTTAAAAAGCGCCGTCCTTATCAGACCCGGCATACAGCGGCAACGCTACTTCTAGCCTCTGGGGAGAATCCTGAATGGGTGGCGCGTGTTCTCGGACACACATCTACAGAGATGCTGTTTCGTGTCTATTCCCGTTATATCCCGAATCTTACCCGTCAGGACGGTAGTGCATTTGAGCGTCTGGTCGGCAACGCATAGGAGAGTGAAATGAACAATCAAACAACCTGTGTCAGAACAGCAGAAGATCTTAATCAACTAGTTACGCTTCTGATTAATTTGCTCGGAATTTCAGAAGGTAACGAGGTAGCACTGCTGCTCAATGATTCAATTTCAGTCAGTAACTTTGAAGCGGTAAAACGCTGGGTAGCAAAAGTAATTTGGCAGCGTAGTAGTGCTCAAGAAGATGTTTATCTCAATGAACTTGCGAATGAGCTGTTAAACACCCTTGAGAAAGCTCGGTTCGATGCCCAGCCCCTAAACACTTTTTGAATACCAAACATTGACCAACCGGCAAAACATGAAGGAGACATTCACATGGCCGATCGAGTTAAACAGCCCTGGACAGGCAAATAGATTCAGCAATTATCCCAGTTATACACTGAAGGAGTTCCAACCAAAGATATTGCACAAACGCTGGGACGATCCTGGCGTTCAGTGCGGGGTAAAGCACACATTTTGGGTCTGGTACATAGCGCCAGGGCGGAGCAGCTATTCACAGAAAGTGAAGACCTATTTATACAGAGCAGCGCCTCAAAAATGACGCGTGCAACCATTGCAGAGGTCCTAAATCGGTCAGAAGGCTCTATTGCCCAACGTGGTAGGCGTTTAGGTGTCACCTTCTATGATCCATCTAAAAACGCTATATACAGCAAAAATATGGGGTTCTTTCAAACTCCAACCCTGTTGAATTCTTATATAGCAGGATGGATCGCCACGGATGGCTGGGTACGGCCTGAAAGTGTCGGAAAACCTATTAATCAGGTGGGAATTTCATTGGCCAGAAAGGATATTCATATCCTAAGATACCTAAAAAATGTAACAGACTACAGCGGTGTGATTCGTGAATACGAAGTTGATGGCCACCCTCAGGCGGAACTGAGAATTTCAGGAGTGCCGCAGTGGATTGAGGACTTGGAGCGACATTGGAACATCACACCCAATAAGACTTACACGTTAGAGCCACCCGAAACAGGCAGTATCAGCCAAGCACAGCTATTGGCTTACCATGTAGGGCTTGTTGAAGGGGACGGCTATATTGGTATCTCCAACAATACGTTAAAGATCAGCTTTGTTTCTGCCTCTGAGCCTTTTGTGAGCTGGGTGAGTGAATGCTGGGTGAATCGCCACCAGTACTCTAGACACACTCCAGCCGTTGCTCGTACTGCTGTTCATACTCTATAGGCGATAGCTGATCATTAAAACCGTGACGCCGTTTGCTGTTATAGAACAGTTCAATGTAATCGAAGATATCACTCCGTGCATGCTCTCTCGTGGCGTACACCTTTTTCTTGATCCGTTCTCGTTTTAATAACTGGAAGAAGCTCTCAGCAACCGCATTATCGTGGCAGTTACCTCGACGGCTCATACTGCCTTCTAGGCCGTGTTGCTTTAAAAACTCCTGCCAGTCATGGCTTGTGTACTGACTGCCCTGATCAGAGTGTACGATGACCTGACTGTTGGGACTTCTTCTCCAAACGGCCATCAACAAAGAGTCCAGTACCAGCTCTTTGGTTATGCGTGACTGCATCGACCAGCCCACCACTCGTCGCGAGAACAGATCAACCACAACAGCTAGATAAAGCCAGCCTTCGTGCGTTTTGATAAAGGTGATATCGGTAACCCAAGCTTCGTTAGGGGCGCTAGGATTGAACTGCCGCTGTAGACGATTGGGCGTAACAATATTGGCAACTCCGCCCCTATGACGAGGTTTACGGTAACCAACCTGGGCTTTCAGTCCAGCTCGCTGCATCAGCCGATGCACTCTGTTAGGGCCGCACCGCTCTCCATGATCGCGAAGATCGCTGTAAATCTTGCGATAACCATATACACCACCTGACTCCAACCAAAACTGTTTGATCAGCCCAGTCAGTCGTTCGTCCTGTTTGCAGCGTTCCGACTTCGGATCTTTTATCCATGCGTAATAACCGCTGGGATGTACATCCAGCAGCGAGCACAGCCTGCGTACAGGCCAGTCCTTGTGATGATCACGAATGTAGGTGTACCTCAGTCGGACTGGCTGGCGAAGTACACCGCGGCTTTTTTTAGTATGTCGCGTTCTTCGGTAACTCGCTTCAGCTCTTTCTTGAGGCGCTTTATCTCTGCTTGTTCATCAGCTTTAGCCTGATACTCCGCAGAGTCGGGGCCGTACTTCTTGATCCAGGCGTAAAGACTGTGGGTAGTGACATCAAGTCGTTTAGCCACATCTGCAACACTGTAGTCACGATCAGTGACCTGCTTGACGGCTTCAATCTTGAATTCTTCTGGGTAACGTTTGTTGCTCATATGCACCTCTGTTTATGCCATTTTCTATGGCTAAGAGGCGTCTAGCAAACTGGTGGCGATTCAGGGAGCAAATCAGCGGCAATAAACCGTCGTTGACAACCCATATCACCGGTAACACTTTCTACGTAAATCTGTATGGAAAGAATGCACGTAACCTTTGTCGTGAACTGCTAAAAGTAAATGTTCATCAGCTCAGCCGCAAATGGGATATAGCTATCCGGGAAATTAAACGCTGGGACACTATGAGGTAAGTTTCTCACTCAAATACGTGCGCTTTATTTTAGGAGCAAAAGAGATAATCCGTCTAAAAAAGTGTCCGGAAAATTATTGATAAAGCAGTCTGGCCCGATAAGAAAGGGTAAGAAAAGGAGAAAATAATTATGTTTAAATAGTGGTCTCAAATCAAAATGAATATGATGTTGGGAAAAACTCAGAATTTTCGCTGTTTTTGGGTTGGGTGTTCTACCGCGTTATTATGATTCTAGGTACACTGGAGTAGATGGATCAGCAAACTTTTCATCAGCATATCAAGGAGCTAAAGCTCGGAAAATCACTTCCTGATGCAATTTACCTCCACAAAAATGCTCTAGCCACTGAGTCTGACGAGCTGTCCAATCTCTGTATTAAGATTTCTCAGGCACTGAAAATCCCAGCTGACGACTGGCACCTAGTGAAGCTGTTTAAGAAGGAGTTCAAAGTCTCATTTCTGAGTTATCCGGACTTCTACACCAATAGTTACCCAGCATTGCGCAAAAGTACTCAGGTCGACCTAGCGAAACTAAGCGCCAATGTCACCTCATACGAAGAATCAGAGAATCCACCTATCTTGCATCGTAAAGAACTTATGGTTCTTCCTAGTGATAGTCATTACGACCATTTCATTGTACTTACTAAGGAGGGCGAGGCGGCAGGCCTCTACAAGAATCCGTTTAAGATAGGTTTCAAAGCCACGTGGGAACGACTGATTAAAGAGAGCGGTTATGAGCTGATTGATGGTCACATCGTTCAATCACACGGTGCTAAGCTTGTTGACGCCGCTAAGCTTGTTGACGCCGCTAAGGATGAGATTGATCGTCACCTAACTGCCATTATCCGTTACGAGCTGTCTACGCCTTTCAAGGCTCTTGCCAAGTTCGGCTTTCTCGATGGGAATTACTCAATTTTCGATTACGGCTGTGGCCGAGGAGATGATCTTCGCGAACTCGAGGCTCATGGGCTAAACGTTTCTGGCTGGGATCCAAATTTTCAACCCGATGCAGATTTAGAGCATGCGGACATCATTAATCTAGGATTCGTGATTAATGTGATTGAGGACATTGATGAGCGTATTGAAGCATTACAACGAGCTCATTCTCTATCCAATACCCTCACTGTTATTTCAGCGATGATCGCTGGTGAATCAGTTATATCGAAGTTCACCCCCTATCGAGATGGGGTACGCACGTCACGAAATACATTCCAAAAATATTACACGCAAAGCGAACTGAAATTCTTTATTGAGCGCACCTTAGATACCGAAGCTATCGCCGCTGGTCCGGGGATATTTTTCGTTTTCAAAGATAAACTTGCAGAGCAGCGGCACCTCTTAAACCGAACTAGGCGAACTCATGAATGGAACCACCTAACTGCTAACCGTGAGCGGGCCGGAAGCTCACAGCTAGTTTTTGTAAAATACCGTGAGCTGCTAGATGCATTTTGGGATCGCTGTTTAGAGCTTGGACGCTTGCCTGCTAGTGATGAGTTTGATGCATCTGAAGAGCTCGAGACCTCTATTGGATCGCCGAAGAAAGCACTGAAAATAATTGATGCTGTAGCTGATACGTCGGACCTCCAAACAGCGGCAAATGAGCGTCGTGACGATCTCTCGGTCTACTTCGCGTTAGGGCTATTTAACAAACGGGCGAAATACAACCAAATGCCTGATGGCCTCAAGCGAGATATCAAAGCCTTTTTCGGCACATACCAAAATGCGCAAGCCGAAGCGAGGGATCTTCTATTCGCAATTGCTGACACCGAGCTCATTGAGACAGCCTGCATTACTGCCAACGAACAGCTCCCAGCAAGTTACCTAGAAACGGCAAAGGCTCTGACCTTCCATAAGAAATATTTAGAGAATTTACCCGCCATTCTTCGAGTATATGTCGGCTGCGCGGCACAAATGTTTGGTGACCTTGAGGATATCCAGTTAGTTAAGGTTCATATGCATTCAGGAAAGGTCAGTTTTCTCGGCTATGAATATTTCGAGACTAGCCCTTTACCTTTGCTAAAAGAACGTGTGAAAGTGAAGCTAAGAGATCAGGATGTTGACTATTTCGACTATGTGGACCCTTTTGTTCCACCGACGTTGTACTGGAAGTCACGCGTAATCGATGACAGTTTTACCGACTGCAACAAACAACGAAGCTTCGACAAGAAACTTAGCACTTTAGGTATCTTGGATAGCAACCGAAACTTCGGTCCCCGCCGCGACGAACTAGACCAGCTGCTTCGAAAGCAGAATCTAGAGATACGCGGATACCGTTTTTACAATCTGCAAAACTAAGATGACCATTTATTTTGACTCTGCTGCCTCTTATCCTGTATTGCCGGATGTTAAAGCGTGCCTGAACGAGGCGGTTGAGAGCTTATTCGCCAACCCGTCATCAACACATAAGCTTGGCGAAGCGGCGGCACTCTTAGTAGAGGATGCTAGAGAGGCCGTAGCTGATGCGATAGGCGCGCTGCCCAGCGAGATTGTCTTCACTAGTGGCGCAACAGAATCTAACAACCTCGCTCTTAAAGGCCATTTCAGCCTTCCCACCTATAAGAACAAACGACACCTAGTCATTTCTAGTATTGAGCACAAATGTGTCCACGCTATTGCTGATTTCCTTAAGCGAACACAGGGAGTCGAAACTTCAGTGGTGAAGCCTAACGCTGAGGGTTTGGTGACTGTTGAAGCGCTTGCTGCAGCAGTACAGCCGAATACCAGTCTCGTCTCAGTAATGCATGTTAACAACGAGCTCGGAACAGTAAATCCGATATCCGAGTTGGGAGATTATTGTTTCTCTAAAGACATCAGATTTCATACTGACGCTGCTCAAAGTTTTATGAAAGTCGATATTGATGTAGACGACATGAATATCGACTACTTATCGATATCAGGCCATAAGATCGGAACTGTTAAAGGCATTGGTGCAGTCTATATTCGAGACCGTCGTAGCATGGATTTCGAACCAGTCGTACACGGTGCTGGGCAGGAAGAGGGGCTTCGTGGGGGGACTTTACCAGCGCCCTTAATCACGTGCTTTAGGGCTGCCATCACATCGTTCCCTGGCGCGTATGCACAAATTCGAGCGAATGCGCTAAAGGAGTATTTGATTGAGGAGCTAGGAGCAGCAGCCGTTCCTTACAGGGTGAACGGGGCATCTATTTGTTCGATTTTATCTCTGACTCTGCCTTCAACAGACGTCCCTGCGTTAATGCGGGTCACCTCTAACGAATACGCACTAGCGACCGGGTCAGCTTGCTCGTCGAAGGAGATCGAGGCGTCTCATGTGTTAACTGGAATCGGTTTACCCAGGGAGCTCGCTGAGGCGACACTTCGGTTGAGCTTCCATCATGAGCTAACTAGGACTGACATAGATCGACTTGTACAAAGCATCGCGAGCTACACGACTAACTGACTCTTATTTGTAGCATGTGATGCATGCGCCGCCACCTTCGGCAAGGTCATACGCTTCGTCTAAGTCTGTCAGTGTGCAGGCGATGATATTATCGTCATCTAAAAGGGCGTTCCGTCGCTTCTTCTTGTTGAAGCGGGCAATTTTCTTCTCATGATTCTCACGAATCTGTGCTTGTCGTTTGGGATCCTCAAGTAATTCGAGAGGTTCCCCCTGACCCATCCAGTAAAACCGCTCACCCACGGTTGAACTTTCGGCATCCCCCTTTTCAAATTTCTTCGCTTCTTCGAAGAGGTTAGGATGGTGCTCCATCAACTTCAACCATTCAATCTTTTGCTGATAGAAGCAGAAAGAACAACCCGAACGGGAGCGCCATTTGTAGTACTCGGGAAGATCTAGCCCGTTGCGGCGCAGAATATTCGTGATATCCGATTTTACAATGCCATATTCTCGGAAGGGCATTACAGTTTCGATAGGCTTCTCTATCGTCATAAAGCCAGAGCGGTGGGGTTCGTCTGCTCTAATGCCCACATAGTTCTTGATTCTGTAGCCGTCTGCGATAAACCCATCCACCCAGCGTTCGAATGGTTTTAACTTTAACTCTACGGTACACCATCTATCGCGTTGGGAAGGAAGATAATTGCCATTTTTCTTGAGCAAAGATCGAAATTCAAGCTCTCCACGCCCTTCTATTCCGTTCAACGACTTAGCATTTAGACGATGGATATGTCCCAGTTTCGCTTCGAGTTGATCAATAAATGCATTCGTTTCCGGAAGCTCGTAGCCGGTGTCGGTGAAAAAGTAATCTATCTCTAGATCAGGATGCGTCTCCTTCATGTAGAGCGCCAGCGCACTGCTATCCTTGCCTCCAGAGAGGCCCAGTACGTGCTTAACTTTATCCATTCTCTATACCTCACCCCCTACTGGGAGCATCTCCTTAGCTAACATCTCCATCAGCAGTTTTACGCGCTGGTCAGTAGAGCAGGTACTTAAATTCTCTTGGATTTTAGATTGCACAGCCGCTGCTACAGGATCATGTTCAGCGCACGCGTCAACAAACTGTTCTAACTCTACTAACTTCCCTTCCTTCGATTTAAAGATAAGTGATACAGGATTAGTAGAAATAGTTGCCTTTTCAGCAGACGTGCTAAACGTTTCATACCGTCTGAACTGTACACAAAGGCTACGCATTTTGTCGTAGCCCTCACTAATTCGCTGGTCGGTCCAACTTTCTTTACGAACTCCAATAACTAACGCGACCAGCTCATCAAATGCCTGCTGAGATTGTGCATCGCTCCACTGTTGCACACGCTTTGAAAAGTTCTCGATCTCGGGACGACTTGCATTTTGAATAACATGCGAGCATCTCCCTATTAGAGCCTCATCTGCTGAAGCCCCAAGTAGCTCCAATAGTGTCGTTCTGAACTGAGCGGCAACAATACTATCGATTTCTAACAAGCTATCTAGACACTGGCGAACCCCTTGACTTAGATCCTGTCCTTCACTAAATAATTGAGGGATGTCTTCTAAAATCAGCTTGTAAGGATCTTTGGCCGACAGTACTTTGTCTCTAAAGCGCTTTGTAAGCGTATCTAGATGATCAGCCCCACCTGTCTTAAATAGATTTTTTCCTGAAGTCCGCTTCACCCATGATGGAATAGCATGCATTTGACGAACAAGCGCACGTGCTGTGGCTAATATTGACTCATCATCTTTCACCTGTGAAGCAACAGCGATTTCATGCACAAGGGACAGATCCGTCTCTTCCAGCTCATAGTAGCGGACGCCAGCCTCCCCCGGATATCGCCAAAGCTTGTTCACTAACTCTTCATCAAGTTCCGGAATGTAGATCCAATCTTTAGTTGAATCGAAGTCATAAAAGGCGAGATGGCTCTCCAAAGATTTCAGTAAAGCCATGGTGTAGAGTTTACAAAGCCCCTGCGTCAAACCAAAAGGAGGCCTCATCCAGAAATCATGCAGATCTTTAACGACCACCAGTTCGCCGGAAGCCTTGATAAATTCATAGCCAGCTTTCCAAATCTTATAGGTATCGCGGTGGTTTTCTGGCAATTTCGAAGCATCATTCACCTCGAACCAATCACCCGCAAAGGTTCGGCTTAACTCTGGCGTATGCCATCCTTTATGTTTGAGACAACTGAGATAGATACCTTTTTCAGGGGGAAAAGTTTTAACCGGCAGCCCTAAATTTTCTTCATCATCGTCAAGTAGAATCGCCAACATCAACTTGTTAAGCGCCGAGTTTGAGGTACCTGACACCTTCATACGGTTGATCAATTCATTTTGAACTGATGGACAATCCGGATATATCTCATCGGCTACCTTACTGACTTTTGCCGTAAGCGACTTGCCTGAAAGCTGGTGGCCTTTGTATTTCCAGGATGCATTATTAAAAATCTTCTCAAGCGTTTTAGAAATCTGCAAAACGGCAAGCTTTTCTCGATTCTCAATTTCCGTTTTGGCGATCGGATCTCGGCTTAATTTTTCAGCCTCCTCCTTCGATAGCTTCTCCAACGCTATAAGCTCAACGCTAGCCGCTTCTAGCTCATCAATTTTGTAAGGCTTAGCAATAGCTAAAAAACGATTGCCACTAAACTCTCTACTCAGCGTGCGATAGAGCTCAGGAGTAGTGGGTAATACGAAGTTAACGAACGCGGTGCCTGCCTTACCATCGGGAATTCGGACTTGTTCACTGTGACTGACTAATTGAGTCTCCGCCCAGCGCATTACGCCCGTTCTATGATAATGGGCATTAGCTAATACCAGTTTTTCACTTTGGTAGGCTGAAACCCAATCCAAACCATCTTTAACCCTCTCGATCCAGTCCAAGACTAATCGATTGATATCCAGGTCACTTGCTCTAAATACGTGATACGAGTTGAGGTTATGGCGATAAATAATAATAGACTTCGACTCTAAGAAGCGGAGTGCTTGCTCCACCTCACCCGATTCAAAGTCAAATTCAGGTATGGACTCAATATACTCAACGACAAACTCTTTAGATGCAAACAACCCACTGACACGCCCCATCATTGATAGCAAAGCAACAAGCTTTGCAATAAATGAATGCAACTTGTCACCGTAAGTTGATGCGCGCTCTACAGCATCACAAGCTTCTAGCCATGCTTTGCTGTCAGTCGATGCGGAAATGATATGATCGAGATTGTTGTATAAGTAATCCCACAACAGGTCGATCCGATATAGCCTACTAAAAGGAACATCCATTTTTGTCTGTTTAGCAACAAAATCTCTAAACCCGAAACGCTCATGTGTCGCTATAAAGCTAAACAAGCTGCGTTCGTTCTGAGAAAAACTACGCTTTGATATAGGGCCAAGCAGTAGCGCAACCACGGGGTCAATTGGTAAAACATTCGCCAAAAGTTCGTGGTTACCGAGTTTAAAGTGTTTGCTAACCAGCTCTCGTGTAGATAGAGACTGGCTTCGCAGAGTTTCACCCAGTTGCTTACCTACCTTGAACGACTCACCTATTAAATAAAGCGACTCTTCTATGCTTGGGTTAAAACCAAAATCTTTGTAGCGCCCTTGTACCTTACCCCACTCGTTCTGGGTTCGAGAATCGCGTCCTTTGGCATACGCAGCGAAGGATTGATGCAGGAAACCAATAACTAGTATGTTTTCGTACTGCTGTACTAGATCGGCAAACGACTGAAAAAAGTGCAGATCACCGCCGACACTTGCCTGGAAGTCTAGGGCTTTACCTAGCTCATCAACAATGATTAAAGCGCCATCGTAATTTTCACTAGCGTAATCGAAGGCATCTTTTAATAAGGATAAGCATTCCGCTTCTGACTTATGCTCAGTTACTGGTGTTGCTTTACCCAGCTGAGCCAATATTGATTCTGTAATTGCTGGAACGGGGGCGTTTAGACCACATAGATGCTTAACAACCTTCCACCCCTTCTCATAAGCAAAATTGTTCTCGAAGCGCTCTTTGCTTCCACCTGTATTTCCAAGCTTATCCAGTGCGGTGGATCTAACTCCCTTGTTCTCGGATAGCAAGCTATCTAAAAACAAAGCAAGGGTAGACTTACCAGCCCCATAGGGCCCGGTAACAGTGAACGTCCTCTGCTGCGTTCCCCTAATTTCTGCGCCTAAACTATCTAGCGTCTGTAATACGGTTCCATGAGCAATGAAATGCTCAAGAAAAACATCATGCCTAAAATTTTCCTCGTTTATTCGTGCAGAGGACTTAAAGTGATTTGTGATTTGAACTGAAACACCCATTACGGATATCACCTATAGTAATCGTCTAGTAAATCTTCTGGGTGATCTAACAATAATTGCGAAATCGACACCTGTTTTAAGCCAAGTGAATCAACCCAGGTAATATCACTCTTATAAGCAGTAACTGATTCATCGAGCAATCGACCAAGGGCTGCTTCAGATAACTTAAAGATACGTCCTGGGGACAGCGGACGAGACAAAATATCTTCAAAACTCACCTGGTTTACATTTGAGCCTTGGTTAACGAGATGGAAGTACTGTATGAGTGCGTAGATAAAAATTTGAAGCGGTAACGTTGGTCTATCATCCAATTCACATTGATAAAACCCGCGCCCTAGATCACGCAGTAACCCTAGCTCGCTCAGAGGAGATAAGAAGTGGTCTTCATCCACAACCCTCCCTTTTTTCCCGCCGGTTGAGTAGCTCTTTGATGTGTATGTCGAAAGAAAGCAGTCAACGTCCTTTTTGACCGTAGCCGCTTTAAAAGAATCACTAGTCGTTAATCGACCTGCATCTTCAAACAAATCCTCTACAAATTTGGTTTTTTCAAAGTAGATATTGTTTGAGTAGTTAAAGAAATATCGGTAAGCAGTGAGGTTACTATCTTCAAAATTAAGTACGAAATGCAACAACCAAATAGTACCGATATCTTCGAGATATGGATCAACCCCCGTGCTTTCATCAAAGATTTTTGCACCTAGAGGCGTCACATCTTGAACGACCGCACGATCCTTCATACCCGACGAAATAACCTGAGTCGCTTCAGACCAGTACTTGATCGCATTGACCATATTCTTTCCAACGCCTAGTGCCGAAATCGATATCGCCGCTTTAGATGGATCCGAAGAAGAGAGCAACCCCTTGTTATTTATTAGATTTATAGCTTTAAACAACCAACCGTAACGCAACGGAAAGGTATCGTGACCGGTAAATTTAGGTTTCATAAGCAGATCCGCCTCAATCCTGGAGAAAATCTCCAGGATTAAAATGGTATTTCATTTTCAATCTGCTTTGAATCTTTTATTTTACTCTTCGGTTGAAAAAAGCTTGTCAATGACTAGATGCTTTTGCAATGCAGCACAATTCAGTCAACCCTAACTGCTGAGAACATGACTAGTTGCATTTAGACTTCTTCAAGATTAAGAGCTCTCCCAAGCCTTTCGTAAACAGCAACTTGCTTATCTCTCGGAAGCTGTTGAATACGCTGAATAATATCATCCAAGGACATCTGATCCAGGTGAAAAACCAAGGCCTTTTCTATTGGGCCTAAGACAATATACTCTTCATCCCTCAAGTTATGGGGAGGGGACTGAATTTCTCTAATTAGTTCTTCTGTTTCGGGTCGCCCAAGCTTTTCGACACGCTCCACGCTTGAGAAGCGCTGCATCCATTGTTTGATTTGCTCATTGCGAGCAAGCTCATCAAGCGCTTTAAGTCTATGCTGAACGTTTTCGTTAAGTGCGGCAATGCGTTGTGCATCCGATTCCGACAGGTAGTTTGGGGCATTGATTAACTCGCTTAGCAATGCCTGACAGCGAGATCGATCAAAAGATTCGACCTCATTGACTAGTGCTAGCCTAGGTTTTGACCATTCTAGGGAGCGGCGAAGAGCCGTATTGATACGTTCTTGTGCGAGCGTACCGTATAAGGTTTCCAGATCCCAAACAGGATCGATTTCTTGTTCCTCAAGAAACTTCTCATGTTCTTCTCGTTGGCGTTTAATCTGATCAAGGATGACCTCTTTGACTCGGTTGGCACCAAGATCAGCCACGTCCCAGGCAGCAATATCATCAAATATGCGATTAATCTGCATGATAATATCTTTAATTTCTAATTCATCAGGCGTACCAACAAACACACTGCGAAGCCTGTTGGCATGCGCTAGCACATCTTTCAAGTCAGGTTCACTCTCAGGGGCTTGGTAGAGGTTACCAAGCTTACTGCGAGCACGATCTAACGCGGCCTTTAACTGCTCTTGTCGTTTCCTTATTCCCGAAGTGCGAACCTCAATTTCATTAGGTTGAAGTACTGTAGAAGCCTTGTTGACACTTTCGATAAGCTCATCGCCCTTTGCAATTTCATCTCGAAGCTCTCGTACTGGCGTCGACTGGCTTGGGGCGGGCTGCCGAGGATAATCTTCGCTTTCATCAAGTGTGAGCTTGAACTTTTGCAGCTGCTCAACACGGTGAATCGAACCGAGTGCTTGCTGAATCAGGGCATTGGATTCTGTCTTGAATCCTAACTTGTCCAAGGTCCTTGCTAATCGTTCGCTCGTCTCTCTAAAATCATTAACCTGTACCACAGATCGACAGGCTTGTTTAGGGATCCATTCTCCAATTCCGGACGTGATCAACTGCAGGCTAATGTTGAGTAAGGTGTCACATTCTTCAAAATATCGGTCTGGCCATAAGCCACTTTGCTCCATTTCTGAGCGTTTATTTATAAGACTTCCAGCGAGGGTGATTGCATGCTCGATCGATTGATTATGAAGAGCCTTTTCAAGTCTCTTTTCCCATTTAGCAAGCTTATCTTTTGTTTCCTGGAGAGTGTTACGAATCACGTCAGTAGCGTCGACAAGATATTTGAAATTACCTTCCATCGCTTCAGGTAAAGGGTCCTCCTTGAGCATTTGATAGGCTTCATCTGCAAGAGTGAGTTTAGGGTCGAAATGCTGTTCGGCTTCCCAGCGGTTCAATAGTCCACGCCAGCGCGTTTCAGCATCCTCAGATAAGAATCTTATAGTTGTCTGGCTGAGTACCGCCTGTTCAAGGTGGTGTTTTCCCTGCTTGCCGGGAGAGGCCCGCCCTAACCATTCTGAAGAAGAAACAAGGCTTCCTTTTTCCTCAATTCTTCGCGGCGGTGAATCTAGGGCTAACAGCAATCCGATCATCAAACCGGCAGACGAAGCGTTCAAACCATAGGGTGGCTTAATGAGTTCCTGATAGGATACAAGAAGCGATTGGCTAGGGTTCTCTTGATGTGCTTCTAAGAGGCCTTGATATACAGCACTGACACTTGGTTCTTGGGGTTCACACAGCTTTCCAGAGGGCAATAGCACCCCCCAACCGTTAGCTAATACCGCATTGACTCTGTTGCGTATGCTCTTGGTTTGAGATTGCACCCACGGCCCATCTACCTGCCGAGCAATCAAGCCTCGTGCAAGTTGGGCTGCATCCTTCGCACCTCCTCCATTTGCGCTAGCAAAACCATCGAAGGGGAATGGCAGTGACCTATCGTATACGGAAGAAAATATACTCGTACCAACCACTCTCAAACGTCCATTAGGTGCGGTGTCAAATCCACTAATCCAGTAACAGCGCGTTTTAATGGCCTGCTGACTAGCTTCTTGAAGCGTCTTCTTGCTTCGGCTTTGTTCATCAGGGACAAACCTTCGGAAGCGCTCTTGGTCTGAAGGAGAAATTCGTTCGTCGAAGATATAGAGTCGGGTGAGTTGTTCGGCTATGGCGCCGCTGGTGTCGGGTAGGCCAATCACCCAAATCGGTGCAGAGCGTTGCCCGATAAGCCTCAATTGTTTGGCAAAGGAGCGCTGAACCCTCTCTTCAACTTCTCCTAGGTCATCTTCAGGGTGCAGGTATAAGTAGATGACTTTGCCTTTCGCATCTTTCGGCAGGTGGGCTTTTGACCAGTCGTTAAAGCCACGTTCGATGGCCGCTTCGATGGTTTGAGCATGTGCAAAGCTTGCTTCATAAAACCAATCAGGCGTCGCGATCTGGTTACTAATCGCAAAGTCAGTTGAAATATTGCCGAGCTCGATATCTACGGCGCCGCGCCGGATAAATAACTCTCTTACAGATTTAGCTGTGACCTCATGTTGTTGTTTACGTAGCCACTGTTGGAATTGGCCGCGACTAGCCCCGTCGCTGAGAAGTTCGTATTGGCCTAAGTCACGGTTCCACTCTAATGCCCCGAGCTCTGAAAGCTGTTCCAGTGCGCGATTAACTTGTGAAGAGGTTAACGCAGACGATTCGGCAATCAACTGATCGACAAGCTCTCGAGGTTGCCTGCCGATGCGCATCTTTTCGAGGACTGCGACACCTGCGAGCGCAAGCTTCGGCTCTCGATCAAGGTGGCCTTTAAACTTCTCCAATAGACCTTGCAATGTTTCAGCAAGCGAGCCTCCCACCTCTCGCTCCGCGGCAACAAGCTCAGGTAGCATGCTATTGAGAATGAGCTCAGCGGCGCTGATCTGCTTCAGTTGAGATCCATCGTAGGCCGCTTCATGTTCTACTTGCTCAATGACGTCTTTGATAAAAGTTAAGGCAGAACGTGACTGAACCACATCACGCTGTCGGGTTAAAAACCAAACCGCCATAGGGTGCAGCGGCCAGCAACCTCGGCCGATAATTTGTGTGAATTTTTCGATGTCGTTCCACACCGGATATCGCTCAAACCCAGGTAACGTGTTGGCCATCCTCTGGTGGCTAAGTTCGTAAATACGATCTGCTGATGAACACTGCCAGAGGGTATCGAGAGAGGATTCTTCTTTGCCAATCATGTGGGCAAAGATGGTTTCTAGATTGGTCGACAAATAGCACTTGTCAGCTGCATCAAAACGCGTAATGTAGCGTTGTAATTGCCTGAGGTCGGCACCGCCAAATCGTTTTAGATAAGCTTTGAGCTCATATTGGATAAAGCCAATAAAGCGAACCTTAGTACAGTTGTCTTGAACTCCCTGAAAAATCTGCTGCAAGGCAGAGTCGCCAGCAAGATTAGGACGTTCGGCAGCATATTCTAAGTAGCGTCCAAACTCATCAAACAGAATGACTACTTGGGAAAAAGGACCATCTTCGGAGCAATAAACACGGCTTAGGGTATCAAGCAATTCCTGAGCGGATTCTTGGCCCTCAATAGGAATGGGGCTACCGTTAGCCTCGATGTAGATACTGTCCACTTCCGCATAAACTACTTCGTCATTTTCACGAAGTCGAGTGCAGATCTCTTGCTGGCTTAACCCAGGAATTTGAGAAGTAAACTTGTCCTCTCGAACGGCAAAGTTCCGCTCTACAAACTGCTCAGCCGTCTGAAATCTGGGGGAGAGATTCCGAATAGGATCAGCGTCTACACCGTAGAGATGGAGCTGCTTAAACACCATCTGGCTTAGTGCGTTGCCTAAATGAAACCCTGACATGCCATCTAGCGGAAGCACGAGAGCAGGCTTGTTTATTGAACCTAGTAGAGAATCAACCTCGGTCCCTATCGCCTTATCGGCTTGGGTTAGATGGCTGACAATCTCTTTGGCGAGTTCACTTGTCGGGTTAGACAGAAGCGAGGCACAGGTGAGGGCTAAGTGAGATTTACCTGAACCGTAGCCGGCAACCGCAAGCCAAAATGGATTGGCATCTTTACCTTCTTGTCCCGCTTGCAATGACTTGAGCAGATCTTTAACAAAACTCGCCGTATCTTTTAGGCGGTAACCGTTCTCAATGCTGTCTTTATCGTCAGGGCTTTCTCCGTGATATCGAGGGCCGTGAAAGACGAATGATTTAGCTGCGAGTTGAGCTTGGTCCGTTCTTTTTTGAATCCATCCAAGCTGGACGGCACCTTCGAAGAAACGCTCTTTGTGAAAGCGAATCAAGTCACCAATTTGATTGTCCATAACCTTCCCTTTTTACTCCGATCTTAGATGAGCTCGGAATAGATATCTCGTAATACGGAATCTGTATCGATAGTTCTCAACGCAAGAGCCTCTCCCGTCTGACGATCTAGTTGTAGCTTGCCCTTGTCGACCATCCAGTCCAGCCAATCGCTTGTCGACCGAGAATCCCAGCCTAACTGAGATAGGAAATGCGTTTTTTCAAAGAACTCATTGAGTAGCACTTGCTTCTGATCCAAGTAAAGCTCATCCCATAGTTGGAAAAAAAAGGCCGCATAAGCGGGGTAATACTCAACAGACAAGGGTGCCGTGTTGCGCGTGTAGTAGGAGTCTGAACCTGCTTTATCAGTTTCTAGGGCATTTGTCAGTCCAAGACAGCTCTCTTCTAGGTAACTGCGAAGGACTTGTCCGGCAAGCCCTTTGATATAGGCTTTTTCCCCATGGCGATCATTGAGGAAAGTAGTGAAAGCTTCTTGTGAAAAGCGATCACTTAAACGCACGTTTCCATCGCCGAAGAGTGCAAACCAGGCATCTGCTATGCCCCGGGCGGGTAGTTCTAGACTACCTATCCGACAAAGCATTAAGTGCATCATCCACAAACTAACAGGCTCACTTAAGAAAGGGTCTTCCTCTAATATGATCCTGCCGAGTTTGGTAAGAGACAACGTCCAGTCTTCACCCGACTTGGATGCATCGAGCAGTCCCATGGCGATGGAATAGTGGATCATGGGCTCCACTTTTCCTGATTTTGCGCCTGTAGGGATACCGGTCGCCTCGCTTATTTGCTCTTTGTTTTCACAAGCGCCATCTACTGCATGATTTAAGAGCTGGCAGATGAGTCGGCGCTCAGGCAAGAAGTCTTGAGTAAAATTAACAGGGAGCTTAGGTTGTTTCGCTAACATCGTTTTTTACCTAGTTCCCGATCACCTAGTGAGGTCACATTGACCAACACAGCTTCTTCTTTGAAGGTACCTGATGATTGCTCCACCGGTCCTAGAGACCAGCACTGTCCTTTTTCTAACTTAGTTAGCCTCTGCTTCCACTCTTCTCGCGAAATGCCCGGTGTTGAGTCAGCTAGTATTTTTGCGAAATCAGCAATTTCGGTGGAAGCCGGCTTAAAGAATAATTTATGGGCTGCTTGGAAGAGCCTGTCTTGGGCTTCTCGGCTAAATTGGCTTGTTGTTTGTGTGGCGAGGATCATCGCTAAGCCAAATTTACGCCCCTCACGAAGCATCTTATCGATGGGAGAGTCGCTACCATGATTGAGGTTTTGTATCTCATCGAGAATGACAGGGATTGGTCGGTTCTTGCTGCCTGAGTTTTGGACGTAATCCCAAAGGTCCCAGAGAGCAAACTCCGTGACTATTTTTTGAATCTCTCGTGCCAAGGCCTTGAGCTGCAGGATGTGAACAAAATTGTCACCAGCACCAAGCATCTCCCCCCACGCTTGATCATCTTCGCCAGTAAATGGCTCTGCTCTAATAAGAGGCTCTAACTTGTTAGCCAGGGATTCTCCCTGTTTACTGTCGTTGCGAAGCCTATCTAACACAGCGGCTAAGTTAAAATTAGGATCATCCTCTAAACCCGACTGTATCACTCTAATCAGTGAGGGAATCTGTTGGCTACCTGTATCTGGAAAGACAGATGCAAAGATACTCGCGACCCGTGTTGCAACTTGATACGCACTTTCTTCCATTGCCGGGATGCTTGGATCAATCTCTTGCAGTTGCCTTCTAAATGGATTCAGCGGCAGTTTGTCTTTAACAACAAAGTGATCTTTTGGCGCGCTCGCTTGTGAAAACTCCGGTTCAACCTGCGCTGGCAGAAAGCCGTCGGTGTAGTCGATGATAACGGAGCGAACTCTCTCCATGGCTAGTTCTGCCAGCAGACACTGGATACCGTAAGTTTTACCTGAGCCTGAAGCACCAAAAATTAACAAGTGTCGGTTTGCTAACTTAGGGTGGCCAAAATGCCAATAAACGGGCCTGTCAGTATTGCCTTTAGTCCCTATCAAAATCTTCTCAGGAACATGGAAACCTGATTCAAGTACCGGCGAAGGTTCAGGTGTGCTTTTAGCTGGCTCTTCTTCCACTTGGTTAGTGGTTTTATCTACTGGTTGTACCGCTTCGGTCTTTGGGGGAGCTTGTGAGATGACGTTAAGCTCATCAGCCGGTACAACAGCATCGGACTTTTCCTTTCCATGAAGAGGACTATGTTCCTGATCAACAGTTGGTGGCTGTGTGGGCTTTAATGACTGGTCCACCTGAGACGGGTCTTGCCGGTGCTCTGAATTACTAGTTTCCACAGTACTAGAGGGTGCGAACCTAGAAGCCGCTCCTTTGGATTGGGCCTTCAAGCTGATTGAAGGACCATCGAGGCGTACTAAAGGAGCTTGATTTTCAGTCAAAAACACATTGGCAATGCCTTGATAACCCATCTGGAAATGTTTGGTGACATAGCCATCTTCTACCTCAAAAGGCTTTTGTATCACTCCTGCCGGCAATGGTAGGGGGGCAATGCGATGTTGAGGATCAGAGACATTCGTCCAGAATGTGAAAATGGCAGAGTGCCAATGTATTTCATATTGGCCTTCTGCTAATTGTTCGAGGCTGTGGTCAAGTTGACGCCAGTCTTGCTTCGATAGATTGACTTCAGAGCGAGAGGTTATTGCGCGATGGAGCTGTGCCCACCAATATCGCCGATCAAACTCTATGCGACCTAGATCGTTTCGCTTAGGAGCCAGCAGGCTAGTGAGATGCGAGAGCCCTTCTTCAATCTGTTCGCAGGCTTTAGCTAAGTGTTCAGGGTTGTTCAATGCAAACTTACATTCAATCAGCTCTGCGTGGACAAGCGGTACATCATCCGTTCTCACCTCTAGCGTCAGCTGAAGTAGGTCGGGGCGCTTTGAAACATCGCTGCCCGCGAACCAGTGAGATAAAGAGTCTAACGGGATGAGTTGGGTCATCTGCCCAGAAGGCTTTTGCAGTAAGCGCCTGATTGCAGCAAATCCAATGACTTCTCGGATACGCTCGTCTGCACCAACGACTGCCCTTAGAGAAGATAAGCCAATAACCTCTTCGGCTTCGTTAACGACTCGGGTAGCAATAACTTCCCGATGTTCCAGTTGAGAGTGGGGCAGCAATCCGCTGAGTCTGTCAGAGACTGTGTCTGTAAGCTGTTTCAGCGTGTCGTGCTCCGTTGATAATGTAAGGTTTAACTCGCCATAAGCACCTAAACCCGAGGTAAATCCGACGATTTTCCGCTCTTCTTTATCTCCTTTGCTCAGAAGCTGCTTATCGACAAAGGGGTCAACACAAGCAACCCATTGCGCTTTGCTATGTAGGGCCTCTACAACGCCTTCCCAAGGTGCGTACTCAACTTGGCCTGAAATCAGATAGTCGGAGCCGCCGCTGCCACTCGATCGAAGACGGGCGGACATGTCAGCATGCTTGGTTTGCACCCGCAGCCTGCGGTTACTGATAAGGCTTAGGCGCTGTGTTGGACTTCCTGTTTCAATAGGGCGTGGATATTCGGCAATAGGGAAATAACAATCTTCGAAATCGTGTTCAAAAGGTAGGGCCGGATCGGCCCGACCGACAAGACCGTCTTTTAGGAAATGGAACAAAAACGCGACGTCATAGGCATGACGCTCCTTTGCCACAATGTTCGCGACTTTCTCTTTAGGGGCGTATTGATGGCTAATTCTTAAGTGGACGCCCCGACCGGTCTCCTTGTGTTTATCGAGAACGTAATCTCGCCATTGTGCTAGGCGACCTTCCATCGTCATGGGAGAGGATGACGTTGAAAAGACAGTGATCGAACAATGGAAGGGTGGCCAGCCTTTAGATGTATTTTCAAGGTAGGACTTCAAAAAGTGGTCGACGCCCGCCAATATAGTATTCAGCTCCTTAATATTGACAGCTAATATTCGCAGGCCGTCCTGCGCATAGGAATAGAGCCGCTGATAATCTTCTAGCACTCGAGCTACGACATCTCTCTCTTCGCAGGGGCGAACGATTTCATTGATGTTTTCGTCATCATCACTTTCGCTATGGCGAAGTAATGTTTGGACAGCTAACGTTTTCTCAGTGGATGGTTCTGGCCCAAAATAGTGGATCAAGCCAAAAGACTTTATCTCAGAGGATAATTGTTGGGCACTATCGACCACCAATGCAGAAAGAGGGCGGTGTATTTGGGCTAAGTCCTGCAAGCGTTCGAACGCTAGTTTGTGGTCTTTCTCAAGGGTAAGCTGGGCAAGGACTTCAGGAAAGCCATCCGCAATAAACCTCGCTTGAGCAAGGGTTAACTCAAGCACAGAGGGGGATAGACCCCAAGCAATAGCTGCGGGGATATACTCATCGTTTTCTTGAACTCGACTATCGACGACAAAGAGCGCTTTATAAAGTCGTCTTAATATCTCTGCACTCCCTCGGATGTTTTCATTTAGAACCAGTGCTACTAGCTCTTCAAAAGACCTGATGACTGGTGGGAGGTGATTTTTCTCTGCGGCATAAAACCCACTAGTTACAGCGTCGTTTAGCCAGCTATGGTATGTGTCTATAAATGATGTCAGGGCTTGCCAAAGGCTATCATCGACCTGGTCTATCGGTAGCCCCTCAAGAAGATTAACGAGTTCTAAGTCGGTTAATGCTTGCGATAAAAGCCTATTGGCCTCCTCTTCATCAGCGGCAAAGTAAATAGCCGACATGGCCTCGGGAGCTATCCTGAAGGTCGGCAAAATACGCTGGCCAGTTTTTTTCTCCTGCCATAGAGAAAGTGCTTTACGTGCGCACTGAAATTGAACGCGTTGAGGCTGGGTGGGAGGTAGTAGCCATTTATAAACCGATGCTTCAGGATTTTCTTCACCAAGAAATGAGGCCACTACTCGAAATTGAACAGAGGGGCGAGCTCGGCTTGTGCCTAGGTGTATATCTTCAATAGAAAGGTCTAAGGATATGGGAACTATCTTACCCCATTGATTGCATGTAAGTTGCGCTTGGTCAGAGTCGACGGGTAAACGGTATTCCATTTCGTCAAATATTTGGCCCAACCCTCCAAGGCAACCTGTAAGTAGCTCTTTGGCAAGGTCCTTCCCTGACAGCCCCTCTTCGTCATCGGCATTTAAGTCATGATCAAATCGAACAATTTCGATACTGACGCCTTCTAGGTTGTCCGATAGGTACTCTTGACCATTCTTCTTTTGGCTTTGGCTCAGGAACTCCCAAACTCCATGAGTGAAGGCTTCTAGTGCTGTTCCATTAATGGCCTTAACAGAACTCTTCGTTGAAGTTGATGTGACAGTTTTCTGACCAAGTATTTCAAGGAGCGGGAGGGCATCGATTGTTAGTAAACGCTGTCGCGCGCCTACGTCTGCTTTGAAGATAAAATCATGAAGGGCATCGCGGTACTCGTTGATGTCCTGAAAAGTTGGCTTATGGGTAATTGATTCGGGAAGTTCACTATCAGGGTTTTCTAACCAGTCTGATATTTTCTTCCAATCTTTGTTCTGATTATTACTTGTTTTGTAGCGCTGATGCGAGATAAAACTATCCGCGGCGCTTAGAGCTAGGGCACCTTTTTTCCCCTTCAATCGTAAAGGCTGATCACCTGCGAGCAGTGGCGGAATATTCCACTGAAGTAGCTCTCTGAAGAACTTCTCGGTCAAATCACTCAAGCTAGAAAAGTCATATCCATGCTTTACTAGATTGTCGAAAAATGTGGCTAGCTTTACCAGGCGAAGTGGTTTGATATCAAAGAGTTTACTAAGAACTATGTTGAAATTGGTAAGCTCAGATTCAGTAGCAGATAGCCCAAAGCGCTCATTTAGTTCAGATAGCCAGGGTTGGAAACTCTTCCCCATTTCACGCCATACCCGATGCTCATCAAGTTGGTGAAAATCGGATAGCCCGCCTTGATCAGTAGCATGCCCTAGGCCGACGAGAACGACTACCAAGGAATCCACACCCTCGTCACGAGTTGTGCGATTTCGATACCAGGTCAGCTGATCTTTCTCATCGATCCATTCTCTTTCGTTATTGGATCCGATGGCGCCGAGATCAAGCATCCTTTGATGGAGTTTCGCTTCTCCCTCTTTATTGCACCAATCCTCCCACAGACCGGTCGCAACCCGGAAGTAGCATTTGATCGATTGATCTTGTTGTAGTTTGAGGCGGTAGTTTTCAAGCTGGTCAAAAAGTGCAAACACTTCATCGGGGCCTAGGCTTTGTACGATAAAGCGCGCTTCCTTAGACCCTTCGGTACTATTTAGGCTCTTATGCCATTCCCGCTTAAGGTAGTCGGCTAAAGATGAGACAAACAGATTCATGCCCGATGTTCCTTGCTTTAGGGGTTATAAACAATAGAAACGGCATCGGAAAGCTCGACAAGAAAGCCGCCCTGCTTCAAGGCTTCTTCAATCCAAGCGGTATCAGAGGCTACAGCGTAGTCAGGAGTTTCAGCTCCTTGCGAGTGCCATTTGATCGCTTTTGCCAGCTGCTGATTCCCTAGTGCAATGCCAAAGTGTGCGAAGACTCGATCGAAAAATTCGGTGAGTCGAACTCTTTCGTTTGGTTTTAAAAGTGCTGCAACTAAAAGTCTTAAAATATTTGGTGGTAGTACGAAGCGCTGGCCACGGCCTGTGCGGGGAACGACAAACTCGATTTCTTTTGAAAGCTTTCTAAAGATCTGGAAGCCATGTTTATCTGCTTCGTTAAACTTTTGGGTCTTGCCACCGGAAAGTTGGTCAGTCACTCGAAGGACACGATAAAGCATCTCTTCAACCGCTATGAATGAACCCTCTGCGAGCTTCCTTGGTGCTGACCCGCTCTTAGCCGTTGGAGAAGCAGCAATCCATGAATAGTTGCCTGCGAATCCTTCAGTGTTTTGATCTGAGGAATCAACTCTTCTGGCCTGGAAGCAAAGAGAGCGAAGAACATGCAGGCTGCAAAGTAGCTGCATCAACTCGATTTTCTCTAGATCGCCTACAGAAGATCGGCAAATGTTTCTCAGCTCGATAGCAAACAATAAGGCTTCAATGACCGACGTTGTTGGTACCCACCCTAAGGTTGCAGATTTTTTTGGATGGAGCTTGAAGTCCTCAAGGGAGCCTTCGATAAAATTGGCGAGATCATCTAGCTCACCGACGGAGTTCTTTAATATCGAGTTGATACCCTCTTCTACGTCATTCTGAAGAGCAGCGATATTAGTCCTCCTAAGGTGTTTGTATTCATCACTTTCCGTCAACTGGCTCAATATTTCAGAGTGATCCATTGAGAACAGATGGGCTAGTTGAAGAAATAGCAGTTCTCCTCCTCTTGCCATAAATAGGTGTTTATCCGCTGCGAAATGGCGCTTTGCATCATCCCAGGAGTTACTAGAGAGTTCTTTCAGATCAGGGTTTCTCAGAGCAGCCGTGTGTTCCCATGCGAGCTCTCTAGACAACAAAGAATATGATGCCGGTAAAAAACTATGGGTTACCCATGTACGGTTTTTTGCTACACCGACAAAACCGCCAAACAAACTTTGTAATAAGCGGACGATTTCATCCTTATCCTCATCCGGAGCCTCAATGCTATCTTTGATGCTATCTAGAGCGCCTCGGTAGGCCTGTTGATGTACAGGATGTCTCGTTTCTAGCTTTGAAGAGGGAAAGAAGGAGAATAACTTCAATGCGATGCGATCTTCTGGCCAGTATATGGCTGTCTCGTCATAAGGAAGTCGAAAGGAAAAATCGGCGTTTTTGCTCTGGCCTTTAGGAGATGAAAAAACTAGGAGCAATTCAGCCAAGTATTCAATGGGCGTTTGGTCCTTGTATAAGCGTCGCCCGTATAGCTTAATTGCAGGGTTTGTCGCATCTGCGCTGACATTGCTGGCGTTGCAACTTGGGAAACGCTTACCCAATGCTTCTATTGTCGAGTTATTGTCATCTCGATCCATCATTCATCGCTCTCCAAAACTCCATTTTCCTTGTCCATTAAAAAGCGGTGAATCTGTACCTCGCCGCTAATCCCTGCGCGAAGAAGTTCTATCTCGTCTTCGGAGCGCCTTTGATTTTCTGTTGCTCGTAATAATTCTGATTGAAACCAATCGAGCTGAGCTCGATGGATGGGTGAAAGTGCTGAACCTAGCTCGCCAACCCCTCGCTGGCGGATATAATCCAAAAGAGGGAGTGTTAGTGGGAGATTTGCCCCTGATTGATGTTGCAAGATTAAAATACGCTTTACCGGATCGAATTCAAGGAAAAACTCCTTAAAGGAGATTGTTCTTATTACCAACTGGGTGGGTTGAACTACTGCTCGATCTGGGCGCCTGAGCGTTATGTAGAGGTTGTCCTGCGATCGAAATTGCCCTGAGCTAAACCCAGAGTACACCTCAAGCAACACTTGCAAACAGGTATTTTTTAGTAGTTTGGTATCCCGCCTACCAAGGGTTAGCTTGCCAGCGAGTTGCCATCCATCTAGCTCCCGAAGGCTAGGGGATCGAACGAAGTGATCTAGAAATCCATAAGCTTTGGCAGATGCAGTTTCTTCCACGTTGCCGAATATGTAAGCCAAGCGGCGTAATGCGAAACGCCATCTAACAGCTTCGGAGCTAACCGCTCTGTTGCGCCAGTGAGTAACAAGGTACTCTAAGGATTTTGGTATTGTAGCCCACCCCATCAAATTTGATTGAGTTAGTGCTTTGTCGTACGCAACACTCACTGATGCTCCAAAAGGCTCGCGCTGCAATAGGCTAACCGCATGAAGGTTTTGTGCATTAACTGAAGGTTTTCCTCCCTGATAACCAAAAAAACCTTCGCTGAAAATAATCCTCTCTAATCCTTCACTACCTTTGTCTTGTGCCTGGGCAGTGGAACTCTCTACAATCTCGTTGGCTTCTTCGCAAGACATACCGCCCGTAATACCAAAAGCGATCTGCGCAACCATTTGTCGAAGAGTCAATCGCTGCTCATAGGCGTTTACTCGCTTGTAAATCCACCGAATACGCTCTTCTACAATATCTACTGACTCTTTAAGAGCGTTCCGATTGAGTTTAATAGGGCAAGCTTCTGAGACTGAACAGTTGTTACAAGCACTCCAGGCGGAGTGATTGACGAGTTTTGTGAGAAGCTTGGAACCAAGAGAAACGTTATCTAGTAGAGTCAAGTTGACAATGACGAGGTCTTTTCCAAGCCCTTTGAGCGTATGCTCTGTAGAAAGCGTATCGTCAAGGGGCGTGTCTAACACTTCTAGAAGATTGCTCTCCAAACCTTGTACGGCTTCACCATGGTTTTCTGCATAACTCAGAATACTTTGGAGTAACGGCCCGGTGTTGCTGACGATCAACCAGCTTCCTTGATCATTGAATGCTTGCTTTAGCCACGTGTTTCTATTTTCTGCACTCAACTCACTCATGTCTTTAACGATACAGACATGTGACTCGGGGATCTCTTCAAGCTCGGCTAGCGGTTTATCTAATGGCTCTTTTAGATCAAGTCCTCGAAGTCTTTTAAGCACATCCAGAGCTACGGTGGATTTTCCGTCACCTGCGTGACCGGTGAGAACTACCACTCTCTCACTGGCATCTTGAAGGAGATAAACTAGCTGCTCAACGATCAGGAAGGGTTCGTAAAGCTCAGAGAAATATGGGCTTAGGGCTTGCGACTCAGCGAGCGCGTTAGCGCCATTAGCAGTAACGTTGTGTAACGAGTTTAGGTAAGAAATAAATCCATTTTGTGGGGTTTTCATACCCGGTCCTTCATTTGATGTTGCATATTGGTTTGATATTGCCACGTAACTTTTTGAGTTTCCAATCAAATATACGGCTTGCGGCTAGCTCTTTCTGAATCTTTCTATGGGATTGTCGTATCCAAACTCTGCATGGTGATCGCATTGAACAAGTTAACTAACTTCAACTGCTCTGTATTACTCGTGATCACTCTTCCAATCGCAGGGTTAGCGACTATAATCGCGAGCGATTGTGCGCGCGATATCGCAACATTGATCCGATGCTTATCAAACAGAAAATCCAAACCACGGGGTGATTCAGCCGGATCACTTGCACACATGCTCAGGAAAACGATAGGCGCTTCTTGCCCTTGAAACTTGTCCACACTTCCCACTTTTGCTTGCTCGCCCAAAGCCTGTTTGAGCTTGGCCACCTGATGGTTGTATGGGGCAACGAAGAGCATGTCGTTCCAGCCAATCGGACGGGTGGGTTCGCTTGGATCCCCTGTATGAAATATCCTCCCCAATAGCTGTCCAGACAACGCTTTGATCTGCTCCACCTCTTCATCCGAAGCCTGTGTATTTCCCTCATGCTCGACCGGCACAAACAGGATGCCAGCCTCCTTGTTTAAGGTGCCCGAAGAAAGCCCTATTTGAGCTTCTTCAGGAACCTCGATAATTCGCTTATCTGTAGTTGGATCAGACTCGAGCTTGCCCTCATAGATGTGATCACTGATGAACCGATTGACATGCGAGTGCATGCGATAGGTCGTGCCTAGAAACACGCCCATGTCTTGTGGAATGGTCGGCATTTCGTGGAGCAGGTAATCCAGCACGGACAAGCCACTCTCTGCAGGATGTGTCCCCTGAGAGGGCTGCCCCAATTGCATTTGATCTCCCATCAACACCAGGTTTTTAGCGGATCGGCTCATGGCGATCAGATTCGCAACGGAAACCTGGCCTGCCTCATCCACAAATAGATAATCGAGTTGACCGGCCATATCCTCCCGTGAGAATCCCCACGCTGTTGTCCCAAGAACACAGGCAGGTTCAACCTGCTCGGCCAATACATTATTTTTCAGTAGGGATATATCGAGCTGCTCGAGTTCTGGATCCGTGTTTTTGGTGCAAGCAAAGCGCCCCTGAATATTTTTCTCAGCACAGTATTGGGCGGTGCTTAGCAGCAGGTTGTTGATCGCTTTGTGGCTGTTGCTGGCAATCCCGACTTTAGCGCCCGATTTCAGCAACTTTGCGATCACGTGTTTTCCGGTATAGGATTTCCCAGCACCAGGCGGTCCTTGAATTGCGAGGTAGCTACTATCGAGATGGCATACGGCATCAATCACCTGCTGCAATCTTTCCGTTGAATCCTGACTTGGAGCAATCTCTCCCGTGTCTGTTGGAAATGTGAAGCCCGCTTGAAAGCGCGGTTTGGAGCGCAATAAGAAGTCTAAAATGGCCGAATGACCCACCTTTACGTCACCTTGTTCGTAGTCCCGAACAAACTGCTCAATGGCTTCTGGTATCGGACTTGGGTGAACGTATTCGTCTGGAACCAGGGACAGGGTCGATGGCGGCGGTTCTTTGGCCTGGAGCACTATTTGACCGTTTTCCAGTTGGCTCTCGGCTTTTACATAGGTCACCTTCGCCGTTTTCCCGTCGTCAGTTTCCACACCGAGTAGGTAGAACTGGGACGATGCACCCTTAAACTCCTGAGCAGGATCGAATTGGTACTCGTAGGCATGATTGCGGGCACGGGGTTTGGGCAGGAACGGCTCCCGCTGGGTGCGTTCACAGCACGCAAGGCAATCCAAATCATCAATGAGTTCCACGTCACTGAGTCCAAGACGCTCAAACATCCGCCAGAAGACGGGTTTGGCTTCTCTGCGATGGAACTCCAGCGTCCATGCGAGGTTCTCCGTTAAAGCTGCTCGGGACGGATTTTCCTGGTCCTGTGCACTGGCGGATGCCAGCAAGCGATCACGGAGCAGCGTCCGCTCAGTTACCTCTTCAGACACTTCGACCTCAAGCACCTCGGACTGCCCAATATAACTGATGTCATGCTCTGCTTGCTGCTCACGCAACCACCCAACCAGTTCCTGAGTGGAATCGCAATCATCAATGTTATATTCACGGATGTCGTTCAGGATGCTCGAGGTTTGCCAACTGTCTCCTTGCTCTCCCGATTGGTGCAGCGTGCGCCACTGTTCATAGACGACCACAGAATCTCCACCACTGCCGACTTCGGTTTCCCTTCCTCCTCGATACAGGTGTTCTACGTTTTTGATGGAATACTTGGGTTCACCCAGCAGCAGTCCCCCTTTAACGATCTTATAAAGGTCGATAAACACACCGTTACGCAGCAGTTGATCCACTTCAAACTCACAGACGCCGTAACGCCCCATTAGCTTTCGACAGGCCGCGATCTCATAATTAGCGTAGTGGTAGATGTGCATCGAAGGGTCTGCCAGCCAGCGGCCATAAACCCACTCGATAAACGATTGAAAGGCTTGTTTTTCCTGCTCGTGGTCGTGCGCCCAATAGTCCTTGAAGGCCCGATCTCCCTGCTCGGTAAAGTAAGTGGCTCCCCACAGATACTCCAGCCCTCCCTCAATCAAAGGGAATCCCTCAATATCAAAGAAAACGTCGAGAGATGAATGCGGTGGTAGCAGCGCAAGCCCCGCTTTCTCACCCACTGCGGATCGCAGGATTTCAAAGCTCGGGGGGGCTGAGTTATCAACATCTTGCCGTTCTTTCGTTTGCAGTTGGATGCTTGCTTGAGCCTTTAAGCGTGCGAATGTTGGCGCATTGATGCCACTGACGAACTCCAACTCAGAATGGGCCAGCGCATGCATCGTTGATAAACCCGCACGGTTGAGTTTTTTGATCTGCCCCTTGGTGATGGTGGCGACCTGGAAGAGGTGATCGCGTTCCAGCAGCAGTTGCTTGGCGTAATCAGACCAGTCCGCCCAACTATTGGAGTCGGCAGGGTCCGGCATGTTGGCCGGGTCGAACGCTCGCTGAGATTGTAGAAACGCATCTTTTAAAGACCGGTAGTAGAAGTAGTAGTCATGGGTCTTGAAGTTGGCTTGCCCGCCGTTTCCTAACGCAACCACCAGATTCGCAGGCTTTCTTCCCTGAATCGCTTCGAGCATTTCGGCATAACAGCATAATTGAACAAGGAAGGCCGGTTTGACGGTAGAAGCGAGCTTGGTATCCCAGATCTCGTAATGATAGCTGCCTAATCTGCTCGCACCCTCAACCCGGACTAGAAAATCGCTGTAACCACCAAAATCAGCGAGCTCCAGACGCCCTTGCACGATGATATCAGCGCCGCTATCCATTGCGGCCAGCGTCAGCTCTCGCTTATCACTTTCTTCGCTGCCTTCAATTTTGGCAACACTTAAACCTTGCTCCTTGAACTGCGCTTCCAAGTTATCTTCATGTTCATAACCTTTCTGTGCCAGGACTCCCTTCAGAAGGTCGGGTGCATCTTTCTCGGGTGCTTGGTCTGAGCACTCAATTGCATAACGATCCATCCAGGATGCGAATGGACTGTCCATGTACCGCGTTAAATCAGAGGGGGAGAAGTACATCTGTCCGTTTCTTTTGTACATGGTTACGATCCTTGAAACACTGTGTGATTTAGCGGCGCTGGATACAGCAGGTCAGCCCAGCCTGCGCACGTCTGATAAGTAGTGGCTGCATATTTCATCGTCCTTCACGAGGGCATAGCCTGTCCGCAGCTCTTGCCGGTGTGATCGATCCCATTGTGCAGAAAAGTACCACAGCTCTTGAGTGGGCTGCATGCCATCGATAAAGGAGCGCCATCCGGAGTTCAGGTGGCCGAACGGCACATCAGGTACGGCTTTCATCGGATCCTGCACGCGTTCACGTTGCTCCACCTGGTGAACGGTTAACTTTTCGATCAAGTCGGAATACTCAACTTTAAAGACGGGTGGCGGAGCAACCTCCCGAACACGCTGACCCGTGACAGAATCGATCGCTTTCCAGACCAACAACAATGGCCATAGGGTCGCCAGCATTGTCATCGCGAAGAGTTCAGAAGAAGCTTCTTTTATGTGCTCTGCGATCGACAGATCCTCTCGCCCGCCGCACAGTAACTTATGGACCATGAGCGGTTCATCGCACTCTCCTTTGCGGCGGGCAATCTGTCGAAATAGTGTAAGAAGGAGCACGCCCACAGCCATATACGCTAGCAGGTAAATCATCACGACTCGTCCCTCTTGCGATCCGACCCAAAGACCGTCATCGCCGCGATTGAATACCCTTCCGGCGCACCTTTGTCAGCGAGTCCGTTCTGATGTACATCTTGCTCTTGCAAGATACCTCGCTCAAAGGTGAGGAGTAGATCACGCTCGTACTCGCTCGCAAATCCCGCATGGTGATATTCAATCAACTTCCCTTGAGGAATGCGCAGGGTTCCTGAGTACCAATGTGCGAACACCCTATCTGGAAAATCAGGGAAGAGGGTTGCCAGGGTGATTTCCTCTCCGTCTTCCAAAGATCCCGTCAGCCCATTCAGATACAATCGACCATCTAGAAGCTCCCAGCTACCAATATACCCTCGCCATAATGCCGTGCATGTCACCGCGAATTTAGGCAGCCTTCCTCCCAGGGCTACAAAGTCGTTCAGGGGCGTACTGCACATCGAAAATCGTTGTCCATCCAGGCGGATTTTTTCCGGAATCTGCGCTGTCATAACCAATCGCCTCTGCTCAAATGACCTCAGAATTTGAGTTGGGCGATCGCGCTGAGCGCCGCTCCCAACTGGCTGCGTTTAAAACCCATACGCGGCCACTTATGAGAAGTCTTCGCCTCGGCTTCAGCAAAACAACCTTTCAAGGTTTCGATTTGAGTGTTCGTCCAAAATTTAGGATTGAACGATACCTCAAGAAAACCGGGCTGATCAGTACCTGAGAAGTACAGGCTAAAGACCGTCTTTGTTCCCTTACACAACATCAAGCCATTGGACCGAGCGCCACCTGTCGGTCGGGTTCTCAAACCATGACGGGATGCAAAATCACTTAGCTGTGCTTCCGGGCTGATCGATTCTGATTCGGCTTCAACCGGTGCTTGAAGAGCGACAGACTCTTTCGAAGTAGACTGGTTGGAAGTATCCGCGGCCTTCGCCTCGGCAGAAGGAGGGCACGTCGATACAGTTCGATCCGTGAGGTCAGAGTTGGCTGATCGTGCAGACAGGTCCGCATAGAAATCTGAAAGCGCTTTATCAACATAGAACGGATTCAAACGGCCACGGTCGACAAGCGCTTTCTTGTCCCCCGTGTGTGGATTGATGGCGTAAGAGCGGATCGTCTTCGGCGCTTCTTGGTCTTCGTACCAGCGAATATTGAAGGCCGCCAGCTTAGTAAAGAAGCACATCTCGTGATAGGCCGGTATATGCTCATGAATCCACCAGGCTAACGCTGTCCAATCACCCGTTTTCTCAAAGTACTCGATAAATGCAGGCACGACGATACACGCGGTCGCACCGAGGTTGCCATGCGCGTCACGATGATCCCAAATATGTGCCGCATAGTTTGCCTCGTTACGCGAACAATTGAGCCGATGCTCATTGCCGTACTGGTTAACGGCGGGACTTCGATAGGCCGAGCGAATGGCAAGCCGACCCCAAGCATCTTGTAGCGGCTCAAGAATCTGTTCACACAATTGTTTACCCGCAACGATGGCAAGCTCGGGATGATCGGGCAGGTTGGGTATGCCCTGAATCTGTGAAATTTCTGAGAACAAAAAATCTCGCATGAAAAAACTGGGAGACAGCTGAACTCGACCAAATTCCTCCAGTTCATTAACGTTCCATTGTTTCATCAGCTTAGTCCTTTGTTGAGTATCCATTCAATTTTCAGCTACGACGGTCAGTTCATCCGTCGACACCGAATCCTCAGCAACAGCGTGAGGCAATTCCAGGGCTGCCCGCTCGACCAGTCCCTCATCGATCTCCCGCTTAACGGCCACACCGAGCGCTTTGAAATCATTGGCTTGCTTGACCAGATTACCCCGACCATTAAGCAGCTGTCCCATGGCCGCATCGTAGCTATCGCTCGCCTTGCCCAGGCGTTTGCCCAGCTCCGTCATCGATCCCAAGAAGCTGTTCAACTTGTTGTAGACTTTAAGCGCGCGATCAGCGAGCTCCGTCGAATGTTTGTTTTGGTCCTCAAAGCGCCACAGCTGGCGGACAATGTTCAAGCTGGTTAACAGCGTCGTCGGCGTGGCGACCAGTACATTTTGCTGCAACGCTTGCTCAAACAACAGAGGATCTGCCTTCAATGCCTCGACAAATGCTGACTCGACTGGGATAAACATGAACACCATTTCAGGTGTATTGAGCCCTTTGAGTTCAAAATAGCTCCGATCACCCAGCTCTTTGATACGAGCAGAAATTGCGGCAACGTGTTCCTTCTGCGCCTGGGCGCGTTCAGCATCATCTTCGGCATTCACATAGCGCGTATAGGCGTTGAGCGACACCTTAGCATCAATGACAAGATGACGCTTCTGCGGCAGATAGACGATGGCATCCGGGCGTTGGCGACCTTCTTCGGTCGTGAAACTGACCTCGCGCCGATAGTCTTCACCCTGAATCAATCCGGATCGGTCGAGCACATTTTCCAGCACCAATTCGCCCCAGTTACCCTGCATTTTCTTCTGCCCTTTGAGAGCAGTCGCCAGTTGGTGTGCTTCATCGGACATCTGCTGGTTGAGTTGTTTCAATACCCCCAGCTCTGCGTTCAACCGCGCGCGCTGTTCGGTTTCCGAGCCGTGAATCTCTTCCACGCGCTTGCGAAACTGCTCCACTTGGCTGCGAAACGGACTGAGCAAGGTATCCAGTTGCTGTTTGCTTGTTTCACTGAATTGTTTGCCCTTGGAGTCCAAAATTTCCTGGGCGAGATTTTGAAACTCGCCCTTCATAATCCGCTTGCTTTCTTCAAGCTGCTTTTGTGCATCCAGATTTTGTTTCTGCTGCTCTTCGAGGCGCGCAGCCAACTCGCTGACTAGCTTCTCGGCGACTTGTCGCGAATCTTGTTCCCCCTGATATTGTTGGCGCAATGACCGAAGTGCCTCGTCTCTCTCTTCCACACGCCGAAGTTCGGCCGCAACATCCGATTGGAGTTTTTGTGCCGACAGTGCAAGCGCCTGCTTCTCCTCTCTTAACGTCGCGTAGGTCTGTTGTGCGGCTTCATTCAACGACGTCAGGTTCGCAATTTTCTGATCCGCTGCTTGCAGCCGTAGATCCTTTAGCTTTAACTTTGACTGATAGCCCACTCGGGCAAACAGCCAGCCTAGCCCAGCCGACAGCAAGGCCAATCCAGAACCTAAAGCCATGACCATTGAAATATCCATATGCAGCACTCCTTGGTTAGCTGTCAAAAACGCCTTTTTAATAACGGCACCACTTACTTGAATCACACGCTGTCGTGAAGTTGGCGGAAACGGGTGGTTTTTTCACACAGAACACTCTGTGCTAGCACCACCCCCTCCGAGTCTTTGCTAACCTGGTAGCACTTGTCAGCTGCAATCCCCGCTCTACTGCCCTCTGCCATGGCATCGATACCGGCACCAATAAAGACAAACTCCCACCCGGCCGCTTCTTTCTCAGCGATCAGTGTCTTGATCTGATCTCCGTGGTATTCCTCGCTAGCATTCTCCATACCATCCGTCTGAATCAGACAGATGGTCTTGCGATCCGGCTTGGCGCTATTGATCGTACGGCCGATGGCATCAAATAACGCAGTCATCCCACGCGGCTCAACTTGAGTGCGTTCCAAGGGTGGTACGTCTTTCAGCTTCATGCGTTGATGAATCAGCTCATAGTGGTTATCAAATGACACCAATGTCAGCCGTGCTTTGCCAGGTTCCGCCTTCTGTTGCTCAACAAACTGATTAAATGCCGCCACCGCTTCGTCGATGATGGACTGCATCGATCCTGAACGATCGAAAATGCAAATGATCTCAATGGGCTTAGCCATGGTTTTTAACCTCGCATCCGCTACGTTTCCTTAAATTAAAAAAGTGCCGTCCCTGGCGACCCCTTCCTTGGGGCATTCCTGTTCCCTGTCAAACTTGAGGGGTAATTTTTTTACCCATAACTCTGCGGCATCTCAGTGGCGCCCCTGCTTAAACCGGTGGGTTTTGTGACCGACCGTGATCACTCGACCGTCCGCTAAAACGGCATAGCAGTTTTTCAACTTATCCTTCTGTTGCGTTGAACACGCCTTGTCCCTGCACAATCGATTCCAGCTGCGCTTGCTGAAGAAGTAGATTTCAGCACCACGGTGGTAATCCACTTCGCCGTACGTTGTCAGCAGGTCGATTGACGATTCAGAGATACTGCGCTGCTGTATTCGTTGTTCCGCGTGCTGTGTCAGCATGTTTTTTCTCCCTGAGTGTTTGCTATGGGAGTTATGTTAATGTACTTTTTAAGTACATGTATAGATTGGATACATATACATGTCGACTTAACGCTACATGTAACAAAAAAGAGAAGGAGTGCGCTGTGGACGACAAAGAGATCAAATGGGAGACGCTGTTACGGTTTCGGTTGATTGAGATCGTGTCACTGTGGGACGGCAGGCTGACCACCAATCACTTATCCGCCTCGTTCGGTATTAAACGCCAGCAGGCCTCACGGGATATCAATCAGTATCAAGACCTCACCGACGGTAACCTGGTTTATGACCCACGCCTTAAAGGCTATCGCCCCTCGCCAACCTTTACCCCCAAATACACCCAGGGGGTCGTCGATGAGTATCTACAGATGCTCGATTCCCATAGTCTGCTTGAACACAGTGGCATTGAAAGAATCGACCTACCCAGTACACCCACATTTACCCTAAGAGCCCCGCCAAGACGCACCTCGCCCGACATCGTCCGTGGGTTGGTTGAGGCGTGCAGAAAGGGGCTGCGTGTTGAGATTTCCTATGCATCGATGACGAATCCTTTGGGGGAAGAACGTATCATCGCCCCTCATGCCATAGTTTCTTCCGGGTATCGCTGGCATGTACGGGCATACTGCGAAAAGAATGGTGACTATCGAGACTTTCTCCTGGGTCGCGTCATCGAGTTCGTAGATTTCGTGACTGAACGAATCAATGATCCCGAAGATGATCATCTGTGGCATGAGAACATCACCCTGCGACTCATTCCCCATCCGGAGTTAAGCCCGGAACAACAGCAATTAGTCGCCATGGAGCGCTGCATGAAGGACGGGGTCTTGGAGGTCACCACCCGCAAAGCAACCGCTATCTACATGCTGCAGTTGCTGCAGGTTCCGACGGATAAGACGGATCATGCAAAAGCAAACCCGGTCGTGCTGGAAAATTTGGAAGCAATCGCCGATCTTCGTTTTGGTCGCAAATAACGGTGATCCTTTAAAACCGGGGCGTGTGTTCGAAGTGAAACGGGCGTCGTATGTCGGGTTTGATCTCACAACTTAGGACCGGGCTAAGATCTGCAGCCAAGACGGTCCGGTAGCGACGGCTCGGTTTTAACCGTCATCAGTCCAGGATCGGTTCACGGCCGAGCCTGAACTCCTTGAGCCGTCCCCGGAAGCGGGTGATGCCGATGGCCCGCAGACAGTGGGCGGCGGCATCCAGGCTTTTGAACAGGCGCTCGCCGCCGCGTTTTTTCTCGAGGCGGTAATCGAGGTTGCCACTGGCCAAGACTAGGTAGTAGTGCCCTTGGTCGTTTTCAACGATGTAGGCAGTGTGGATGGCACCGCTCTCGACCAGGGTGCTGAGCGTGCTCTCAGGCACGGATTTGGTTTGCCGTTGCATGATTGGGCTCCCGAAAATAAAAACTGGGAGTACAGTTTAGACGAGTGAGGTATTCAGGATCCTGGCAGTGGGGAGGTTCGTTTACCGTAATCCCCGATTAGGCGCAGTCTAAGCACGGTCTGCCAGGTAGGCCTCGAGTTGCTCCACGGAAAACGGCAGCGATGACAATATGATCGGCTCCTCAGCGTTGCCTGCGGCGGTCTCGCTCCGTAACCACTGGGTCAACGGGTGGGTGTCCTCCCAAGGGTGCAGCGCCTCGGTTGACAGCTGGGAGAGGGGATCTCGCGCGTCCATCACGGTATTCGCCCACTGTAACCATGCAAGCTGCGCCGCGGACAGGGGCCCCCGTGCCAGCCACTGACGGCGCACGTGTGTGAGAAAAGCCCGGTGCTGTTCCGTCTGCTGCCAAGCGGAGACCAGGGCCGGCAGGACGTCGGCCCGCTGGGTCCAGGCCGTCTGCTGGGCCTGCAGTTGTTGTTGCACGTGGTGTCGATGCTGGCGCTGGGCTTCCGCCTTGGCCGCTGCCTGCGCCCGTGCCCGTAACATCTCGGCCGCTCGGGCCATCCCCACGATCACGGCGCCCAACTGCTGCTCCAGCGGTTGCGTTTTGGTGTCGGCCCATTGCCGGGGTAATTCCGGTATCCACGCCTCCAGGGTGAACTGCAGGATTCCGGTGGGGGCATTGATCTTGCGGTGCCAGACCCAGCCGCCTCGTTCCAGGGCGTGGGTCTCATCGGTCGACAAGGGGCGTTCGACCTGGGACAACCGCTCCCGTAATCGAAAGCCAAGGGTCTGCGCCTCGATGGTGACGGTGTTGAGGTAGGTGCGGTTGTCCCACCGTGTGGCGGTGCGCCACCCCCGTTGGTGGCAGGCTTTCAGCAGCGCATTCAATAGCCGCAACGCCCGTGAAAAGCTGCCCTTGGACACGGACAATGCAGCGGCGTCGGTTTCCTGCCGTGGCAGCCACAGCATGACGTCATAGGCCATGCTGGGGGGCCGGTACACGCTTCGTGCACGTTGGATGGCCGGCAAGGGTTTGATCAGTCGCTGGGGCACGGGGATCTCGGGTAGCATCGTATCTGCTGCCGGCCGCTCGGCCAAAGTGACGGGGTGGTCGTCGGCATAGCGGCTGCTATCGAGGGGCGGCCTTGGTGTGTCAGTGCCACAGGCCCTTTGGGTCCAGTAACCAGAGTTGGGTCGAGCAATGTCGAAGCGGTCACACTGTTCGGCAATCAGCTGGGGTCGAATGCCGTACTGTTTTCCTAGACGGCTTAGCGGGGCTTGCCAGACCAGTTGGTGCAGTTGACGGCGTGTAAAGTTAGCCATGGGAACCCTCCGGTACATCGTTGAGTACATACTAGGTACTCAAAAGGTAGCCGATGCTTCAGTGGCGGGAATTGGGAGAGAATATGGCTGCGTAGCAGGGCACCGACCTGTCGTTGACTGATACAGCCCGAGGCTGATTTGGCTAGCAGCGCCAGTACGTTACAATCTGTTCGACTTCACGGTCTGATAGCCCTTGCTCGAAATCCGTTTGAACATGACGGGCTGGTTCTGATAATCCATTCAGTACACCGACATCGTCATCCAGTAGCAGCCAATCCACATCCTCGGACTGACCATCCAACCAGAAAAGAATTTCGTGCACCTTGGCACTGGTCATTTTGTAGGGGGCCACGGGGTGTTCGTGAAACCAATCGCGAGACAGGCCTTTATCAACCAGTACATCAATGATACAGCGACGCTTGTCGCCACCGAAGAAGGTTTTTCGCCAGGTTGAGATCACCACCAGTTTGCAATTGGACCTCTCGACGATACGGCGTAAATGTTCCAGACAGTCGGGGGCAAATTGCAACTGCTCACCGACCTCAGCCAATGGCGTCCCCTGACGAAAAGCTTCGACCAGCGGTGCATTATGCGCCGTGTGCAACGCGCGGCCCGGTAGTATCACACCGTCAAGATCCAGAAATAAAACCCGATTACTCATATTCCCACCTTTTTCGTAACCTACAGTCGGATACAACAAGCTTTGTTGAACTCGCCAACCAGAATACGCCAAGTCATAAGATCTACAACACCCGACTGCAAAACCATCGGCACTGTTCGATCATGTCGAGATTTTCACGCGCTAACACCATAGCGCAGTGGCTTATCCCGACCCAGCGAGCGGGCTTATTAGGTCAATACTTCAACAATAACGAGGATTAGTGGCTTGTCGGTTCAGAGATTGTGCGACACAACACAGGAAAGGAAAAGAGGCATTATCGGGATGCGGCTAAGCGTGATTTTTGAAAGCCTCTAGGCAGCTGAGTACCTGGGTTAACCCCTGCTTGGATTGGAGTTGATCGACAGGCATTCCACCGGTCATTTTATTAGTGGAACGCATATAGCGTGTTATCCATTCGTTATCGTCTCCTGACAGTTCTGTCAGGGATTGGGCAACCCGGATCAGTAAACGAGCTAATTCACCTTCTCTGGAGTTGGGTTGAATTGCCATGGTTTCTTTGAGTAGGGCGATGTCCCCCTCAGAAGCCCCCAGCATTTTACCTAACTCAGCCGGCGTCAAACCAAGCTGTTCTGCAGCCCTGAAAAGTCCTTTCGCGAGGATATATGCTCGATCAGGCGAATGTTCTAATGTACCCGGCATTGTAACCTCCAGATGATAAGACTCCATAGACGGAGTATATCAAACGAGAGGTCAGTCTTGCGGTTTTGAAACTTGCAGTAATTTATGCCATTGATGGACGAGGACGAGGACGAGGACGAGGACGAGGACGAGGACGTAGGCAGTAGTAGCTTGGCACCTCTCGAGACTTAACGGCTATTTGCAAATTGAGGTTGGATTGACTGCCAAAGGTAGTGACGACAGCACATCTCTTTCGTGCAAAACATGGTTGGGATGGAGATAAGCCAATCATCCGTTTTGTGCAAAAGCTGGTTGGAATCTTGACCTTAAAAAATGGTTCACAGTTTGTAAACCTCCTGTTTGCGTGTTACATTCACATTATGTGAACAGGAGTTGATATGCACGTTCTTTCAAGACGCCCCTTTAACGATGCTGCCAAACAGTTTCCCAATGATGCCAGTGCGTTAGATGCGGCCTACAAAACGCTGAGGAACGGCAACTTCCATACTCCTGCTGAGTTGAGAGCGGTGTTCTCAAGTCTGGACAACTTCTCCTACAAGGATAAGTGGTGGGTGATTGATATTGGCGGCAACAACCTACGCCTGATCGCCTTTATTGAGTTCCGCGACAACCGCATGTATGTAAAACACATTGTCAATCATGCAGAGTATGACAAGCTCTGTAAGCGTTACGCGAAGGAGGCCGACTGATGAACTTTGCCATCGTCAAAGACAAAGCCACCGAGTTGTTTTTAAACGCGCCTTGTCTGTACCAGATCGATAATGAGGACGATTACAATGAGGCGTTGGCCTTGCTCGATGAACTGGTCGAGGATTATGACCGCTTTCGCCCTCTGATTGATTTGCTGGGGACGGCTATTGAGCACTGGGAGGAGCAAGCCCCCGAGTTTGCTGAGTTTAACCAGCGTGTCGCTAACCTGGATGATGGTGTGGCGGTACTACGCACGTTGATGGATCAGCACCAGCTCAAAGCCAGCGACCTGGAAGCCGAGATTGGCGGCAAGAGCTTGGTTTCTATGATTCTGAACGGCACGCGCCAATTGACTCGCAGTCATATCCAGGCACTGTCTGAGCGCTTTCACGTGAATCCCTCTGTATTTTTTACCCGTTAATCGGGACAAAAGAGGTTTGGCCGTGAGTTATGTGATTGGGATTAGCACAAAGGCCATATTGAGGTCTTGGAGAGCAGAATCGATTCAGATCCTGACTGGACAGCATCGCGCATGGCCGAGTTGCGCCAGGAATACGCCGATGCAAGCGATCCTGAAGACTTTGCTGTTTTTGAGCTGGTAGAGGTTAACAGCCGCAATCAACAACCTGGGAAGTCAGCTATCTAAACCGTCTGAACACCAGATTTGACGATAACTCTTACTACACTTAACAAACACGTAGTTCCGTAGGAGGCTCGAATATGTCGACTCTAACCGTATACCTTCTGTTTGTTTTGGTGGCCCTTTTAGTGACAGGCGTTGGTGGAGCGCTGTACTTCAAAAAGCTTTTTGCTGAAGCGGATCTCCCAAAGGATCTGTTACTGGAACACATCCGAGAGTTCCCGTATAAACGTCGTTGAGGCCTCGATTGATAGGCTTCGTTTCTTCACTATTTCAAGTGCCGGAAGATATCTATTTCCGCTCCGAAAATCAGGGCATTTCGCTGGCAAGGCCGGTATAACCCCAAAATTTTGAATAATTAAGCCCTAAAGGGGGTAAAACACCCCTTATAGAGCGAAACCTCCGTTCCTCCACTGCGTTAGTCTGGACAAAAGAAGACGGAAAGTCCGTTAAGCAATCAACGCCAGCAAAGCAGAGGAATCTCAAATGCCCGCAATAGAAGTCCTGTTTAAAAAGGTACAGTCCAACCTAGGTGTTCACCCCGTTGCTGTCATCACTCCTATCGATAGTTACCCGTTTCACCAAGTCGGAGAGATGATCGTGTTAGAAGACAGTCGGCCTAGCGCTGTACCTAAAGACATCACCGATATGACCATGCTCATCAATCGGATTTTAAACACCCTGATTCAGGCGTATTGGTGTCGTGATGAAATGGTGGCTGAGTACCGATACGCTATTTTGCCCGATTCTTCAGGAGCAGATTGGTATCCAGCAGCAGCGGTAGGATTTAATGGAAATCCCACACAGAGCGATCTCAACGAAGCTAGGCAGATCATCTCAAGTGTGATTTTCAGTTTACTCTCCGAAGATCTATTTTCTCCGGATTCTGAGCCTACAGAAGTACTGTCCCCCGAAATATTGCTGCTGATCACACCTTTGCTGGACAAGTTTCGCACAACTCATGACGCCAAATTAGTCGGTGCCCCTTATCAAGTTCAAACCGGCTTAGGAGTTACGCAAATATCAGGTCGATATAAACGCATCGAAGAAACTGCTCCCGAAACACTCGAGCCTATCGTAGGGTTCTGTCACATCAACGGGTTTAAGTGCAGTGAAAATATCGGTTACTTGATCACCACGGATCCAAATACCAAGGAACTCCAGGTGGTTTTCGAGCCCGGTCGATTCTTTGAAAAAATCTGGCAGGGTTCAAAACAGCAGAACACGTGGAAGTATAAAGCCTATCCCATCCGAAATTCGGCCAAGGAGAAGTTTAAGATCAGATTGGAGAGTCTGGAGCCGGCAGATTCGATCGAGTCGAGTGAGCAAATTGACTGGCTGAAGCAAACGCCAATAGCGCAACCGTAAGATCAAAGCTACTTCGTATGGCTTGTTCCCGATTGCGGATAATCGTCAGACTGCAATAATCGCGGTTATAGCGACGGCGGTTTCCGGTCTCTTCTCGAAACGGATCCAGCCTAAAGGGACGTTTGTCGGTTCCTGCCTGCGAGGGCGTTAGTGTCTTAAAACCAAATTGTTTAGCCAGATCCGAAAGCTCTGAATTGTCCCCCGATTGAGTGACCCGAATTAAGCTTTTGGGCATCTGCATAGACTCGAGAAAAGAGTGTATCAGCTCAAACTGGTGATCATGCTGCAAGAGCACCTGCCGTGTCGGTCCTACCATGTAGGGCAGTTCATCGATCAACTGGTGTGCTCCAGTCCACAGGTGATTATTCGTTCGACTGTGCTCAATCAGTCGCGCCCATCCATCGTCGGTAATGCGGCACAAAAACTCCATTTCACTAACGGCTTTTCCTTCTTCATCGCCTTTTTTCTGGCTGTACCACATTCGGGAACCTACGGTGTAAAGCACGTGCTCTAACTCTGGTGTTCTATCGGGCGGAAGCCACAGCATCGAAACGCCTTGTGCGACCGTTTTTCCTTGGGCAATCAGTTTTAACAGCATGAGTAGCCGATCAAACGTCCATGAATGATACTGTGGCAATGCATTCTCTAGCTCCGAGTCCTTAGGACGTAGGCGCTCTGGAAACTGTTCAAGGTTGACAGCTGTAGGCAACTTCATACGGCTACTAGGAGGATGCCCCACCCATGCATCCGCCCAATCACACATCAGGTGGTTGTAGTTGAGTAGTCCTGTATGGACCGATCGATGCCCCAGAAGTCGGGCAACTGCCATCGTGTTGCGACGGGAGATATGATTTTGATTTCCCAATACCAGCTGACGAAGGGTTTGGGCGTCTTGATCTGAAGGTAATAGTTTGCGAGCCAAAACAGTATCAATATTCAATAGAGCAACTGCTATGCGGTTGTAGAAGGCATGTCGGCAATGGTGAAGCACCATGCCTGAATTTCCCGTTGTATGGCGAAGGATTTGGATAAGTGTCGGGGATATCATACCCACGCCAGTGGTTAAACTAAGCCGTTCGCCTTCACAAAACATTGGTTTGTTGGTCTTGTTCCCGGCCAGTGCTTCGTATCGACCGATAACCCAGTCCAGGGTATGACGTTCTAATTCATGGAGTTCAAACAATAATGGAACGGCGCGTTTGGATGCCTGGCTTTTGAGCGATCGAGATCGATTGTTTCTGACCAAAACCACGATTTGACCATCGATCTCGCACCAGTCCTCCCGTGTTAATCCAATGGCTTCCGAGCTTCGAAGCCCGAATCGATAGCAGGCGATTAAGACAAAGCCTGCAAAGTATTTGAAATGGTTGTCCTCAAACTCTTGGCTCATTAAGAGGCGAAGGCTGTTCAAGTAGTCTTTATCCGATAACAGGCCTGGCCTTACGGTGCGTTCAGCATCACTGATATCCAACTCAGACCACATCGGATGTGCTATGCCTTTACTGGCAGCCCATCGATGAAAGTCTTTAAGCACACCAAAGAAATAAGGTGTAGACTGGCTAACCAGCTCCCGCAGTTCGATAAGATCCGCATAAAAATCGGTCACTTCCTCGGACTGGCAGGTTAATAGGTCGTGGTCGTAGCCCAGCTCTTTGAAACTACCCGCTAAAGTTCCGAAATATTGCACGACTGATTTGATGGCAAGCTGACCTGAACGAAAACGCTTCCCTTCACGGATGCGATAAGCGATCCATTGTCCGAGTAACAATACGGTAGAACTCACACGGCCAGCCCACCGTTCATTCGTTTGTTCTACCTGGTTAGAACAACTGGTTGCGGTGCTTTTAGTATAAGTGTTGAGGATGATCCGAATCGCTTGATAGTACGAGTGAGCATTGGACTGTCGGGTTTTGGAATCGAGCTTCTCCTTGATCTGATGGCCCCGGTATTTGAGTACCGATTCGTTGATGAGTTGTTGTATATCTGTCGACGGATCAATCCCCGTATCCATAGAGGGTAAACAAAGCTGCTTGCCCCTCAGTGCCCGAATCCAATCCTGCAATGGCAGACTGGTAGGCGGAATCCGTCCAGAGAGAGACGCTGCAAGAACACCGGGTAGTTGGACACGGTTAGCGTGATCGACCACCGTGCAAAGCGCGTCGATCAATCCTATCGGACTGCCATTCATTCGAGTTCGTATTGAAGTAGGTAATAACTCTTCAAGTTCACTCAAGACAGTCGGCATAGCCAGGTCGGCAAGGTCTATTTTCTTTTTTCGTTGGATTCCCCGATCTAACAGCGCGGCCATTTTTGCACTCACCTTGTGGCGTTGAACAGGTGCCTGAAAGTCTTCGACTTCCAAAGTTTCTGCATATTCCAGATAAAACTGACCACTGTACTTCAGCAGCCGGCAGTGTTTGGCACTACAGAGATCGTTCAGTAACCGCGGGTAGCAGATTCGACGCTCAAGACACAACAGAATCGCACCCACGCATAGCGCGGCTGGCTGGGACAGCCTTGACGGCATTAACCGGGCTTTAGATCTGGGTTGGGTCAGTTTTGTGGCCCAATTCTGCAATCTGGAAAACAATAAAACCGACTGTGGAACAGCCGCCTCGATTGCTGATAGTTGAGGTTTCGACAACATATAGCGTCGACGAATCCCCACATTAGGTGCGGAGTTGTTCTGCGACCGTTTTAATAATCCCATCAGATGCTGGTAGCGAACGTGAGCCATGGGCCTAGGTTTTCCATCGCCCGTCATGATCATTCGCCCAATCAGGTTGTCAATTTCGTCATCGTGAAGGGCATCCAACTGGCGATCACCCAGTATGAATTCTAATTCAACCCGCGTTTTTCGAATGGCATTCCGGATAGCGTTGCGACGCTCTTTTTCACGGGCTCGAATACCGAAAAGACGATCGCTATCCAGTGAGCTGGCAGCCTTAGTTTGGTTAGCACTGAATTGCGGCGACCTTCGCCAGCTTTCGATAGCCTTGAATCCCAGTCGACCGAATAGCGTCTCTAATTCAGGCAAATAGCGTTTGGCATCTTCCATCCAACAGCGAAGCGAGCTATCACCGTAACTTGCAACATCTTTTTCTGCATGACCCACCCAGCCATCAATGACTTCAACGTCCATACCTATGCGCGACAATTGCTGAACGAGACGATGACGAAACAGGTTGCTGGGTAACGGCCATTGGAAAAGTCCCAGTTCACCAATCTTCTTCTCGGATACTCGCTGCCAATTGAGATTTCCATCCAGCATAAAAAATAAAGGCATACGGGGTGTGGCATCGGTATCCAGCAATAGCTCGATGGCAACACTCAAATCTGGCCGGCAGCTTTGAAGAGAATCGGCGAGCAATGATAGATGCCTCAGATAGTGATCCCTCACTAGTTCTATAACGGCTTGGGGTAACGGACATAGGCGCCCTTGATGCGTTCCGCCATCGGACTTGTCGTTAAGATAGACGAATCCATCCTCAAAATTAAAATGAGCCAGAGACTCAAAAGGATCCCTTACCGGGCGCGCTCCTGTGGCTGCCAGCATCGCCATGACCGTATAGGCTACAAAGGCGTTGTGGAATGCCAGTGGACACCCTTCACGTACAGCTACGACTCGACCATGGACGTCTGAAATAACCTGCTGGAGCATTTTCTCAAGAGGAGCTATTCGGCTTCCTAAAATGCTGACGAGCTTATCCGGTTGATCATTGGTGACATCCATTGATTGCGTTTTCAAGGAGGTTGCTTTTCTAACCGTCTCGACGTCCCAGCTTCCATACGCAAACGCCCCAGTTAATGCACTTTGAGGATGGGATGGAATCATCCGAGCCAGATTAGCATTCGATGTGGTGTCAAAAACCTTTTGGCCTAGCACGCTCGCTAAGTGCCCTGACGTTACGCGCGATAGCTCACCCTTCATTTGCCGATTAAACCAATGCTCAAGTGCAGTGCCTTCTGCTAGGCGCCAACTCCCCCCAAGAGATTCCTTTGTTCTGTCTACAGCACTTGCTAAGGCATCTGAAACCTTCTTCGGTAAAATGATGCGATAGCTTTTCGCATAACGCTGGAGCCACTCTTTTTGATCGGAATTAGGCTCTTTAGAGTTTATGCGGACAGGTCGAGTGCGATGTGCATATTTTAGGCACGTAGAGATCTGCCATTCTGGGGAAGCATTATCAGCTATATTCAGTGCTTCTATTCTAGGGAGGGTTCTTCCAAGATTCAGTGCCAGCCAAACACAAGCACCACCTAAGCGGCGATTTTCATGGGATGAACCTAGTTCCCGATTAACCCATTTCGTGAGTGC
>JAPHRD010000005.1 GCA_026196225.1 Motiliproteus sp.
ATTACGGCAAGTATATTTGTTTAAATGGGATCGTTAATAACAAAGGAAATAGCTTGTGAAGAACTTTTTTTACAGAATCGTTTTTCTACAGGCTCGTTACGTGAAGACAGTTCAACCGCTATCTTGACTTCCTTATCGGTAATCTTGCTGGCTTCAGTTATTTTTTTATTAATAGCATCGATAGAGGCATCATCCATGAAATTCTCTTTCATCTTACGATGAGACTGTGAAACGCTAACGATTTCTTCTGGGGTGAGCAATTCCTTAACTATACGACCAATATAGATATCGGAGCCATTCTGGTGCCGCGCAGCCGCTGAATCTATCAAAGCCGATTTTATTGGGATACTTCTAGTAGTGATTGTCTCTCGTGCGAAGCTTTTCCAAACCGCGTGATAGTACTCGATGGGAAGTGTCTTAACATCACCCGTACCGATCAGAGCTTCATACTCGGCTTTGTAATCATCATTAAAAGCGATTCTAAGTGAGATACCGCTGCAGTACTTTCCCTCAGAATTCAAATCGCCTTCCAAAAAAGCGATTTCATTTCCCCCAGTAAGATACAGTTCGATCAGGATTTCAGGCGGGCAAACTGGCTCATCTGTCGCTAAACTCGCAATGTACTCACTAACTGCCGATTCATTAAACAGATACTGAGACAATTCATTTCTTAAGTACCGACCATTAAACAACCCAGTCAGCGCTAGATTAATTGCCTCAATAATAGTGGATTTACCCGCCTCGTTATCCCCAACGATAATGTTCATGCCGGGGTTCAAGCCAATCGAAAACCTCCCCTTGAAGCCCTTAAAGTTGCGTAAGACTAGTTGATCAATTTGCATTTTTCCATCCTTGGTGGAGGTGTGATTTAGAGATAAAAAGCTAACAATTAGATGACACAATAGCCGAAAGACTCTATATGTACATGTCTTATGCCAAACCGCGATGGTTTTACTAGAAAAATCACGCGATTGCCCAATATATCTCAGCCCTCTATGTCTGCCGGATAAATTGATGTCCTGGGATTGTTGAAATAATAATCCCTCAATATCCCCCGCGTGTGTGGGCTAACATTGTCATGCTGGGAGTATTGCTTGATAGCAGCACCATCCCGCCAAGCAACAGTATGTTTATCTAGTTCCGTCTGCTGTTGCTCCAACCATTCAATGGCAGCAGGATGAAAGGTGCCATTGGTCCATATCTCAAACTCAAATTTTCGGTCAACATAGTTAATACCATATGGCCTGATCGCTTCGTTAATCAAGGGTATTCGATTGCTGTACCATCGCTTTACCTCCTCCAAGCTGACCATCGCACCAGGTATTTTAGCTTTACATTCCACGATAATGGATCGTCCCTCTTCCGCCAGATCCACCAAAACATCCAGTTCGGCAATGTTGGATATTTTATACCCAACTGTTAAATAGCCTCCTGTGACCGCAACCAGTAGGTTACCCACCACCAGTTCAAACAGACTCCCCCGAAGGTTGGCGCTTGCCCCTTCAATCCTCGTCAAACGGTTCATTACGTTTTCAAGGTGTTCCGGGTTAATGGCTGCAGTCTTGCCAGTGTCGCTCAACACTTTAATTAAATCATTCAGGGCTTTTGCCACATCCTGCCCAAATAACTGCGACGTGGTGGCAGCTATGATGCCCACGCTTCTCGCTCGTTCATAAGCAGCTTGAGCAAACCCATCAGCCACCAGAAACCCCATGATGGGCGCTACTTTAGGTGGGGAGGCTGCCATATCGTACTTGCGAACAAATACCTCCACCTCTTCATCACTGATCTGGTGGCCAAGACTGACATCACAGACAAAGAATCCTGGTTTGATTTCACCATTGGGGGCTGAAACTAATGGTCTAACATAGGATGGTGCGCTGACATCCCAGGTTATTCCCGAGACAACAGGTGGCTTTTCATCATTGCGTAGTGCGAACTTGGCGTAACTGCCGAATCCCAGCTTTCTTGCCCAATCGGCAATCGCCGCAATGGCGAGATTCTCTGTAATAGCGATGGCCCGCTGCTCTAAGGAAGGGGCTAGGACGTTATAGCAGTGGGGGTTGAAACTGATCCATACCTCGCCACTCTTGTCATCCTGAACTTCCTTGAGCAGATGGATGCTGATCAGACGTTCTAGAATAATGTCCGGTGACAGCTGTTTTTGGCGTCTGATCGGCGCACCACAGATACGCGGAAAAAGCGATTTGGGACAAGCACCACCTCTTCGTTTTAGCCCCACCATCACAACCCAATAGGCTTTACCGTTGGTTTTGAATGCAACCTCTAAAGCCCCCCAAAACCTAGCGTCACCATATTGGTTGTCAAGATAGATGAATTTGGCATTCTTCTCGAAACGAACACCTGATAAACGTATGACCCCACTAGCCCTCTCGACTCTTTTCCGGGCAGCCTCTGGGGTTGCGCCCTGATCAACCATGATCTGAATCAGCCTGGAGCTCAGGCATGGCCCCACCTTGTTTAAAAGGTCTCTAACATTGGCAGTCAAATGATGCTCTCTTTAGGGTAATGTCACACTGCTCTATTTATAATATATTTTTATAGGTCAGGCGATATTTTTCGAGTTGTAGAAAGGGTAAAATTTATTCTTATAGATCAATGAGTTACGAAGAGCAAATCCTATCTGATTTAGCCCTGTGTCCGCTATGAACAGTCTCAACTGTTATTTCACACTCGATCGGTATAGGCATAGCAGTCTGGCTCTACCCACACACAATGGCGTTTACGGGCTTTGCCGGGTTCGCTAGTCACTCATTCCCCGAGGGGGAACTGACGCCCTTTCAATCCCTAACGCTCCAGCACTCCGGGCTATTTGGGAGCCCATAGTGCACCTTGTGTAGACTGGCTTCATGCTAGCTTGTCACTCTTTCTGACAGCTTGTAGCTATTGCGGATGTCGGTATCGAGAATTCCGGTGGCATGTAGATCACGCAGCACCGCCCGAATCTGATCCAGGCTAAGGTCATAGTCAGCACTCTTGATAACTCGCAGAACGGGCCGAATCTTGCCGTTTAGTATGTCGAAAGTGAGTTGAGCCAATTTCTGCCTATATTCCTCATCGACAACAGTATCATCACCGGGTTGCAGATCAGGCTCATCAGCACGGGAGCTGGGCAAGCTATTAGCTCTTTTCTCAGCACCAGCCAAGCTAATCATGCCCAAAGTACTAACCTCCAACAGCAGAGCTAAGACCGCATAGCCAAAAGTTCTGGCAGAATCTAGGCTGATATTCAGAGTGCGACTAATGCCGATAAAGAGCTTGGTGGTTTCAAGCTGGCTCTCTGTTGCTGACAATCCCACCTGTGATAATGCTGATTGCTTCTCTGCTATCTCTGCCTGAAATCCAGCTATCCTGGCCGCGCTATTTTGAGCCTGTTCCCATTGTTTGTGATAGCTGCTTCCGAGTCTCTTGTTCAACAGCTGTTCTTCAATAGCGATATTTTTCTGAAGACCGTCAATTTCTTGCTGAAGTGCTACATACTCAGGTGAGCGCCGCTGCGCTTCTTTAATTAGCCGCATCTCGGAGGAGATAAAAAAGGCACAACTGGCAAGCCAGGAGAAAACCATCAAAACAAGGCTGAGCACTTTGAAGTATCGACTAATTTGTCGATTAACCCAGAATAGATATTTTCCAATATCAATACAGCAGCCAATAAAAATGAACAAAGCCGCCATAAATATGGCCTGTTCACTCTCTCTAGGATTCATCACGCTATCAAAATCAGCTCCGGAGAGCGACATCGCAAATAGCCCCGTCAGCAACATGCTAACCATGAAAAACACCGTCTGGACGAACCAAATAAGTTTGAGCATGTAAGGAAATCTTCTGCTTGAAGCTTAAATTATCATTTTGTTTCTACCTTTGATGTCGAACTAGCAATTACTTTTCGGACTAGAAAATAAATTATTATTCCTCCTTAGCAACAGGCATTTTTCTCGCACTCGCAGTGTAATTGCGCTCATACTGTGACAGCACTCACATTTTCAGTATTTCACTAGTGACTGATAGCTCAGTTACATAATTTTCTTTTGTTTTTGAAAAGTTTCTAAAGGTCTCACTCTTTTGTTGTCTATACGCTGAACATATCAATGAATTAGATGTGTTCTGTTATTTCAAGGACGAAGGAGTCTCGACTATGCCCAGCTTTGAAGAGAAAATGGCTCAAGCAGCAGCTAAAAAACTAGTTTCATCATCAGGTACGCTACATTCTATACACTTCAAAACCAGCAATCTGCCAGACGAAATAATTGACATCATGGCCAAGCTAAATCTGGCGGAGCAGCATTCTCTAATTCATCGCGCCCATCGATTCCTAGTTATTCAAGTCGATACTACCGCGTTACAACGTCAACTCTCGGAGCTAGAGATTCTGCGAGATGAAAAAGAGCTAGAAGACAAATACCTGTTTATGGGCGCACCTTTGGCGTTGATGCAACGGTTGTTTGGCACTCACGCTGCCGATTTTTCACGCCGCCGCAGTGCCTTGAGCATTCGTGGCGTTGGCACGGGAAGACCACCAGCTTGCGACGAAGCCACTGAGCTACGAATCTGGAAATTATGGGATACACACCAGGACATTGAGGAACGGCTGAGATTTATCAAAGTTGCAGAGGAAGCTGGCATTGATCTCCACATGATTTGGGGTGCATTGAAACCGTACCTGGATAAGTAGCTAATCGAGCCACCTGCGCCAATTCTCAAATCACTGATAAGTCACTTTTAACCCGCTTTTCATAGGCGTATCATAGGCACTATCGGCTTCTCGGTATTTTCTAAGGAGAGGATAATGTCTGGAAAACGTCTCATTCACCTGGCAGCGGTCTTATTGCTCCTGTCATCATTCTTCTTGCCAGCGCATGCTGATTCCACTAACTGGCGCTATCTTGTCAAGACCTACCCGCTGATGGGAAACGACTCTGCCTTATCCCAGGCGATGAATAAACTGGGCGCTAAAGGCTGGGAGCTGGTCAACTGCACGGAAGGTGATGCGGAAATCACCTGTATATTCAAACGTCCTGAGAAGGAGTAGGCAAACCATGGAATACGCCAAAAAGTCTTTCCTTCTTCTATTTGCGTTATGCACCGGGCTACTCTTAATCTGTTGGCGGATGGTATCTTTTGCTTTCAGCACCCTAGATTTTGAGCCTGATGCCGAAGAGAAATCCGACACCAATGTCTGGTACAACTACCGAACAGGCGAAATTGATCCTGTTAAGCGATATGACGGTATCTATCAGGAGAGGCTACAAAAATAGCCCATGACACGGTAGTGTCATGGGCTAAGAGCAATTTTCTAGATCAATCCGCGTTCGGCAAACGATATGACATCTTGATCGCCGACCACAAAGTGATCCAACACTCGAACATCTACCAATGCCAATGCGTTTTTAAGCCGATCCGTAATCTGTCGATCTGCGGAACTCGGCTCAGCAACCCCTGATGGGTGATTATGAGCCAGTATGACAGCCGCTGCGTTGACTTCTAAAGTAGCCTTAACGACTTCTCTAGGGTAGACACTACAGCCGTCAATGGTACCTCTGAACAGTTCCCTATCATCAAGTAGCCGATGTTGACTATCCAAAAACAGGCAATAGAAAACTTCATGTTTTCGCTCCGCCAGATGAAAGCGTAAGTAATCTCTTACAGCACCTGGAGATGTAAACTGATCATATTTTCTATTGGTCATCCGTTTATAGAGTAACTGCTTGGCCTCAGCGATGATCTGATTTTCTTCTTCCAGTGCCGTATTCAGTGGGTACTGCTCACTGGATTGATGGTTGGTTTCCATGGTTGTGCTCCCAAGATATAAGCGTGGGAACACAACCAACTCCTTATGGGAACGGTGGTTCCCATAAAGAAGGAAAGGACGACAAGCTAAGGTGTTAGGCCGTCGTCCTGGTGGTTAACTATCCATTTGCGACCTGCTGCGATCCAGTCTGATCATCAAACACTCTGTCGTCTTCATAGACGAGTTCGTTATTGACTTTCAGAGTCAGAATGCGCGTCAGGAATCCACCAATAGCAGAACCCAGTTCACCGGCACGTTCACCTTGTTTATAGATGAATGCTTTGGCACGAGGGTTCGCCATATTGAACCGGATCAACACTTTCGCATCGTCTGATTCAATGGCCTCTCGGTTTTCAAGAATGACACCGAGTGCGGTTTCTGCTCCCACAATGAGATCATGGTATTCATAATGCACATTGTCGGCAGGCCCCTGGATAACCGATACTTGAGCAGCATAACGAGGAGGTTTACCCTCGCCGCTAATGTCACGGATAGCATTGAGATAACCAATGCCATTCGCATACTCGTTAAAGTATCGGGTTTCCTCTGCGGCGGCAGAGTTGGTTTTTTCATTTTTGGTTGTTTTACTCATAGCAAGTCTCCTAAATCAATGAGTGAAAAAGGAGTTGCTGACCCAATGGGGTAACAAGCTCCCCGGTTGGGTGAGTGAACAAGCTGATCAGCCAGCATCTCGGTTGAGACAACTGCATACCCTGCTGAAAGCAGTGATCGTGGTATGGCGGTGCTATTGAGGCAGCAATAGCCACTGGTGAATGCTGTTTCTAGTGTTTTCATTTAGCACCTTTGGTTTTACCCGTAGACCGATTCCTAAAACTGGGTTTTCGTAAGCTGACGTTGCCCGCTGCTGAAGTGCCACGAGTTAACGCCTGAGTAGCACCTTCCAACTGAGAAGCAGCACGAATACCCGCCAAACCGAGATATAAAGAAAGTAGGATAGGTAAAATCAAATACAGGCCGCCTGTTAGAAAGTTAAGGATGATGCGTTTTAATGTCAGATCAGTGCTAAACAGCGTGGTTACACTTCCAGGATCAGGATAAAAAGCTTGTATTAGATTTTGATCAACCCACCAGGCAAAGAACCACAGCACCGTCCAAAACTTCACGGAAAACAAGATTAGTGCTCCGATGATCAGTAAAGAAAACTTATAGCGGCTGATCAGAATAAAAAATGGTAACAGCGTATAAAGCCCCATTAGCACTAACGATTGAATCATGGGCGCGGCTTCCAAAAACACACGGAGAAAGGCAGCAAAGGAGATTGATGCTTTACCCAAACCGTACACCGCCAATCCCTGTTGAGTGGCATTCTGCACGGCCACAAAGATACCGCTTTGTTCACCCACCTCGAAATCCACCGTGTTGCCATAGGCAAAGTCATAGCCCCGTGTTGTCCAGCGCGGTGGTGAGTTAATCAGTGCTAGTTGTGTAATGACATCGCGCCGTTGCACGGCATCCCAGCCGGGCTCCGCTGCTGCCGATTGCAGATCAATATCACCCAAATCATTCAACACTGCCTGCTGAATACTAGGCCACCACTCATTGCAATAGGGCTTGCCATACACAGGGTGATTACTGGCATCCCATTCCACATCCCGCAGCGCTGACCAGGGAAAACCTTCCCTGATCGAATCTGACCGCAGGCTATCGTAGTATCCGGCTATTTCCTGAAAGACATGTGAGCCGATCCAGTCGGTATCGGTGTCGCCATACTGGTTTAATAGTGCATCAATCGCAGCGCTGTCTGGCCGTTCAGTCAGATACTTTGAGCGCGCTTCAATAAAGCAATCACGAAAGAAGTCGTTGATTTCATGGCGCAGCTCTGGGTCTTTGATAGTTGCATCCCGCAGCTCATTGGCGTAGCCACGGTAATCCAGTGTAGGTGGTACGTCCTCCATAACGGCACGATTAAAACCGGAGCTGAAGCTCATCACAGCAAACCAAAATACGGGGACATTGACGTTAGCTGGTGCTCCATTGAAAGAAATACTGCCACCATAAGTCGTGCGTGAATTGGCCACGGTCGCTACGGGTTGCGCAGGCGAGCCAATGACAGCGCGTGGCGTAAACGATAAATCAACGGCATTCAACGGCGTTGCCGGAACCGCCGCAATCAGAATCACGAAGAAGGCAATAAAAAACTCCACCTCAATAATCCGCAAGGTCGTATTGCCAGCCTCTTCTGCATCTTCCCCGGCATAGGATCGAATGATGGTATCAATCAAAATCCCCAGAAAAGGCAAAAAAACCATGCCCGTTGCGACGAGTACATCCCAGATGCTGTTATAGAAAAACCAGCCAAATAAGGTAGTGTAGAGTTCGAGTGTGCTATCAACTGCCATTACCATGCACTCCCAAGACCCAATAAAGCCTGCAATGGATTTTGTACAATCAGCAGTTCATAAAGAACGATCAGCACTGCAAGAGGCATTCGCGATGGTATTTGCGTTGCCTTTATCTTGATTCTTTTCAATAGGTGTTGAATCAAGTAAGGCCACAACCCAGCCAATAGCGAATAAGCTATTAATCGCCATATCAACAAGCCACGTTCGTTAAATTGATGACTGGGAAGATCAGTTGAGCTGACCAACAGACTCACGATAACCCCAGCTATAAGGAGCACGACCAAGGCGATTAAGGTGAATAACCAGCGCCAGCGCAGCTTATGTGAAGCCAGTTCTATCATGGCTCTACACCACCATTACTCAGCGGACGAGGATCTTCAGGCGTGGAAGCAGGTGTAGTGAGAGATGACTGACGCTCGGCATTATCACGCAACAGCAGTTCGACCACAGTTGAGGTGACAAACTTATTGCGCGCATCTTTTTCAAAGATAACATTTTGTATTTCTCCCTCTAACTCATCGAGAGCGATCTGCACCTCTTTCTGTGCAATTTTATTAGATGCGATGTAACCCTCTTTCCGACCTGCCAGTAACAGCCGCCGTATAATCATCGCCTCTTCCATAACCCTGGCTTCAGCGACCTCCTGCGCCAGCTTATGAATCACAATCGATTGCTCTTGTGCCGGGAGTTGGCGAATAGCCAGAATAACTTGCAAGGTGATCGCAACACCTGGAGCTTCTACCTCATTAAGGTGCTCCCGCGTCGGACGTGTAGTGCCCGCAACCAGGCTCACCAACAAAGGCAGTATGTCTTCGGTCGTTTGTTCTATATAAGGAATCAACCCCTTGCCGGAGCGAGCGCCCTTGGAGCACCCATCGCAAATGCCTATTTCGACTTCACCGAGTACATTATTAACCCACTCATCGACAGCATTCGGCCCAGAAAAATGATCTGCCAGTGGCGCTGAACTGGGCAAATTGGCCGTAGTTTCCGGTGGCCGTTGTGACAGAATATTCAGTCCTGCGGAAGCCACATCGGTGAGCACACGAATCGGCGGCTGATCTTGCCCACCTCGCCGTTGGCCACCCACCCATTCAATGCCATCGTTATGAGCGTCTTCTGCATCATCAACGGCATCGTGAATATTGGCACTGCCAACTCCCAGTGAGCGCTTCCATGAGTCACCCCAACTCACCGTTACCCACTCGGCATAGGGGTTAGTGCCATTGGCTATTTCGTACTGAATGCGCTCACAGCTTTTGGTCGCTAGTGAGAAGGCTTCATTTGCGCGTAGTAACGCATTCTGAAACAAGTCATAAAGGCCAGGGTTGGCCTTTTGTAAGATGTAGCCCGGTAGATTCGCTATGGCCGCTGATGCCGCCAATTCCAACGCATTCACGGCGTTATCGACACCATTTCTCAGGTTATCCAGCGAACTCTCAATCGCCACAAGCGGGTCAAAGCCACTACAGGACAACGCAGAAGCGGACGCATTCAATGACAAATCTATAGTAGTAATGTTCAGACTGGGAGGAATGGCTATGTCCCGACCGCCGCCAATTTTGTAGTAAAACAGGCTGTCGTCGTTAGGCGCTGGTTCCGACAAGGCTAAATGAGCGCCTGTAACGAAGAAGAATCCTATGGCGCAATGTTTAATAATCTTCATATGCAAATCTCCAATGGCACCGTAAACAAGTAGGCACCCTGCGCTTCACAACACTGATAAGGCCGCCATAAGGAAAAGGCATAGCGATTGTCATGAGCAATGCGGCCAGATGACCATGCCCTCCGATACACATCGTTTTCACCGAATACATAGCACTGGGCATCCATCTTCGGTGCCAGCATTTGCCAAACACCTGTATCAGGGTCATTCTCGACCAGTTCACCTGGTAGCCAGGTACGGTTATAGCCATTGCCATCCAGTGCGGTATAAACATGCGGTTGCCGCGTTTGCGTAACGATGTTCCCCGCACGTTGCGCAATTACAGCGGACGCTTTGGTATCGTCCTTTTGATTGATAAAGCCTGTACGCGGCCACACCGCACCCCACTGCTGCTGAATACCAGCCCCCACCACACGACGGCCTGGAATTAGATTGTGTAGGTATAACAGCTCAGGTAAACCCAAGCGCCAGGTCAACGCATCAAGGGAAGATGATAAGTAAGGTTGAAACGATTCGGCTTCCGATGGGCAGTAATAACCGCTATTGGCTATAAAATCGGTGATGGAGCTAAAAGGGTGTCCAATGGCCGTTACTTCTTTAAACCGGAGGCTCTGGTCAGTAGCAGTATGTCCACCTTCAACGCGATGACCTCCGCCAGCTTCGGCACCATGAAAAAGTGCCACAATGGAATCCGTTAGTTGCCGTTCTATATCACCAAAAATTGCTTCCGCTTCCCGCCAGGGGTTATCGCCGGGTTTATCAAACACACTGACAATCAGATCGGGGTTGTAATGTCGGACACGAATACTGGTTTCTATCGAGCATTCGTAAATACTGCATCGAAGCCAGACACATACGCCGGTAATGCAGTAGTTTAGGCAGGATCGGTCGAGCGTCATCGACTGAGTAATATCGCTCAATGTCAGTGTCGTAGGTTCTGCATCGAATGCACGAACCGGGTTACTGAATGCCGTTATAAGCAATAAGGCAATGACGGGCAGCCTATTCATGGATAGTTTCCTCGCCCGAATCTAATCGCCACTGCCGGTACTTTTCGAGCGCTTGGGATAAATCGGTCAACCCATAAACCACCACTTTCTCATCGAAGATAATCGCGGGATAGCGATCCAAACTGTAGGCCATAGCCGCACCCACCGCGTTGTAGGCACTGCGCAGCTCTGATTCAAGCCGAGCTTTACCGATGTCTTCAACACGCCGGTGAAATTCAGCCATTGCCAGTTTTTCATTGACTGGTAGACCTTGGCTCAAACGGCTTTCTACCTGGGAAATACTATCCAGGTTCAATAGAGTTATTTGGGGGATATAGCTCTTTAAGGTATCCGGTGTAGATACTAGATATTGATCAGAGGTAATGACTATCACTGAATCAGGCCACAGACTTGACGCAGCCTGTACTCCCGTACAAGCTAACCCCATAAAACTGACGAAAATGACCAATCTAGCTACGGTAATCACTCTGTATTAACCTCCAATGATTTGATGACACAATCATCGGATTTTTAAAGTGGTGTTAATACGGAAAAGCTTTCAGTGTTAAAAATAAGTTCTAGTAAGGCGCATATGGATATTAAAATCGCATGGAAATACGTCGTTGATGGTAATGAAGAGCTTGACCTGCACAGAGTTCTTTATGCATATGTGCATCCGGATACCGAAGAAATTTTATACATAGGCAAGGCTGACCGGTGCTCAGTAAAAGAACGGCTTCAAGGGAGACATAAAGAAGACATCTTTGACTATTTCAAAAGAGAGTTTGACCTAGACAGCATGGGTCTATTAGTAGGGGAGCTGTGGTTACCAGAAGGAAATCGCTATAGCTCAGAGCTACTGTCTGATATTGATTCACTACTAATTTATGAGCTAGAGCCACCTGCAAACTTGCAAGCAATATCATCCAGAATTTCTAGGCCTGGTATGGTCGTATTCTGCAGAGGCGATTGGCCGGACGATTGCGATGAATTTAGGGATCATGCCTAGCAAGCGCAGGCTTTCGGACAAAATTTACCCTGCGCTTCAATTTTTCCCAATGCTGGGACCCGAAGTGCTAAGGAGAGATCATGGAATCAACCAGGCCTACACATGTACAAGTTGCAAATCACTTTTATCATGATGCAATTGATCTGCATGCACGATATATAGTCTGTGAAGCCAGCGAGTCGCCCGAGTTTTATTCTTCAAAGTCCCGTAGGATGAAATGTTTTATCGATTTAAGAATGGCAATGGAAAGTGCACTGAAGTCTGTAGTTACTTATTATTGCCATTCAGATAAACAGGGAGAGAAACTGGTAAAGAAGGTCGAAAATTACCGACACCATATAGAGAAACTAATCGGCAAAGCTCTGGAGCATCTTCCCGAAGAAGACCGAGATAGAACCGATACTTTATGTAAGCAGTTACATAATTTACCAGTTGGCCTTAGGTATAGACTCGACGTAATGGACTTCAAGAGAAACAATGAAAAATTATATGGTGATACAGTAGGGTCTGACGACTGGATGAAAAGCACATCAGAAACGATCAAATCGATAGCAGATTTTATTGGCAAAGAATTGAATAAAGAGAGTCGCGTTCTTTCAAGCGGCGAGCTAAAGGAAGAATATTTTGCAACAAAGTACGATAAATATTCAAAGTAGTGCCGAAGTCACTTGGCTGTAGTAAGCGTCAATGTCTACTACCAGGCGCCCCTACTCCGGTCATAAACCATAAATAAGCCCTATTTTTTAGAAATAGCAAAGGCCCTATCGACCAGCTCATTTGTGTGATTCATAGAGATCGTTTCAATCTGGCCAACTCCAAATCTAACTTGTAATTGGCTTCTTGTATACGCTCTTTTGTAGGCTGATAGTCTGCATAAGCTTCTTCAGAAAGCGGGGTCTGCTCACTTAATTCGAGATAGCGCTCCATTGGGGTCTTGCCTTTGTGAGCGCCATGAGGGCGATCCCAGTTATAGTAATGTTGCCATTCAGCTAACAGCTCATCGATGTCCTCGGATGAGGTGTCGATGGTTGCGTAGAATTCGGCTTTATCGGTTTTCTGTGACCGTTCAACCTTCCCGTTAAGATGCGGAGATCCTGGCTTGTTGGGACGAAATTTAATGCCGAGCCCCATGAGTTTTTCCTGGACCTTCACAGCGAAGAATTCCCGTCCTCGATCAGTTTGTATGCGTTGAATAGGGAATGGCATTTCCTCTGTAACGGCATCTATAAAATCCAGCGTATTTGCCGCGGTTCTACGCTTATAAATGCGTAAAACTCTATAACGGGTGCAATCATCAACAGAAGTATACTGATATAAACCCGGTGCAATTTTGCAGGTATCCATCTGTACACGGTCACCTGGGATGGGGCGTTCATACCGGATGAAGTCAGACTTTTTCCTGAACTTTTTAACTGGCTTTACGTTGTGCTTTTTAAATACCTTATTTATCGATGCAAGCGAGAGTGAAATGCTATGGAGCCGTAGTAATTCACTTTGAAGTCGTCTGGCACCCAAATTTCGAGATTTCCGGAGACCAAGCATCAGCCTCTCTATATCTTCGCTTATCTTGGTGTTTGGCGAAGAGTGTGGGCGTCTGCTGAGGCTCTCTAGCCCTTCCTCACCATCAGCTTGATATCTACGCCACCACTTCCTCAATGTCGGCCTGGAAATGCCACACCGCCTACACACGAAGCCTGCATCACCAGACTCCTCATAGAGGCGAACCCACTGCAATCGTTGCTGAATTTCTCTGTTCATAACATCCAATAATAGTGAAAGGATGTCTATGAATCACACAGCTCATTGGCTACCGCAAAAGCCGCCTCTAGCTCAGAGCAATGTTGGGATCGCATGATTTCAGCTCGCTGCTGCTTTTCATGTTTCTCTGTCATGGCCAAGGCTAAGGCCAATGGTGGTGGCACATTGCGGAATAGGCATTGAAGGGTATCGGCCAGCACCACGCCCTCAGTGTATTTGCCCGGCTCTTTACGAGCAGCCAATAGCATATGCTTTTGCTCGTCGGTTAGGTCTTTGAAACGTGATATTTGTTCGATTTCTTCCTTCGGGCAAACCATCGCTATCCACCACTCGAACATGCTTAGCAGCTTCTTAGCTGTATCGGGAAAGTCTTCTAGGTTCTGAGTCGCCAACCACAACCAGGCACCCAGCTTCCGCCACATCTTGACGATCTTAACCAGGAATATAGCCAGTAACGGATTAGTGGTAATTAGGTGAGCCTCGTCTCCCAAGACAAAGGTAGGGCGATGTGAATACTGCTCGCGTTCAACGACGCCATTGATCTGGTTCATTAAGCCCATAAAACCGAGGGCAAGTTGGTCTTCATAACCCTCATTCGCTAGCAGTCCCATTTCCAAAATAGTGACGTCGGCTTCCGGCCAGGATTTACCGGGTCGATTAAAGAAATGTCCGGCAGTGCCAGAACAGTACAATGCCATCGCGTCGGCCATGTCTTTGGCGCGTTCGCGGCGTTTGGGAGTACTATCTTCCTCCAGGGAAATCTGATTGAGCGCCGCCACAACATCCTCTGTGAGTACAATTTCTTTGCTGCCGGACGCTAATTTATCTTGCGCGGCTTTGATGATAGCTTGTCGAATAGTGAGGCGGTCAGCCCGTGACATTAAGGCTTCTTCTTTACTGTCGCCGCCCGTGATCATAATGCGGGCTTTCAGCTCCATTTCTCCAAGAAGATCGCGTTCTTCGTCATCTTCATCGTCACTGTCTGAGGCATCCAGTGAGGCTTCGCTATTCAGGGTGCGTTGTTTCGCCGCCTCCTTTTCTAACATTTCATAGGCATCAGAAAACGGTGGCAAACTAACGTCTTCTTTGGGGTGGAGGGTCACTTGATTAACCGACAAGCCAAAATACTTGCAGTAGTCACCAAACAACTTAAAGGAACCGCCTTTTTCGATTACATAGATTCTCGCCCCATAGATCGCTGCGACCTGTAACAAGATATACACCATCAAGGCAGATTTACCCGACCCCGGTGGCCCCAGCACCAGGCCAAAGGCATTCTTGGCACGATCTGCTTTATTGAGTGGATCAAAGGTTAGTGGCTCGCCGCCCCGATTGAAAAACACCAAACCAGGATTCCCCGTGCCTTTGCTACGACCATAGAACGGCAATAAATTGGCCAAATCACTGGAAAACACTAAGCGGCTTTTACGGCTCAGTTTGTCCCGTTTGGGCTCGTAATTCATGGGTAACTGATGAATGTAGGTATCCAGTGGCAGCAACTCATCTTTTTCTCGAATGGGATGCAGGCCATTGGCCAGTAATAGCGCATTGACTTCATTGGTGCGCTTTTGCAGCTCAACCAAATCGTTACCACGAGTAAATAAGGTTATCGTCGTGGGCAACAAATAGTCACCGTGTGACATCCACTTCAAAGCTTCTTTTGCATCTTGTTCTGCCGCCATCGCCTCAGCAGTTTCACCTTTGGCGGCATTAAGTATTTGCACAATATGATTTTCAACATTGTCTTGTGGCATGACCGTGATGGTGATCGCCAAAACACAGCCTTCGGGCAATTTATCGAACAGGGCATAGAGATTGTCACCAATGCGACGCTCGCCGGTGAAATGACCAGGAAAGGGTTTACGCCGCAAAGCATCAACAGCAATGGCCCGATGCGGCATGTCATCAAACCACCACACGCCGTGTTCTTGGTCGGATTCCGGCTGGGAGAGAAACAGTAACTGGGACAGGTCATGCCCAAAGGGCCGATCTTCCGGCTTGGGCAATTCGGTCAGCTCCGTCAAGGCATCCAGGTCGCCACCTGTAATATCAGCCGTGGGGTTAAACCAGCGTAACAGCCAGGCATATAAATCCTGATCATTGCAGCGCCGAATACCTATGCCTGAGGCAACCATCTGAGTCACAAATCGCTCAGCTACCTGATTAATTTCCATGACGGGATCAATGTTGTAGTGGTCTTTGGTGTCTCGGCGGCGGTACAAAAATACCCGCACGCGTCGAACCTTTCCGCGCCAGTCACCACCCGTTACCGTGGTATCTTCAAATAATCCGCCTTTGTGCGTAACGTGTTTGAAGTGGCGTTGCATCCGGCCCACAAAGTTACTGGTGAGCTGCCGGTGTACAGCGTTCGATTGGGTTTGGTTTTCGCTGGCGTACTTATCGAGCGTTTTGGCTAAAGCGGACAATGAATCTTCATCGGACACATAGCACTGCAACACAAAAGGGTTATCGTGGGCAGGAATCGTGTGGTTTATGCACGTCTGAATATTGGTCTGCACTTCTTCTAAGAAACGCTCTGATCGTGCTTCAGTAGATACACCCACAATCTCAAACATGGCGGCCGCACTGTAACCGTCTTCCAGAGTGAATGTTTGAGTCGCTTCATCAAAATCAACCCACGGTAGCCAATCCGATAGAGACTCTGGACGGCGGTACAGATTAGAAATATCTTGATCCGTCACCAAACGACTGGCTTTCTTATCCTTTTTACCCGTCAACATGAATTACTCCCAACCCTTAGTTTCACCCGGCGCGGCAATATGATCCTGGGTATAAAGCCTAAAAAACGTGCTGTATCCGGGCACTGGATGTCCTGCACCACTCAAATGTGGGAACACATACATAGTTAACGTGGGGTTCGGTAACCACTGAAAATCTGAATCGCTTACTGAATCTTTCAACTGCACTTCACGTAAGGGCTTTTCTAATGGAACAGCATCTTCCTTCTGAAACCTACTATCGTGTATAACCTTCATGCTTGGCATGTCTTTTCCAAACACCCGGCTTTTAGAGCTGGCACAGCCGCTAATTAACCCTGTATTAATCAAGATCAATGCGAGCGTGCGTATCGTCTTTTGCATATCGCAACCTCCTAATAATCGAACTCTTATCCAACGGCAGGCTACGATCCAGATGCACGGATACTGCCGCACCAGGATTCACCACCACCGCATCGAAACTTTGTTTCTGTCTGGCCAAAAGCCATTCACTGACTTCATCGGTGGCCGATTGCACTGCTTCTCCCGCAGCCAGCTTGTTGATATTCCCACTCACCGTACTGGTTGTCGTACCCGTGAGTGCTGAGGTCTGGCGCTGCTGTTGGGCTTCAGCATAGGCCGAGCCCGCTGCACCGAGAGCAGCAAGCCCCACCCGTTGCGATAGAAATGCTGGTGCATTCGTGACAAAGCGCCCGGCAACACAGGGCACACCGCTGGGATCAGAGATATAACCCAAGGGCTGACCCGCGCTGCTGTGATTGACAATGGAACCGTCTTCAAAAATAAACGTGGCAGACATCAGCCGGGCGCTGACACAAGACAAGTTCCAATCACCAAAACCCAGGCCACTAAATATCATGCCTTCAACTTCCGGCAATTCGTGACCATTGGCTAACAGATTTTCTCTGCCTATATAGATTTTTATGGGGTACGGATCAGGCGTTTGCCCCTCGACGGGGATGCGACCAATTAACGCAGTCAGCGCTAGGCCATCGGTGAGCGTGGCATCTTTCGGTAAGGTATACACCGGCTCAATCACTACCTCGGGCTTAGATGCCGATGCCTGTTCCTCGACAGGTTCTGCGCTCACCGTTGGGCCTTGCAGCAAGCCGGTAAAACGACTGCTCTCGCCACCCTCTGATTCTGGTTCAGCCCAATCGAGAGGGTTAAACCACTCCCCCTGATTGGGGTCGTCTCGCAATACGCCTTGTTCATCAAAACCAAAACCTATTGGGAGGCCTTCTTCATTTAATGGCGTTTTTGCCAACGCTTGCTCACCGCGCACATCGGCCAGCTCACGTTGCAAGCTCGCCAGCGTTTGTTCGAGCGAGGTAATAGTTGCTTTGGTATCCGCGAGTTGTTGCTGTGCGTCTTCACTGGAATGAGTCAGTGCTGAGAGTTGCTGCCGGTTTTCCAGCACTTGTTCCATCTTGTCTTCTGTAGACTCATGCAAGGCATCGGCTTTTCTGACCGCTTCGCGGGCATAAGCCTGCAATGCGCGAATAGTGTCAGTTTGGGTATCGCCATCCTCACGCTTGGCAGCAGGATCATAACCCGGCACCTGCTCGATAGGCTGGTGGCTGACTTTGCTCTCAGAGCACATCACCAAGGACAAACACAATACAGCTACTACCGCACCGCCGATCAATAGCGGATTCATACGTTTCTCAGCCATCGGTCGCCTCCTCAAATTCACCGTTAGGTTGAGGGGCAACACCCAAGCTTTCGATAAAGGGGCGATCCGATACCAAGTACAAGGTAGTGGTATCGGTCTCTTTGCCTGCTACACCCAAGAAATCATGCTGGGTGACGGCAGTTAGCCAGCCACCTCGCAGTGAATGAGCCAAGTCGATTGTATTGGGCTTGTTACTATCGGAGAAATTCAAATGGAGGTTTTGGCCAGTGACATTGCGTAGTTTGATTGCCGTTACTGTAAAACCGCCCCCTTGCCAAGCGGCGAGAGGCTGCGCATCGATTCGCTGGCCACGTATCAGTGGTACAGGTTTTTGGACATCTATTGGAATACGTTTGATCTGACTGTCACCACGCAGCAACCGCTCTGGAGCGTAAAGCTGCTGTGCAGCATACCGGGTTAAACGCACTCGCCAATCTTCGGTTTGACGCACTGCGGCCTGATCTTTCGCCCGATTGGTCACTGCCTCCGGCTTCATCACCACCAACTCGTCACTGGCTGACTCCGAATCATTGACTGTCACATCGAGCAGATAGATGGTCTGATCCACCAAGCCCTGAATGCGAATGCGAGTGGCCGGAAAAGGCTCCATTGCCCGGATATATAAAACGCCGTTAGCGGCGACTACAGACAACTTGCGCTTTAAGCTATCGGGTAGCCAATATCGAACATCACCGGGGAAATGAATGATGCGCTCTTGATTGCGCTGTATATGTACCGCGATCGGTCGCTTATCCCAGACAACCCGCTCCACGGCTGGGGACTGATCCGCTATGGCTGAGTTGGCCACCCACAGCATGGCAAGCACGGCCACGATTTTCGATATTGCATTACTTCGCTGGTACGGCATGACTCACCTCCGGCATAAAAGGTTGACCAACCTGCTGTTCACTCAACAGTTCAGGCCGCATGGATGCATCACAATCCAGCGCCAGACCCCAAGGGTTTACTTCCTTATCCACATCAAAGCGCACTACCCGCATCGGGTAGCGCAATAGGACATCTTTAACGGAATGGCCATTGATCGATTCGATGACATTCACATCGAGCCAGGTAAGCCAAGAAGTGCTGCTTTCAAATGTCACCCGCGAGCGGGTGTAAGAGTGACCGAGAATTTCCTGGATGCTGCGCACACGCTGGCGAAGTTCGCCCAGGCGTTGCTTTTCATTCATATCGGCTTCGAGGGCTACCCGGCAGCTTGGTGTCATAAAGCCCTGCAACTTGTAGATTTGTTGCGGGTAGTCTTTCTCGCCATCAGACGGCCAGCGGTTCAGTTGCTGAAAGATGTAATAGGCGAAGGTGTACACCAAGGGTGCTGGCACATTGTCGAACTGCGTCACCATGCCTTGTGTCAGATCGGGGGGAATATAGAGTCGCCGCGTTTCCTGTAAGACACCATTTCGCCACCACAGGGCAGCAATTACTACCGCTAGAAATATGATGGCTATGCGCAGTGAGCGTATATGATCAGTTGTGGCAATAAGCCGGTTACGCGCCTGGTTATTACGAAGGGATAATAGCTCTTTCATGGCCGAATCCTCCGGCCCACATCCCAAACCCGGCTTTGCCGAATGAACGGCGACTTTATCAGGTGGCAGTCTTCCAGCCATAGGCGAAGCCGCAACTGGTAAAAACCCAGCGGACGACCACGCTTGAGCTTTTGCAGCACAGTGGCACCAATTACCACCCAACCGATAACGAGTAATAGACCAATGCCTACACCCATCATCAAATAGCCGAATAACCCGCAGATAATGATACTGGCAGGCACCAATACTCCCGCACCCGTTGTCACCAGCATCATTAATTCAGAAAGTGAGCAACCCCGAAATATCGACGGCTCAGCGTTCAGGCGTAGCGGCAGTAGCTCATTGCGTTCCATAGGCATGGCCCCGCTCCTAGATAATGCCTACGGCTTCGTTCAGGAAGAACGACACGACGGCCAGTAACGCACCCGCAATCACCGCCGTTAGACCTACCGAACCCCAATCGGGATCATTCGAGCTTCTGGCTTCGTTAAATTTGGACAGTAATATCCAGCCTACCCACAGAAACCCAGCGCCAGAGATCGCCAGCGCGATATAATCAACGGCATCGCCCGTCCATCCCTCCATAAATTGCAGGTAGTTGCCATTGGGCGCACCGTTAGATGGATTGACTGGCGTAGGAAGCTGAGCCTGGCCTGCAATCGATAGCAACCCAAGCCAGAGCAGTTGCCAGCGAGATTGGAAAAATTGACAGGCGCGTTGCCGCTTGCAGCGCGACAGGACAGTTAAGACATTCATTGGCGTTCTCCTATATTGTTAGCCAAATGTGTGTCGTTGTTGCTGTCGCGGTGGCGGAGCCAAAAACGAGGGTTAAAAAGTCGGTGTTTTTCTCAGCTCATCGAAGAAGAAAGCCCAAGACTAAGGTCAAAAATATCGGTCTGACTGACCGAATCAGGAAGTCATAGAAATCGATTTTTCGCCTCGACCAGGCTTTCCACTGGGTATAGATAACCCAAACTGCCCAAATGTAGAGCACAGAGTAAAAGATCAGTAGAATGGTCAAATTGAAGCTGCTCATGGGTACACCGAGGGTTGCCCCGGTGAAAGCAGCTTCCTGGGAGGCAGATACCGCCATTAGCGGTATTCCCCGGAGATCGAAGGCAGGGATCGCGGTTCACGACGCTGATTGTTCAAAATATCGCCAACCCCCTCCTGAATACGTTGCAAATCAGCTTTTAGTTGCACGTAATCAATCTGCTGACGGTCATTCTGGTTGACTGATTGCTCGGCTTCCTCAACGATGCTATTGATAACTTTTAGCTCAGAATGTAGCCGTTGGAGTACTGTACGCTCCTGATCTGTTATGGCTTGAGAAGCTGAGGCGGTGGTAATTGCAACAATGGCTAAGAGTGCTCTGTAGCGCATGATCATTCTCCTGTTTGGTGGAGCCATGATCAGCGATTGTTAAAATTTGGGCTACGAAAAATCTTTCAAGCATATAAGAAAGTTAACCTTCAATCTCAAGAACCTCTTTCCCAGTCCAAATTCCATACCACCTACCAACTCTCCCTTGAATTATAAGAACCATAATTCTATTGGGCAGATTCTTACGCCAGCTACTTCTATCGATATTAGATGGATTAGGGTAATCCTCTGGATGTGTATGCCATTCACCTACCCAGGTTTTTAACCCTCCAGAATCTCTCCAGCACTGAAAAGCATAAGATTGATGATGAGGACTACATCGATAGAAACGGCTTCTTTTTTGCACATCCAGGTTTCCAGGAGCCGATAACTCTGTAATCCTCACATGCTCCTCTCGATATTCTCCAACGATAATCCCCCCAGCTTCAGAGGCTCGATCATCTAACTGCCGAAAGTTGTAAAGCGTTTCAATAATATTTGGCTCAATTAGGAGAAAGCCTCCTTGAGGCAAGCCCAACACTATTTGTTGCACACGGGACACCCTTTCACAGGCTCTAGCACTTGATCTTTAACAGACCGAATATCAGATGAAAACTTTTGCTGGCAAAAAGTGGGCGCACCATCTTCTATCACAGATAATGCCATAGATTGAATCATCCCCGCTGCAGTCAAACTAGACTGGCTGGAAAACGGCAAAAAAGTCCTACCACAGTGGCGACGGAAAGCTTTGTTGTGGTCAGGTGCTTTATGCTCAGAAAATAATGGAAATCTTGGCAACCTTTGATTGCCATTAAAGTTACTTAAACAACCATAACATGCCTTGTCCCCGCTATCTTTTAGCACCCTTGCAGCTTTCCCATACGCATCCACCCATCCATGAATAAGAGTAGGCCTTTTTTCTTTGGATTGGTAATGACTCCTATACCAGCTGGATAACAGGATAGAGAAAGTATCATCCCCTGTTGCATCGATAATAATATCCCACTTTCCTTCTATATCTTTATTCGTGAATTCGTCATTAGCCACGACGCTTATAGGCAGCTTCTGATTATCTAAAAAATGTTTAACACTATGGCTTTTCGATTCTAATAGATAGTCCTTTCCCAAAATGTGCCGACCTAAGTTACCAGCATTAAAGGTATCACCATCAAATAGATGAAAGCTTCCTAACCCACCCCCAGCACCACACTGACTCAATGCTTGAGCCGCATAACCTCCAATGGTCCCACAACCAATTAATGCAATACGCTTATCAATAAGGCTATGATTTTGGGGTTGGTTGCGTTGAAAAATGAATGATGGCGAAGCCTCTTCCACTCGAAGCCTAACAAAACTTTTAGTCATACCCATAGAGCACAACGAAGCTGACAACTGATTAAGCTTGTATCCTCCGCTCCTCTTGCGTTTGCCTCTACCACCAGCAGTTCTTTTACTACCCCTAGCTCTTTCGATAACCTTATAGCCCTGCTGAGTGAACTTAATCAATGCAGCAAATATTTCATCACCATGCGTTAAGCAAATGATTACATTGTGATGCTTACCCATTCGAGCAATTAATCTTCCAACTAAAACCCCATATGAATCCTGATCAATAGCACCTAGCCATTTAAGTAGATCTCCAAGCGATCTTGGAGGCCACGAAATCCCATTAGGCATACGCAGGTTATTCTTCAAATTCTGTATTAATGCAGGATAAAACGTCTTAACATCAGCACCATCACGAGATTGAACCCAATCTTTAGCTTGCTGTTCGTCATCAGCTAAAACAAATTCAATACAGCTCTCCCCAGAAAGATTTTTCCGTTCAAACTGACAAAAAACTCCGTCATTATTATCACCAACTTTAAAAACAGGATATTTCCCCTGCCAATAGGAAGAAAACTCCGCTTGCAAGCTTTCATCTACTTTGCCATCTACCCAAAGATTAATGACGTTATTAACCAAGTGAATACAAGTGGCTATCGCTCCTGCCGCATCAAGAGGAAATATGTTCGACGTTTCTCGATCAATATAACAAAGAGAACCGTCTGCATTGATATTAGACAAAACCCTGTCTGACAAAGAATCGGGAAAAGAGACAATGTATGCTTCCGGAAGGTTAGTCATATCAGCACATATGCTTGAAAATCTAACCCTAAAAATTCCTAATTTCGTCTCATACTCACCTAAAAAAGCCGGTTCAAAATCCGGCGCTTTACGATCAGGTCTGAAGTCATAGGCAAGAAAAGCATCAACAATCTCCTCAGAAAACGACATTAACCCGCCTGCATATTTTCTACTTTAGGCTGGGGCTGAGGCTTAGGTGGTTTCGACATTACGGCAACTACGGAGGCCGCCTGTATCAGATCTGGTCTGTTGGGTATGCGGCTACCAAAACAGCCCGTCAGGTAACTCACAACATCTTGTTGGTTAATCGAATTCAGCAGTGCCAACTTAACTTGTGACTTGAGCCTTTCCGCACCTGATAAAATCAACTCCTTTTCGTTCTCCGACATGTTTGACTTAGGAAATAAATCCGGCTCGGATTCGTCAACAGGATTCGCCACACCCATTTGTAATTGTCGATATAATCGCTCTGTACAAAACAACAAGGCTTCACTGTCATCTTTAAAGCGTTTACCAGCCTCCTTAAAAGATCCAACAGCACAGGCCATCAAGGTTATTGAAGATGGGCCCCCATTTGTAAACTGATAGTCCCGCCAAGCCTTCAAATAGCGACATATTCGGCGCAAAATTTCTCCATGATCCTGAACAGCACCTGAGAACCAGCGACTAATTTTAGCCGGGTCAGATTTAATCCAATGCTCTTTGTTTCTCACTGCCAAATAAACATCATCGCTATCCAAATACCCTCGACCCTGATCCATTGCAAAAGATAGACTTTCATCCATCCTGTTAAGCGCCAAAACCTCATAACGCTCACGCGGTATCGCATATAGCGGAACATCAACATGCATATCATGGCGCACAATTACTCTGGAACAGGTAGGTTTATCCCCTACAAATCTCCAAGAATGTATATCTGCTAACTCCTCAAGGACTGCATCAACAATTTTGAAAAATAACCCCTTCCCCACTATAGGGCCTTCACGTAATACTTCTATTGGCAAATATACGCCATCATCCAAATCCATTTGCTGTGGAGGCTGGTGGCATGGTGTGTTCATCGTGCCGTAAATAAAAGACCCTTGACTGGCAAATTTAGGCGCAAGTTTTTTCAATGCAGCCTTCTGATCAGACGGAAGCTGTCGAATACTATCCACTATCGATTCTGGCAAGCTATTGCTGTTCAACTGCCAGCGGCCCGATGAGTCCAACACCAGAGAGTCCATAACGATTTTGAAAGCATGCCTTAGCCCTTTGCGAATCAGCTGACGGACCTGTTTTAGATACTTAATTTCATCTTCTGATGGGGTAATAACAGGCTTAAACCCCTCACCTGAACTCAAAAGCTTATGAGCGCTGTACTTCATAAGGTTTTCCCCCTTTGTGAAAAATAATTGTGTCTGGAATATGTTCAAAGAAAGACATGACGTTATCCATACCAATTGCGTATTGCCCTTTATCCTTCCCTCTTCCTTTTAGCATTTGAGCAGCTGGATCATTGCCATTATCAAGCGTGATGCTTTTACTCTGCTCTGGTGTATTGGGTTCATCTAATTCAACAAACCGCTCTTCCAAGAGCTGCCTGGTAATGAAGTTATGCATACCCTCATTGGAACTAAGAGTCAGATCAATTAACTTTCTCCCCATACCCCAACCAGTCAGATAACCCCATGAGTTGATCAAGCGATCGGAGTTCAGCGTAGTTTGCACGCCCATCGTTCCTACGCAAAGAAGCCTAATATCTTTAGGTTTTTGCCCTAAGAAGTGTGTAGCTTCATGGTAGGCAATTAACGAAGGGCTGTTAGCAATCAGGCCACCATCTAGCATCAGACGGTCGTCAACAATATAAGGGTCAAAATACGTTGGCGCTGCACTTGTTGCCAATGCCACATCAACCAATGGCAGCTTGTGGTCAATATCAAATTTGGGGTGGTGGGACGATTTGTACATCTTAGGCAATCCAGTAGTTCCATTGACAGCCGGGATCACCACCCGCGTTCTCAAGTCTGATACCTTTTTATCGCCAAAGGCATCTTCAAGAACGACTCTAAGTTTATCTTGGTTGTATAAAGAGGTGGCTCCCTGCTTAAAAGCCCCAGCAAAAGCAGATAACCCAGGTACCCTTCTTAACCAGGATTTGTAGAATATTTGCTTCCTGTTTTGATCTAGTAACTCTTGTAAAGAGCGAGCCGTTAATCCGGATGCCAACCCTAAGGCCAGTATGCCCCCAATAGAGGTTCCGCTAATCAAGTCGAAATGATCGGCGATACAATAATCTGGTTTTTCATACCGGTCAGCCAAGCTCTGCTCAATAGTCGCCAGTACTGATATTGTATAAAGCCCTCTCACCCCACCACCAGATAGTGATAAAACCTGAAATCGTGTTTCTACGGACAAAACCCTCTCCTAAAGCTCCGATTTACTGCTTGAGCCCACCAAACAGCTAAAATCACATTCAACTGGAGCAATCAAAACCTACCCCACCCATATCAAAATGATTATACCGATCATTTTGATGATGTAAACTATATATACGACATTGATACATATTGATATACATGGGGGATAATACTATTATTTCAACACCTCCCTACATAATCATAATTAGTTACCTAGATGAGCCCAATAGAAGAACTCAGCAAGACACAAATTGAACGCCTCTCCCACATTGAATTTCGAGCTTATTTTCTAGGCAGTGTTGGCCGGAAGGATTTATCCGCTAGATTTGGGATAAAAGAAGCGGCAGCCACTAGGGACTTCACTCAATACAATGAACTCGCTCCACGGAATCTCATTTATGACCCCAGAGGGAAGGTGTACGTACCCTCCGAAACGTTCAAACCAATCTTCAATTATTCGACTAGCAGGGTGCTTTCAACACTAGCCGAAGGCTTTGGCGACGGTCTAAAAGAGAATCACTCTATAAACGTCACCTGCGAAACCCCCACACAACTCAATACCCCAAAACTGCCAGTTTTAGCCCTAATCAGTAGAGCTATTGCCCACAATAGCGTTCTCGAAATCAGTTATAGGTCTTTAAGCAGCGGGGAAACCCGGCGTCAAATAGTCCCTTTTGCATTAGTCGATAATGGATTGAGATGGCATATACGAGCCTATGACAGAAGAAGAAAACGTTTCACAGATTTTGTGTTAACACGCTTATCAAAACCCAAGCTTCTCCTGGATGAAAAGGTATCTGAGGGCGAGGAGGAGTTCAATGATGACCAATGGAATACTAAAGTATGCCTAGAGCTCATACCTCACCCAGCAATTAAATATAAAGAAACCATTGAGAATGATTACAACATGAAGAACGGAGTGCTAAAAGTTAATGTCAGAGCAGCATTAGCTGGGTACGTTCTAAGACGATGGAATGTCGACTGCAGCCCTGACCATTCACTAACCGGAAATGAGTATCATTTGGCGCTTAAAAACAGAGATTCACTGGATGGTAGTGTAGATACAATGACACTGGCACCTGGATTCAACTCACATAACAGTTGATGCTTTAAAAATATTTCTTTAGCCGCTCGAATGCAACGCGCATTGCTAATCCTAACAATAGCGCGAATGGCAGAAGGATGATTATTGGATCGATACTAAACGGCAGGCTGATATAAACCACGCAAGCTCCTACGAAAGCAGGAACGACGGATCTCTTTGCGAGGTTAAAGACATTGCTGCTTTCTCTGCCACCACCCCAACGTCGTAAGTCTCGCTCTACCAACCCATCGACGGCACCGATCAGTCCAGCCAGTAGGAAGACGGGCATTGAAAATACAATCAATGCCAAACGTATTACAAAAGTCTGCGTTACAGTGCTTGCCGCTTCCAAATAAGGTTCCGCTTTACGGTAAGACTCGCTGCCCCACTCACTTATTGAGTTCATCGTCTTATTGGATTTGGCATTGATGTTCGGCGACTTCGCGTTGAATGTAGTCTGTTTCTTAACCCATGCCACCGCATTTCGCGCTTTCTCTGCGACAGCGTGCTTGGTATTCAGGGAATGCTCATAAAGCTGGCTATCGAGATAGGCTTGATCACTGGCAAGTACCGTTTGTGCATGGTCTGCCCCTTGTTCCGGCCAGAACCAAATCATACCGATCCATTCAATGATGATGGAAATCAGCAAACTCAGCACCAGCCAGACAATCAGTGCCACGGTACTAGAAATAGTCTTACCAATCAGGCCAGGCTCTTTGCGCGGAGGTGGTCGATAGTCTGACGACTTAACCATATGACCTAACGCCCATGAAAACTGCCCCAGTCCGAGACAGAGGTATAGCCCTGGCGCATCAGACGGAGCATTTCCCCCAAATCATCGGGCAGCTCGTCATCGTCGATCTTTGACGGCATGGGGATACGGATTTTCCACAGTTCGCTGCCTTTGAGTAGCACAAAAGCCTGCCCCTTGGGCAGTGCCACAATATCAGCCGGTGAAATCATTGGGACGCGGCTGATGCTCACCCGATCCTGGTTATTAGAAGTGAAACTCACTCCACCCTCACGCTCGCTGTTATCCGTAACACCGGATACTGCCATGATCTCGCTGACGCTGACTTCCGGTAGCTGCTTGGTGAACATCTCACAGGTGGCGATTTCTTTAACCCCCATAATCATTACCGTACCAATGTTGCCAGCAAGCTGTCCGGCCTTAGCTTCACTGCCCAGCTCTGCGATGGGGTCACTCCAGGTTTGGGTATAGAGATTCAGCTCATACCCCGCACCACCGGATTTATTAATCAGCGTCTTAAACTGTGGCCCGATTAAATCCGAAAACTCATCACCATGAATCACGATGCTGGGTGATTTCCGATTGTGTTGTTCTGGGTTATCGCCAATACCGTGCTTATAGATATGCCCCGCCAGGCTGGTGAGATCACTAAACATCGACTCGCCAACCGCACTGGCTACTTCAGGGTCGGTTAGTGCATCCAGACCAACATACACAATCGCTTGATCGCGGATGGCGTGCGCCCATTCCAATACAGGGCGCTGGTCTTGCTCGTCCGATAGGTCTGGCGCGAGTATCGCGGCGATATTGCCGGTAGTGAGCTTTTCCAAAAACGGCTTTACCGCCACGGTGATTTTCTGAAAATACTCCCGGTCATAGCGAAACGCTGAGATCAGACCTTCCAAAACCTGATCAAATTCCACCTGAGTTTTTAGATAACGCACCAGCGCAATCGCGTCAGGGTCTTTACCTTGCTCTACCCGTGGCAAGGATTTGACGTTGATGGCTTTGCGGATTTCAGCCAGCTCTTCCCGCCATTGCTCACTGCCGTGTTGATCTAACCAGTAATGACCGTAGCGAATCAGCAGCGGGTCTATATCGGTGATATAGCGGCGAATATTCAAGAAGTCGGGGCGTTCATCCAAAGCGACTAAGGCAACTGCGATCACATTGACAAACTGCCAGGCGAATTCTTTAAAAGCACTGGCATCGCCCTCCCCTGGTAATTGGCTAGCAATCCGTGTGGCCACTTCCGTAATGCGGGAGAAAGAACCGATAGCGTTATAGCGGGCGCTGAGTTCGGGGTAGCCTAAATGGAAGATAAGTAAGGGGCGCTTGGCGCGTTGCGCTTCGATATGAAGGCGCTTGAGTAAATCCGCATCCCCCTTGGGATCTAACACAATTACACAGTTGTCGCGACGATGTATGTCTTGAGTAATCAGCAACTCAGCCAGACGGGTTTTGCCGTGGCGAGTTCGGGCAATCACCACCATATGCCCCACACGATCTGATAGCGGCATACTGGTGTTGCTTTCATTGCCAATGCCCACTCCATGAATCACCGCATCACCACCACTGGCCGGTGGCGGCCTGACGGGATTCAAAGCAGAATCGATGGCCGTCAATCGCATAAAGTGTCGCAGTAGCGGTGTGCGCTCCCATTCAATCTCTTTTCTGCGCACCCACTGCTTTAGGGCGTTCGGTTGCAGGTAGTGTTCTGCTCGCCGGTCGCGGGCGGCATACAACCGTTCGGTGTGAGTCTGCGTCCAGCGAAACCCTCGCCCTAAAAACAGCACCGAACGGCTCACGGGAATGTGTGACGAAGCCATTTCATAGCGGGGACTCCGGCGTAGGTGACGCTGGTAGGTCAAGACTTTCCAGGCCTGACGACCTCGCCAAATACCCAACATTCCCAAACACCCAGCGCTGACGACCGCCACGCTGGGTGGCATCATTAATGTTTGCGGTGCTTTGAGGACAATACCCGCAGCGCACAACGATACCAGCGACGAAGCCAGCTCCACGGGCGGTCGCAATAATACCTCCACCTCATAGCGGTCACTCATTGCTCCCAGCCGTCCTTGGAAATCAATACCGGGTAATGCTTCAAAGCTAACGTCTTAGCAAAACTGTCTGCGGACGCGGGTATTAATCGCAAACCTTTAGCCAAAGCTTGCATCGTCTGAATATCCTTCCATGTATCGGCTTGTATCAATAAGCCTACGGCATTGAGTTTTACGAGCTGCTCACGCTTTGCTTCCAACCAGGCTTTTGATCGCGCATCGGTACCGACTAAAAATAGCGGCTGTTGCAGATATTTGAGTGGCTTGGCGGTTACAGTTACTGCCCCCGGCGACATGGAGGGAGTTTCGATGGGTAATTGAAAGGCTTTATTTGCGGACAGTGGCTTGGGTTGCTTTGGCTGAGGCTCTGAGCGTTTTGGTAGGTACGGCGCGATGGGCAAAGTATCGCCAGAATCATAAATGACGATTAGCGAGCTACTGGCCTGTACCGCCTGCCCGAAGCATAGGCATAGCATCAATATGAACCGCTTCATTAAAAAGCCCCTCGCCAAAGCCGCTTCACACGCTGGCGATAGCTCTCGGCACTAGCCAGCGATTCATCATCCTGCCCTGGATCATGGTATCGGCCTACGGCCTGCCACCAATCACCGCTGACCTCATATTGCTCGCGTAAAATGGCTGCGCCTGCTTTCAAGTTCAGCATCGGAACCAGCGCATCATCGACGCGGGTAAAACGCTGTTGGTGCCAGCGCCAGTTCACCTGAGTCAGTCCTAGATCAACCAGTTGTTTACGATTGATCGCTTCTGCCGCCAAGACAATAGCCTCACCTTGCGACCCACAAAAAATGCTCCGGCCTTCAACATTCAACGTCCACGGCCAGGGCAACAGCACACCGTTATAAGATCGCCCGCTTTCCGCTAAAGCCACGGCATACAATATATCGGCTGGGACGTTGGCAGCCTTGGCAACCACCATATACGCTACAGGCAACTCATCCAGAGCCGTCGCGGTAATGGATTGCATGAGGGTCGCGCCCACCACAAACTGCCGAATCGCACATTTACTCATAGCCCCAAATCCTCTGCCAGTAACTGAAAAAACTGGCCATTTCGTTTCAGGTAAATCGGAATGTCAGCACTGATATTGTTTGAAGAGCGGCTTTGCAAGCGCTGCCATAAACCTTCATCACGATTCAGGGTTAGTGCGTTATCGCCAAGCTGCTTTGCATGAATCTGGTGAGCCTGAGCCCAAGCCCGAACTGCGTCATCGTCGGATGCGTTGCGAACATACACGTCGATGCTGGCATTTCGGGTACCTGAGACCAGGCTCATTAACCGGGGAATCATGGAGGAACACTGATTGCAACGCGCTGGCACAAACACCATTACGCGATCACCATTTTGAAATTGTTTTTTCGCCAACCAGCGTGCTTCTTTGGCTGATTCCTTTTGCTGTTGGTGCTGTCGATACGGTGCGAGCAAACGCTGATCGATAGTATCCACATTCGGATACAAACGCTGAAAGGCAGCGCGATAAACTTGCTGAAAACGCAGGGTACGTTCGGTCAGCTCAAATTCCTGGCGGGCATATAACTCGGCATAACGTCGTTGCTGCACCGGTGTTTGCGCGAACATACCCAGCGCCAGCAAGGGGTCAATCGTTGGACTCCAATGACCCAACGGCCCACGCATTAATTCCTGGTAGCGCTGATACTCTTTCACACCGAGTGACCAATATTCTGCGATAGTTTTTGTGTCGGGAGTTTGCACGGCAGGCGTATGAGCAACTTGGGTTTGCGATTTCTCAGCGGCGCTCATTGGTTCAGCCGCTATAGCTATACCGGATATGGAAACTAGGAGTAAGATCGTCGTGATAGTTTTCATCGTTGAACCTGCTGCAACCAAAGATGGTAATGCTCATCCACCAAGCGACTGGCTTCGATGGGTGGCAGCGAATCACTGTTCAACGGGGGAATACTCAAATATGCACCGACGATTAGGTGATTCATATTGCCATTGGCAAAGGCATCGGGGTTAGCCCGAAAAGCATGAACCAAAACTTGATCCAAAGTGAAATCCGTCATGTCGAATAGCAGGACAATATCGCTTAACGTATCCCCAGGCTTGACCGGCCCATAACCAAACACAGTCATAGGCAAAGGGGCTTTCTGTGTTATATCTGGCTCGGGTTCAATAGATTCAGACCAAATGGCTTGTGCTTTCTCCCTATCTGTCTCGCTCACATAATTCTGAAGTCCTGGTTTTAGGCGATAATGCACCGTGCGCAGTACCGGGTTAATGACCACCTCAAAACTTTCACCGCCCAGAACATTCAGAACATCAGTCAGCGTCATCGGGTCAATTGTTCGATGTGGCTCTGGTAATGGTCGAGTGAGCAGCACATAAAAATCTAACTGCGTTGTCTCGTCACCTTCATCATCGAGTTGGTAGCCATAGGGCTTTAGCAAATATTCTAGTGCCGTACCCACTGTTTTGATCTGACCGGGAATCGTTGTTCTCACAACGGTCTGCATCACATCCATTTGTTTTGAGGTTGCCCCAACTCGATGTAATACATAGCGGCTTTCTTTAACGGCGCCCTGTGACACTACATCTGCTGTGTTCATCGCTTGTAGCGATGGCGCGAGAAGCACAAGACTGAGCACAGAGGCTGGAATAACGCTGGCTGCTGACATAAACCACTCCAATCATTTCATAAGACGATGGATAAGGTACGAGCCTGAGGAAGTGATTTGGAGCGAAAACCTTTCAGAGAAAAAAGAAAGTAAAATGCTGAATGGTAAAAATGAAAAAGGCCTGACTAATGTCAGACCTTTTCCGGGGGGTTACTGGGCAACAACCAGAAGATCGTAAGGTTCGAGACTTAACGCCGATACTGGCTCAGAGTGTTTCAGTACCACGAGGGTTTCCCATCGTTCACTGGTGACTCCAATCATTGATGTCTCTGACAACTGATTTTGCAGCTTTTTCAATTGCGCTCGGAGGCTGTAGCTTTCCGAGATCGTCCCCTCAGCATGGATACTGAGTACCGGATCTTTGCGACGAATGTCGATATAGCCAGCATCGACGAACTCGGTTTCAACTAACTTACTTAAAACCTGGCTCACGACTGGCAAGTCGGCATCAACCTTCAGCTTTACCTCTCCACGCATTTCCAAGTATTCCATCATCTTTCTCCTAACAGTGAGTAAAGAAGAGAAAGATGACCCTACGGGACATCATCTCTCCCGTAGGGGTGGTACAACCAGCAACCGAAGTCGGTAGCTATACCTTGGCGGTGGCAGAAACTCTGCCGGGTACTATTGAGACTGCAATAGCCACAGGGTTTTCACTGTTGAGAATTCAGCGTCAAGGAGGAACGCAGGCGTTAGCCGAGTAGTCCTTTATGCCTGTATCACTCTCAGCCTTTCCAGCGGGGTTGCAGTCGCGCTGCAACCCCTGCTCCCGGCGAGGGTGGGAAGGCCGTGCGGCCTGGGCAAAGCCCAATGAGCACACCCATAGTTTCAGCGTTATCGACCGAGATAGACCGCTGTGACTTGCTCGCGGCCATGCCCTAATTCTTGTGTGATGGCTAAGCGAGCCACCGCGTCATCTAACTTGTTATCCTCAGATAACTCGTCCCGTGTCGGGCCACCACAAGCTGGAGCCAACCACCCCGTGAGTTCGTGATACCGCTCTTGTGCGTAGCGATGGCGCAGGCCATGCATTTTGTGCAAACCGACCTTATTCGTTTCGGCTTCGTAGATGCGCATTTGATCGACATACATCAAATGACTGGGAATCAACGAGCCACGACCAGCCAATAGTCGCGCACGATTTAATACGTCGCGCTGCTCTTCGTTGCGTATGGGAATGGTTCGCTCACGACCACCTTTACACCAGGTCGCTTTCAAACGGATGTGATTTCCTTGGTCGGCGTATTCGGGGATGAACTTGATGGCCTCTTCACGGCGAAGCCCGAAGGCCTTTTGCAGTTCCAAGCTCATGCGTACATGATCGCTGGTGATCTTGTTCAGTAACTCTCGATCCAGATCACGAGCCTTGGATACGTTGGTGACAAACACGCGAGACTCAACACCATAGTGGGCATTGTCTTTGGCGATGATATTAGGCTTGCCGACTTTCTCAGCCCACCAGCGTAGTGCTGATAACCGATTCTTAATCGTGCCTTCGGCTAAACCTTCATTGAGATAACGCGCAATAAGTGCATCGACGTGCTTGGGTTTTAGGGAATTAGCATTCATTCGCCGATACCCCAGTTCAAACAGATGATTCGCCATCGTTTGTAACAGTTGATGGCGGTTGCCCTGGGTATTATGGCTGCCGTCTTTATTATGCTCACACAGATTCTTGAGCTGATAGTTCAGATCCCTCACGACAATGTCCTCGCTGTTATCAATACTGGCGAGAATTATTGCTTGAGGCTTGTCACTAAATCGGCAATCAACCTTTCACACAAAAAAGTAAATTAACCAATCCATCGTTTTTCACGATGCCTTTTTTCTTGAGAGTCCGTCAGTGCTAAGGCCGGGCTTGATGTGTTTTCTTAGTGATAGTCTGTCGTTCAAACTGACCGTTAAAACAGACAGGCAACCGTTCTGAACGATGACTGAGATTCTGGTAACGGACAAGCAACTGTTCAAAACGGAGAGCAACAAGGCTAAAACGGACAGCTCACTGTTCAGAACGGTTCGCATCACTGCAAAAACAAACGGTGTAATCGCATTTGGTCAGTGTTTATGACTGTCCATTAGCTGCGACTAATGGAGAGGCAACACAAATAGCGAGTTGCCGAACGTCATGGGACACCACTCCCTCAAAGCCCGTAACGGTTATTACCAACAGCACCAGTCTCCAGTGGGATACAGTACCGTTTAGTCTTAACGCATCCGGTTTACTACGTTTTATGCCAGTGATTTTCTCCTCTATTGGGTCAATGAAGCCCATCGACTGCATGGGCGCTGAGGTTGGCTCTAGCCGAGCCGGGGCGCTATTGAGTGTGCAATAGCCACACGTTGTTAGGGCGAAGTATTCCCAAATCCTCGGAAAAATACCTCTATAATTGTTTCATCATGTCAGAAAAGTTTATCTATCCCAGATATACCGTGGCTTCGCGCCCCTCGTCACTACAGAGAAATGTAGTGACGAGGGTACTCCCGCTAGTAAAACTTCAGCCGTAAACTGACATCGAATAACATCGTGGTAACCTACTTTACCTAAGCTAGTCCTTGAGCAATGCTCTTCCGTAGCATTGAAACACCCGTATAGTAATCGTGCTCGGAAAATGCGACCTTATCCAGTATAAAAGTATCTACACCTGCTCTTGCTAACGCGCCTACATTGGACGCTGTAATACCACCTTTAGCTTGCACGCGAAACCTATCGTTAGTTTTATTACGGATACTGTCTACATTCGCGATATCAATGAGTACATCCGACATCAACTCTTTATCACCTAACAGAAAAAGTAGCTGATCAATTGAATCCAGATAGTGGCTATATTCGGACAGAATAAAGGGATAAGGAAGCGCTAATCCGGCATTACAATCAGCATCTTTAATCTGAATTAGCGACTGATCGATACTGGCTACGGTTTCTGGGCATATCGTTATACTTGTAGCACCGGCCTTCACATAGGACTCAATCAACTCTGATGATGTCTCTCCGATTAAGTGTATATCAATCGGACATTTAACTCCGTGGTCTCGCAATGCCCTAGAGATTTTGCAGCCTATAGATCGAGAATCAATACAATTACTTTCTATGTGAATAACATCGACTCCCGCCATGAGGACTTGATCGACCTCATCCGCAATTCTCAGGATGTCATTTTCTAAAATAGACGTAGCTATTAGATAGCGTTTCATAGTGGCTCTACATCAATGCGACAAATAAAAAATAATGCGTACCTCCCATGACACACACCCACTAGCCGATAAGGTTCATAATGTAGCTATGTAGGAGGTAACCGATACCAAGCAAACCGAGCCCTGTGATATAAGGCACCCAAAAACCCCAACCGAATTTCTCTGCAAAAAAGAAAGGCATAAAGAACAGGTAGGACACAGGTACCCCCACCATCACACTCTTGGCCAGGGTGATGGACGTGTCAGCGCTTCGATGCTCTAGGTAGGAAAACAGCAGTGCCAGGATAGAAACCATGGGAAGGGCGATAATAAAGCCTGCCAACTCAGGTTTCTTTCCAGATAACCAAGAGGTAAACGCAATAATGAGTGCGGCGGCAAAGACCTTGATTATCGCCTCCATAACTACTCCTTATTCACACCGGAAAACTTGCCCGTATCGTTAACGTCGTACAGTTCACCCGCAGCGGAGATCAGCATGTAAGTGGTGTCACTCTCCTGCGGGTTATAGGCCTTGACGACAAAGTAGCCGCGACCGCGTTCAACGATTTCGATATTGCTTGCATCAAGCTTTGCCCAGGTCGGTTTCAGTTTGCCGATAGCCAGGCCATGCTCCACCGACGACAGCTGCCCGAGGGCTCGCTGGGCAATCTCGACAACCTGATCTTCACTCACTTGTTTGTGACCCCCGCCGTGGGCCATCCCCAGGGAAGAGGCTGACATCAAAAATAGAATCAGTACGGTTTTGTATAGCTTCATTGAATTTCTCCTGTTGACGTATCATTCAGTGGCTGTGATAAGAGTTACCGTCGTGACTGTGTTGGGTCTTATCCCGAGCTGGATTGATATCAATAGCTGTGTTGGTATCAGTAGTTGCACTGGCAGTCGGCACATTCGGTTTCTTACCTGTTCCCGTGTCCAACAATTTTTTTAGTGCTGCCGGACGATTCGGATAATCCAACTCCGCCATATCCTCATGTACATGGGAGTGATCGTCCTTGTTGAGCGGGAAATCATCCGGGTATTTGCTGTGCATATAACCATGCAGTTGGAATATCAGCAGGAACAGGCCGGTCGCCATCAGGCCAACATTAGACGCTGCGGCAAACCGGGTGAAACTCTTGCGCGTGCGCCAGGCAGATAGGACGACCAGCATGATGGCCAGTGCGGCGATCTGGCCCAGCTCGACACCAACATTGAAGGCCAGGATCTTGCCAACCAGCCCTTCCGCACCCAGTGGCAACTGCTGCAGGCGAGTTGACAAACCAAAGCCGTGAATCAATCCGAAACCGAACACCATCCAGAGCAAGCTGGGCGGTTGGGTTTTCAGGTAGCGCTTGAAACCATCCAGATTATCGAAGGCCTTGTAACACACCGTCAGTGCAATCACAGCATCGATCAAAAAGTAATTGATCTTAATACCTGCCAGGGTTGCAAACACCAGCGTGATCGAATGGCCAATGGTGAAGGCGGTGATGAACTTGACGATCTCGGTGAACCGGGTCAGAAAGAACATCACCCCAAACAGGAACAGCAGGTGGTCATAGCCGGTGATCATATGGATAGCACCGAGTTCTACAAACTCGAAGTAACTGGCGTTCAGCGCTCTGGCTTGATCTTCCGCCGACATGCCGTGCCCGAAGGCCAGAGTGCTGGCCAGAACGGCAACGGCGACTAATAACAACTTATACATAAGGCGTTTAATCCTCCAATTATTGAGTAACGGGGGTTTCAGGTTGAGAAACAATTTTTTCGGGGCGCTGCAATATGCGGTACAGCGCTGGCAATACAAACAGGGTTAGCAAGGTTGATGAAATCACACCGCCGATGACCACCGTGGCCAGCGGTCGTTGCACTTCGGAGCCTATGCCGGTATTCAAGGCCATCGGCACAAAACCCAGCGAAGCTACCAGCGCGGTGGTAATAACCGGGCGCAGACGGGTTAAAGCGCCGCTGACGATTGCCTCGTCGATGCCCATGCCGTCCTTAATCAACTCACGGATAAAGGACACCATCACCAGCCCGTTGAGAATGGCGATACCCGACAGCGCGATAAAGCCAACCGCCGCCGAGATAGAGAACGGAATATCCCTCAAGGCCAGCGCCAATACACCACCGGTCAGCGCCAGCGGAATACCGGTGAAGATCACCATGGCATCCTTGAAAGAGCGCAGCGCCAACAGCAACAGGCCGACAATCATCACCAACGTTGCTGGCACCACCACCATCAGGCGATTGGACGCCGATTGCAGGCTTTGGTAGGTGCCGCCGTACTCCACCCAATAACCGGCCGGAATATCCACACGACTGTTAACAGCTGCCTGCACATCTTCCACAAAGGAGCCCAGGTCACGACCACGAACATTGGCAGTAACCACCACACGGCGCTTGCCATTTTCGCGGTTGACCTGGTTGAGGCCGTCCACGTATTCAAAGTCGACCAGTTCATTCAGGGGCACATAGCGTTCGCCGCTAACTTGTATCGGTAGCGAGCCAAGGCTGTCGAGGTCACTGCGACGTTGCTCGGGCAATCTGACGGTAATGTCAAAACTGCGATCACCTTCGTAGAACAGGCTCGACACCTGACCGCCGATAGCAACTGCCAGCTGATCCTGCAAAGAACGCAGTGTGACTTTGTAGTGCGCCATCTCATCACTGCGCGGCACTATTGTCAGGAATGGCAGGCCCTTGGTCTGCTCCACCTGGATATCCACAATACCCTCGACGTCAGCAATGGCCTCTTCGATAGCGCCGCCGACTTCCGCCAGCCTGTCGAGCTCATCACCAAACACCTTGATCGCCAGCTCTGCACGAACACCTGACAGCAGTTCGTTAAAACGCATCTGGATCGGTTGCAGGAACTCATAGCGGTTACCGGGTATGTCGCTGACCAATGCATCAAGCTCTTTAACAATCTCCGCCTTCGGCTTGCCGGAGTCCGGCCACTCAGAGCGGGGCTTGAGAATGATAAAGTTATCCGCCACGCTGGGGGGAACAGCATCGGTAGCCACATCAGCGGTACCCATCTTGGCGAATACCCGCTCGACTTCCGGCAGTTCCTTGATCCTCTCCTCCAACACGCGCTGGAACTCAATCGACTGCGACAACGAGGTGCCGGGTATCCGCAGGGCGTGCATGGCAATATCGCCCTCATCAAGGTTGGGCACAAACTCACTACCCAAACGGGTTGCACCCCAGCCTGAGATCAGCACCAACACCGCAGCTACAGCGACCACTAAACCGCGGGCCTTGATGGATTTCAGCAGCAAGCCCTCATAAGCATTCTGCAAGGCGTTAAAAGCTTTGTTTTCCTTCTCTTCCACCGGTTCCTTGAATAGGAAGGCAATAGCCGCCGGTACAAAGGTAATCGACAGCAACATGGCGCAGCTCAGTGCAATGACTACGGTAAGCGCCATCGGGTGGAACATCTTCCCTTCCACACCGGTCAGCGAGAAGATAGGCAGGTACACGGCGGTGATAATAAATACACCGAACAGCGCTGGTCTGATCACTTCCTTAGTGGCGCTATAAACAACTTCGAGCCGCTCAGACAAAGACATAGATCGGCCGCTTTTAGCCTCTATACCCAGACGCCGCAGACAGTTTTCAACAATGATAATGGCACCATCGACCAGCAGACCGAAGTCCAGCGCCCCCAAGCTCATCAGGTTAGCGCTGACGCGCGTCTGCACCATGCCAGTGATGGTCATCAGCATGGCGATGGGGATAACCGCTGCGGTCAGCAGTGCCGCGCGCACGTTGCCCAGCAGGAAGAACAGGATCACAATAACCAGCAGCGCACCTTCCAGCAGGTTGGTCTGCACGGTTGTTAAGGTCTTGTCCACCAGCTTGGTACGGTCATAAACCGCCGTTGCCACAATGCCTTCCGGCAGACTGGCATTAACGGCCTGCAGTTTTTCCGCCACACCTTTGGCGACGGTGCGACTGTTTTCACCCACCAGCATAAAGACGGTGCTCATCACCACCTCGCGGCCGTTTTGGGTGGCAGCACCGGAGCGCAGCTCCTGTCCTTCTTGAACATCGGCCAGGTCTTTCACCCGCACCGGCACCGCATCAAATGTACGCACCAGGATATTGCCGATTGCCTCCAGGCTACCGGCCTGCCCCGGTACCCGTAGCAACAGCTGAGCACCTTTTTTCTCCACAAAACCGACACCACGGTTTTCATTGTTCTCGGCAATCGCCGCGATCAATTCCTGTTGGGTAACCTGATAAAACAGCAGCTTTTCCGGCTTGATAGCCACCTGGATTTCACGCTTAAAGCCACCGATTGGGTTGACTTCGACCACACCGGGTACTCGCAGTAGCTGTGGACGGATAATCCAGTCGTGAGCGGTCCGCAAATCGGTAGGCGTGATCAATGAACCGTCTTCCTTGGTTGCACCGGGTTCGGCATCGACGGTGAACATAAAGATCTCACCCAACCCCGTAGCAATCGGCCCCAACTCCGGGTCCATTGAACTAGGCAGCTTAGCCTTGGCCGTCGATAGACGTTCATTGACTAACTGGCGGGCAAAATAAATATCGGTATCGTCACTGAAGATGATCGTTACCTGGGACAGGCCATAGCGGGACACCGAACGCGTGTATTCGAGATTCGGCAATCCGGCCATCGCGGTTTCAATCGGAAAAGTGACCCGTTGCTCGACTTCAAGCGGGGTATAACCGGACGCCTCGGTGTTGATCACCACTTGGACATTGGTAATATCCGGCACCGCATCAATCGGCAGGCGGGTAAAATTCCAGGCCCCCAATGCGCACAGAAAAAGTACCGCGACCATTATCAGCGTGCGGCCATTCAGCGATGACCGCAGTATCATGTCTAACATAAGAACCTCGTGGTCGTGGGATTAGTGATCGTGGGAAGCGCCGGACTTGTCGATGTCGGCCTTGATGACATAGCTGTTGCTGGTCACGTACTCGGTACCGGTCTCAAGCCCGCCCAGCACTTCGGCCCATTCACCGGCCTGCGCGCCGAGTTCCAGCATGCGAACTTCATAGGTTTCACCCACTTTGGCGTAAACCACCTGGAAATCGCGGAAGGCCTGGATGCCATCGCGTTTGACCGATAGCGAAACATCGTAACGGGCAACCGTAATACGGCCGTGAACAAAAGCGCCTGGGCTGAATACGCCCGCAGCGTTATCAATCGCTATCCGTACCGGAAAGCCCCGCCCCTCGATGATTTCTGCCCCGATGTAGCTAATGACACCTTCAGCCGGTTGTTCAACGCCGTCGACTTCCAGCACCACCGGACTACCCATCCGAACTTTCGAGCGGTCCTGTGGAAATACATAAATTTCGGCAACTAGTTCTCGATTGTTGATCAGGCGCAGCAAGGTCTGCCCGTCAGTTTGCTCTCCGGCGCTGACATAACGGCCGGATACCACGCCGTCAATCGGTGCTTTAATGGTGTAGGCATTCAAGCCCTGGTTGCTTTCAATGGTTACCAGTGAATCGCCTTTCTTCACCTGGCTACCCAGCTTGACATGAACTTTCTTAACAACACCGGCAAAGCGCGCCACAATGTCGCGTGTGTTTTCAACCGGATTGATCAACTCACCATAAGCGGTGATTGTCTGGTGAATGGTGCCCGGACCGGCTTTCGCCGTTTCGATACCGTTAGCTGCGGCGATGTCATCCTTAATATCCACCCGGCCCTCAAAATTGTCATAGGCCCAGCGGTAAGTCTTGCCCTGATAGTCGGCATTCAGTTCCACCGCGAAGGAGTGGGGTTCATAGATGGCCATGTCACCGCGCAGATAACCCTCCTGGCGGTAGAAACCGATCCGGTCATTCACATCACCGAGGCGCTTGAGCACCACCCGAACCTTGACATCATCAGGGCTCAGGGCCTGACCGTTCATAGTGGCCCAGACCCGAAACTCCGGCGGCACGCCGTCTTCAAAAATGGCCAGCTCAATGGCAAAGCCGTCCTGTCTCAGCATGCGGCCATTGTTCGGCCCCTTTTCCACTTCTTCATAAGCCGCCGCTTCTTGGTTTTCGACGGCATAGGCTGGCGCTGACATCACAGTGCCTGTCACAATCAGAGACAGGGCTATGGCAACACCGGGTTGAATTAATCGTTTCATTAAAATTTCTCCTCAGACTCAGATGGCCACACCGGCCAGGCGCTCGATTTCGACACGGTTCAGGTGGGCCTTGAATTGCAGGTCAAGCAAGGCAGCCTGGGCTGCAAGAAGTTCCCGCTGGGCCGAGCTCCATTCTTCAAAGCTGTACTTGCCCAGCTTGTAGGCCTTCTCCGCCTCCTTTAGAGCACGCTCAATGCGCGGAATAATGTCCTGCTTAAGCGCCGCTTCAGAATCCTGATAACGCTCGAAGGAACGCACATAGTTGGCCAGTTGGGCCTCCATGCGGATACGCATTGCCTCGGCGTTAGCCCGAGAGACGGCCTGCTGGGCCGACAAAGCACTCACCTTGCCTTTGTTCCTGTCGCGACTGCCCAATGGAACGCTAAAACCTGCCACCACGCCGTAGTCATTAGTGGCCTCATAACGGCGCACCCCCGCGTTGACGCGCCACAGTGCCTTAGCTTCAGCCTTCGCAATATCAATCTTCGATTGGGCCAGTCGTTCCTCACTCAAGAACAGCTGGATATTGGGGTTCTGCGCCAAGCGCTCACGAATGGCAAACAAGTTCACTGGTTGGTCCGGCACATCCAAACTGCCCTGAACAGTGGCGAAGTCCGGCTGGAACTCGCCCCATTGGGCAGCCAGATTCTGGATGGCGGAGTCGATCTCATAGCCGACGTCATTGAGTACCAGTTTTTTCTCTGACAGGTTAGCTTGTGCGCGATATAAATCTGCATGCGGAGCCGCGCCAGCCTTCACCCGCTTGGCTACTTCGCTTTGCACACGTTCAAGCTGGGTAATCGCGTCAAGTTCCAGCTGTTTCTTTTTCTGGAAGAACAACGCGGCCAGATAGTAGCGGGCTGTTTCCGCCGCGATGTCTAGGCGTTTGACTTCCTGTTGCGCGATAAAGGTATTTTTTTGACTGCGAGCAGCGAGGGTCCGTTTGTCCAGCAACTCCCCCTCTAGCAGCCAGCTCAAGCTCAAGGTGGACTGGGCATTGTCGATGCCATTGAAATCACCAGAACCAAAAGCATCTTCGACAACGAAACTCAATTCCGGTCGCTCCCCGATGCCCGCCTGCTGGATATAACCATCAGCGCTTTTCAGCAGCTCGCGATAACCGGGTAACTCCGGGTGTTGCAGCAGCGTTTTCGTGAGCGCGTCCTGCATGGTGATAGACGCCATGCGCTCGGTTTGTGCCTGCGCAGATACCGGGAGCCAAACTATCAACGCGCAGAGCATCGTACTGATTGATATCCTACCTCTCACATAAAACCGACCCGCAATCGGTTTCTTAGGCGAAAAAAAAGGTACTTTGAGTACCGGCAGCACCACTCGATAAAACCGACTAACAATCGGTTTTAAAAATGGCAGAATAGGTGGTTTCTTCATAAGGTATTCCTAGTGAGTAAACAGAGTCTCGATGACGTGGTGAACACTATCCACGCTGAGCAAACACAATAAGGCAATGACACTGAGCAGCGCCATCATCAACACTAACGGTACGCTGCGGGCCGGTTGAGCCAGCATCAGGTACGCTACCCGCGCCTTAACCTCACTGTCACCAAAGGCGCACTTCAGAGAGGCCATATCCCCAGTCGCGCCGTAGGCCCGCATCAGTTTGGTAACTTTCAGTAATGTCATAGCCACATCAGCCCGGTTCGTCCCCTGAGACACCGCACATTCATCGGCACACTGCTCCATACACAATGACATCGCCTTGCGCATCGGCTGCGCAACACGCGAGGGAAAGAATGAAGATAGAAAGCTGAATACAAGCTTTTTCAGGGAATCTCTGCGTTCGACGTGGGCTTGCTCATGCTGCTGCACAATCTGGAGTTCGTTCTTCTCCAGCTGATCAATCAAGCCGGTGCTGATAAATACTTCAGGCACCAGAAAACCCGCCGAAAAAGCCTGGGGCACCTTGCTCTCCAGTAATTGCTCATCATTCAGCGCCAGCTTCAGCAAGCCATAAGCCCTAAGGTGAGTGGCTGCACTGCGATAGGTCTTGACCGCGACAGCAACAAATATCAGTAACAGCAACAGGGAGGGATAAGCATGCCAGCTATAAAAATTAAACGCGTTGACGTGATGCCAGTGCATCAACTGCCCGACCCAGGACACATCAACCGAGAGTGACAAAAGGAAGAAGACGGATACCCCCAAGGCAAGTAGCCAAGGGGTAGACACCGCCAACCATAGCAACCGGCGCCGACCGCTGGCATCGATAGATTGCCAGGGAGTACGAAATAAGCCGACAGCACTAACCGCTGCCACGCCAAAAAAGAAAGCGAGCGTCGCCACAGCAAAAAAATTAAGAAACAGAGCCAGGCCACCAATGATCACGCTAGCTACTCCGAGCGGGCATTATTGCGTTGTTGTTCAATCAGAGTTTCCAGCTCCGACAGTTCATCATCGGAGAGGCTGGATGACATGGAGGTAAACGCCGCGTGCAGGGCATTCTCGGTAGGCTTGAAGAAATCCTTGGTCACATCCGCAACCAGCTCGCCGATAAAAGCGTCTTTGCTCATGGCTTGGCGGTACACATAGGCATAGCCCTGCTTTTCCCGCTTGAGCAGGCCTTTTTTAAACAGGCGATCCAGTGTGCTCTGAATCGTATTCAAAGACCCGCCCCGCTTCGTCTCAAAGTAGGCATGCACCTGCTTGGCATCCGCTTCTTCATGGCTCCAGAAATACTGTAAAGCCGCTTTTTCGAGTTCTCCCAGATTCACAGAACAACCTTCAAATTAATGCTTGGATATGCGGACGATTATTGCTCATATAAAACCGACCGTCAATAGGTTTTATCTCACATCCTAAAGTCTGACTAGAATTATGAGTATAAATCACATCAAATAAGCTCGTTATCTAACATTCATAAAAGCCAATCTGGCCATCTCAGCCCAATAAATATAACCAACAAGGGCAGCGGTTTTCGTGCTCGACATTTCGCCACATTTAATCGAAAACACTGGAATAGTATTGGGCGTTGGCCAGTCGTTTCCGGGTTCGCTAATCGCTCATTCCGCTACGCGGAACTGCCGCCCTCTCACTCCCTAACGCTTCCGCCCTCCAGGCGGCTGAGCAGCTACTAGAAAATCAGCTAAATCTTGCTAAGGGGCGCTGCCCCTCGCGCCTGGCAAGTGCAAGGCTTCGCGCTTCCTCACCCGTTCAGACTCCCTCGCTTCGCTCACTCACTTAGCTGCGGCTTCCGGTGAGCCACTGGCCATCTGCTATCCCCGCGCTTCGCCAGCGGGTCAGGAGCGCAGGCGGGCACTGCGCTCGATAATTAACAAGTGAGGAAAATTTCATGAGAAAGACGATTTTTGAAACCAACTACGACCGATTGATCAAGCTGGGTGTTATCTCTAAGGATGGTGTTGTATCAAGCCAATGTCGCCGCAGTCAGGTGGCGGGACTAATGGATTGGGTGGTAGAGCGACTACCCAGTCTGGACGGTGCTTCTGGTAATGACGAGGGCATCGCAGTGTCGCTGGCGCATTACTTTGAGCAAAACGGTGATCTGTGCAAAGACCCGGAAATGGTGGTGCTGATCTACCCATCACAGCGGATGGTGGAAGCCTTTACCTTTGAAATGTCGATACCGCCAATCTATCAGCAGGTCTTCCCAGAGCCAGGGAAGCTCTACCCTCAACTGCGGAAGGAACTCAATAGTTTTCTTCGGCAGTGGTTGAACAATTTGATTGAACAACACCACTCACTTAGTTAGCCACCCTTCAGGTGGCTTTTTCCATTATCAGATTGCGAAACTTTGGGATGTGGTTAGCCAAGTAATTTACTTTATTTTCACACTGAAAGATTAGTTCCAGCGAGTTGGGGCTGAGGTTGCTAGAGTTTACGCTCGGTATACGGGAGTCACCCCAGTGCAATCAGTTGAACATGACAAAGAACTAACCACTCGGCAGGCCGCAACGCTATTATCTTTATCGCCCATGACGCTGAAGAAGTGGCGTTGCACTGCCGAACACCCCGATTTACCCTGGTACAAACGCTTCGGCAAGGTGTTTTACTTGGAATCAGAAGTGCTTAGCTTCAAAGAGCAATCAACAGTGTCCAGTCAAAAGGATGTTTTCATCTAACTTGCCTGAGTCTTACCATGGCTTTTTTAAAGTTCGCCTGGTTAAGACCAAACAATCATCAACCGATATAAAGTCCCTAACTATTGAAGTATGGGCGTCAAACTGTGGGTTTAAAGTACAATATATAAACTGGTTAACCCTTAATACTCATTTTGACTAAATGCTTCATAAATGATGATGTCATTTCAAAAATAAACTCCACTTCTTCTTCGATTACAGCATCATTGTGCTTTACAAACGAATTTTGATATTTCGAATAATAGTCCACCAAAGTGCGAAACATATTGGAAAACTCCTTTGAGCCGCCTTTTGTGCTAATGAAACCGCCTATTTGGGGTATCTGATTTTCGAAAGATTTTGAGTTATTGAAAATAGTTTTGAGAAGAAGCTCTAGTGACAGCCTTAGGTCATCCAATAAGTTTCGCTCAAACACGTTATTGTTGAACTTTGTGAGTGCTGTTTCATACAGATTCAAGCTATCAGGGTAGTCAGAAAGCCAGTGCTTGGCCTCTTCGACGAGAGTGACGTTCAGCGTCTCCGAACTTACCTCCCCAAACTGATCGCTATATCTTGCGATTAGCTGAATTTTCAAATTACTCACTGCATCAGGTACTGGCTGCGGAAGATTTGGATGCTCGCATAGCTCTTTAATAATCCTGTATTGATCTTTAGGCTCGAAGCGCCTCAAGTTTTCTAACAAAGCGGTTCTCTTGTTTGGTGCATCAAATGGGGAGGAGGCGTGAGGGATATTCACATCCAGATCAAATGCATAGCTAGTGAATGCCTTGACAATATTACTGCCAGAAAGACCATCGTCTGTATCTCCTAATACATCTGATGCGCGAGTCAAAAACATGCTTGGTATTCCGTGCACTGAATACTCCTTTGGTGGTTAACTATTTCTCATTTAAGTCAGAATTAAACTCCGCTTTAGGTAAAAGCGGTATCCAGCCTGGCCAAAGTCACTGCATGTGGAAGCTAATATTCTGCAGTGACCCTTGGTAGATCAGTGATATAGTAGCTAAGTAACTACCACTGATACAGCAACTCATCAATTAGATCAAAACCTGCGCCCTCTATAATATAATCAGCAATACGCTGGCTGGCGTCACGCAAGGCACTCATTGACGGATGAATATAGTGCGCGTTGACCCCTTCACGAGCGTGGCAACATAGTTCGTCAATGAGTATGTGATTGATTGCCAGTTCAGCCCCGATGGTCTTATAGGTGCGTCTGAGGTCATGATTGGTTACGGCAATGCCTGTTTCTTCCTGTACGATCTTGCGAACTGCCTTCGTGTCCCAGTAATGGCCTCGGCAACTGACCCCTGGAAACAGATATTCCACATCAGAAGGTAAATGACCCTGGCGATTCTTCACGATAGCTTTCGTTACTGAGTTCAACGGCAGTGTTGCTTGCTCACCACCTTTTTTGATAATAGTGAATTGCGAACGTTCTAGGTCAATATCAGCCATGCGGAGTGTCATAGTCCCCATCAATCTGACACCTGAGAAAAGCATGAACAGTAAAGCGTCTCGGCCATTACGAAGTGCGGATGTATGATCATGATGCCTGAGATTAAGGACTGATCGAAGGTATGAACCAAACTCGGATTCGTCCAATCGAACAGACCGTCTATTGGTTCGGTTGATATTGATACCTAACTGCTTCATCGCACGGCTTACTGGGTTTCGCACGAAGAGCCCGGAATCATCATATTTAGACTGAGCCCAATTCCAGATAGAGCGGAGTATGCGCATTGCGTTATTTAACTGTGTCTGGCCCTTGGGCACTAAATTGAGGTAGACGACTTTTACCCGCTCAGGCGTCATGCTGTACAAAGGCTCATCGAGAAGATCAAACAGTAAGCTTTTAGACTTATCTTTAATCTCCTTTTGATAGCGTTTACTGAGCCTCCGCTCAGCAATGAACCCATCGCGCATGCGCTCCTCGCTATTCTCCATTGGGGAACCATAGATCATGTCTCTGAGAGAACGCTTGGCTCCGACGAGCTGCTTCTCGGCTTCTTGTTTTGCCAACTCCTCTAAAGCTAACTGTTTGGGATCACGCCCCTCCTGAATTTCTAGAAAAAGGCTATCTGCCCGTTTACGTAGATGTGCAAGGCTGATTTCGGCATTGCGTGCATCCCCAACTTTCATGATCTGGCGCTTATACATCTTGCTCTTGGCGGCTCCGCGTGGACGGATACGCGCATACAAACAGAAAACGCTCTCAGCGTAGGATTGGTGCGGCTTTGCGCGAACTGCAAGATGACTATCAGCATCGTAAATGTATAGTTCTTTGCTAAAGCCACCCTGGTTGATTCGCTTCTCAACAGACCGTAGATTGGGCTTGGAAAACTTGATACGGTTAGCGGATATTGCTCCCATGGGATCTCCCTGCATATGGTTTTATGGCTAAAATTAGGGATGCAACTGGGAGACAAATGGGCGAAACTTTTGGAATCCCAGGCATCTTTCGAGTAACGTCGAAAAGATGCCTAGATAAAGAATATCCTTATTTTTCAGAATGTTACAACATCCTGAAGAAACAACGGGTAACTTGCCTAAACATCGGGTGACGCTAGGAAACAAGCTTATTTGAATTATTCAAAATCCGTTGCCGAAAGGCGTGGCGGTTCGAGTCCGCCCACTGGTACCATCTTATAGAAAGCCTCGCGATCAGCGGGGCTTTTTCGTATCCGGCTTTTAGAAATATTGATTAATCATGACGAGAGCTAGCTAGGGAAAAAGTCCGGCTATCGATACTAAAAGCGCCCTTAGCGCCTTCGTCGACTGGCACTACAACATCAATTCAGTCTTTATCTTCCTGCCTTGCAGGCCCTTCCACCGGTAGGACAATAGTAAAGGTCGTGCCTTCTCCCGGAGCGCTCTGCAAATTGATCTTGCCATGATGTTTTTCGATTATTCCATAGGAGAGCGACATTCCCAGGCCAGTCCCCTTACCTACCGGTTTGGTAGTAAAGAAAGGCTCAAAGACGCGGCGCTGCTGTTCTTCGTCCATTCCTTTGCCATTGTCGGTTATCGAAATACCCACATGGTGCCCCTGATGCCGGGTGGTAATGGAAATGGTGCCTCGATTTGCAATGGCATGGGCGGCATTGACCAGCATATTCAGGAAAACTTGATTGATCTGAGACCCCATACAGTACACCTGTGGCAGATCGCCATAATCCTTGACGATTTCGGCCTTGTATTTGAGCTCGTTCCAAGCCACATTCAGGGTGCTGTCGAGACAGTGATGCAGGTCTTCATAGTCCCACTCACCTTGGTCGACGTGGGAGAAATCTTTAAGGTCTTTAACGATCTTACTGACCCGGTCGACACCTTCAATGGTCTCTTCGATCAAGCTGTCGATATCTTCAACCAAATACTCAAAATCTATCTCGTCTTTGATCTGTTTGATCTGTTCTAACTGTTTCGAATCTGGCTGCAGCTGAGGCTCACTGTCTATGTAGGTATCTAACAGCTTTACCATATCGTGGGCATATTTTTTCATGCTGGTGACATTGGACTTGATAAAGCCCACGGGATTGTTGATTTCGTGAGCCACACCCGCAGCTAATTGACCAATGGCAGCCATCTTTTCAGACTGAAGCAACTGAGACTGAGCCTGCTCCAGCTTCTTGATCAAACTCTGTTGCTCAGTTTTCTCCTTCTCCAGCGTCGCCCGCGCTTCTTTCAATTGCATGGCGTAGATTGCGGCATCGGTCACATCTTTGAGGGATACACAGACGGCCATCACCTGCCCGCCCATATCCAATACCGGCATAAAAGAAAGATCCTGGTACATGGCATCAACGCCACCGGTCATTGGCCGGTTATGAGCAAGCTTAAATAGATAAGGACGCTGCTCCCAGCTACTGAAGGCCTGATTCTTCAGGACAAAAACCCCTTCGACTTTACGCTTGAGCCAGCGCTGCGGAAGCTCTGGAAATTGCTCCAATAAGTTTTTCCCAACGACTTGCTCAGCCCCCCTACCGGTGTGCATGACCATAAAATGGTTCCAAAACAGCACACGCAGCTCTCTGTCGACCAGAATCACCCCTGCGTCGAGGCGATCCACCATATACTCTTTCCAGTTGAGATCCGCAGGGGTATCAATATCCATTAATCAGTCTTCCAGAAACAGATCGAGAATCCGTTTCAGCTCATCCACGGAGCTGGTCGGAAGCAACAGCAGCATGTCGCATTGGAAGGAGTGACTCTCGAGGCTGTAGCCGATTTTAATAGACAGGGCCTGATCCCAGGTAACCTGCCGATGATTCACCAGCGTTCGGAGCGGAATGTTGACACCTATCATCGAAGGAGCGCTATACCCCAATTCTTGTTCCAACTGTGCGGCAATACCGTTCAGACAGGCACCGCAAAGCACGTTGGCGATATCCAGTAGCAACTCCTCCTCTTCCATTTCGTTCGCCGGCTCGTCTTCCAGAGCGGTCAATTCCGCAAGACCTGCTAAATCAGTCTCGCTGAAGACGATGATAGATTCGCCTCGTAACCCTTGGTCACCATGGGCGCTAAAGAAGCCCTGACGGACTGCCGACACGGTGCTGGCACCAATCAGCTGATTCAACTCTGCATCAAGATTATCAGAACTGATAAACCGAATTGCCGGGACCGACAGGGTAATGAATCGCTCCAGCAAACGCGCCAAAGAGTCTGCGGCCTGCCCCATGGCTATGTTGCAGATCTCTTGCAGACAATCCCGCTGATCTTCTGAAAACTCCTGTTGCTTATTCATAGCAGGCCATACTTGTGCAGAATTTCGGTGATTTTCACTTTATCCACCGGCTTCTTTATAAAATCCAAAGCATTCAGCTTTTTAACCCGCTCTATAGCTTGAGGCTGAATATCGGCAGATACCACCAGCGCCAGAGTTTTGTGACCCTCCTCATGCAATTTTTCAAGCACCTCAAAGCCATCCATTATCGGCATGGTCAGGTCCAAAAAAAGCACATCAATGCCACCGGCACGGATGGTTTCCAGCGCCTCAACACCATTAGTGGCAAACTGCACCTCCACCGCCCACTCGTCAGGCAGCGACTTTTTCATCTGCTTTCGCGCCATCATCGAATCATCACAAATCAACACAGATGTGGCCATCGATCATCCCTCGATCTAACTAGCTGCTACAAATAGTAAACTACAACCTTTAACAGGTACTGCTAACCCGTTTCTTAAGTAAAGACAAAGATCCTTCCCCTCGCCAATTATTAGCAACGATGAAATTGACCTGCATCAGAGTCATAGCTCTATTAAATCGATGAAAGCCGCTTTGGTAAGCAAGACTATACGGGGTGTATAAAAAAAACTTTTCAACAGCCTAACTCAAACGTACAATCCACCTTAATACGGATATCCATATATACATATTTTTAAGAATAAACCCGATCATGGTTATTAATCCCGTCCTGTTTTTTAAATGTCTGGCCGATGACACCCGCTTGCGCACGCTGCTTCTGATCGTTAATGAAGAGGAACTCTGCGTCTGTGAACTGGCCAGCGCTCTCGATCTATCTCAGCCGAAAATATCCCGCCATCTGGCCCAATTGCGACAAACCGGATTGCTCCAGGATCGCCGCCAAGGTCAGTGGATCTACTACCGGATAAATCCCCAACTGGACGACTGGTGCCGACAGGTATTGCACGCTACCGCCAAAGCCCAAAGCGAATTGGTAGCCAATGACCGCCAACGGTTGCTATCGATGGGGGATCGACCACAAAGGCAGGCTGTCTGCTGCTAGAGATACACAAAGACGTCATCATTATTCAATATTCTTTAATCAATTTGCAGGGCAGAAACCACCTTCCACCTCCTTTGGTCTGCCCTCTTGAACTGGTGAGAAATACAACGCTATGGCTATCAAAGTAGGAATTAACGGTTTTGGACGCATGGGTCGATTAGCGCTTCGAGCGGCATGGCACTGGCCCGAATTTGAGTTTGTGCGGATCAATGATCCCGGTGGAGATGCCGCAACCTTTGCCCATCTGCTTAATTTCGATTCGGTGCACGGCCGCTGGAACTATGAAGCAGACAGCAACGATGACGCCTTACTCATCGATGGACAGTCAGTACGCTTCAGCCGGTTCAACACCATTGAGGAAGCAGACTGGTCGGATGTGGATCTGGTAATCGAAGCCAGCGGTAAATTCAAGTCCAGCCAGGTACTCAAAAGCTATCTGGATCAGGGCGTAAAGCGGGTTGTGGTCACAGCACCGGTCAAAGAACCGGAAGTCCTCAATGTGGTTATGGGGGTCAACGACCACCTCTACGATCGCGAAAAACATCCCATTGTCACCGCTGCCTCCTGCACCACCAACTGCCTGGCACCCATGGTGAAAGTGATTCACGAAGCGATCGGCATCAGCCATGGTGCCTTCACCACGATTCACGACATCACCAACACCCAGAGCATTCTCGACCAGCCTCACAAGGATCTGCGCCGCGCGCGAGCCTGTGGCATGTCGCTTATTCCGACCACCACGGGCTCAGCTACCGCGATCATGGAGATCTATCCCGAGTTGCGCGGACGTCTGGATGGTCATGCGGTACGGGTTCCCCTTGCCAACGCATCCATTACCGACGCCCAGTTTGAGCTTGACCGTGAAACCGACATTGCAGAGATCAACCAACTGTTCAAGCAAGCAGCCGAAGGTGATCTGTCTGGAGTTTTCGGTTACGAAGAACGCCCTCTGGTTTCTATCGATTATCGCAGCGATACCCGCTCTGGGGTTCTGGATGGCTCCTTCACTCGCGTAGTGAACGGCACTTTGGTGAAACTCTACGCCTGGTACGATAACGAGATGGGCTACGCCAACCGCTCGGTTGAACTGGCCAGAAAAGTCGCCTTGGCCGGCCTGTAAACCCTTAGTGATTAAGCAGAAAACAGCATGACATCGGCAACGATCAGTACCAAGGCGCTGCGCCAATATATGTTGGTGACTGGCAACTACTGGGGGTTTACCGTCACCGATGGTGCCCTGCGGATGCTGGTGGTGCTGCATTTTCACCAGCTCGGCTATACGCCCTTGGCAATCGCCATGCTGTTTCTGTTTTACGAATTTTTTGGCGTAGTAACCAACCTGGTGGGAGGCTGGCTCGGCGCCCGCATCGGCCTAAACCGCACCATGAATATAGGGCTGGGATTACAGGTGGTGGCCCTGCTGATGCTGACGGTACCTTCACCCTGGCTGTCGATCCCCTATGTGATGGCGGCGCAGGCCCTGTCCGGTATCGCCAAAGACCTCAATAAAATGAGCGCTAAAAGCAGCATCAAGCTATTGGCTTCTGGTGGACAGGAAGGTCGGCTTTACAAGTGGGTGGCCGTATTAACCGGTTCCAAGAACGCGCTGAAAGGTGCAGGTTTTTTCGTCGGCGGAGCCTTACTGAGCTGGCTTGGTTTTCAACAAGCGTTGCTGGTCATGGCTGCGGCGCTGGCCTTGGTTCTGTGCGGCAGCTTATTACTGCTGGAAAAAGATCTGGGCAAGGCAAAGCAAAAGACCAAATTCCAGGACATTTTCTCCAAGAGTCGTTCGGTTAACATTCTTTCAGCCGCTCGACTATTTCTGTTCGGTGCCCGGGACGTTTGGTTCGTTGTAGCCCTGCCAGTCTTCGCCACCGTTCAACTGGGTTGGGAGCATACAGAGGTGGGGGGCTTTTTAGCCCTATGGGTTATCGGCTATGGTCTGGTGCAGGGACTAGCCCCCAACATTACCGGAAAAGCCAGCGGACAACTGCCCGACGGTCGAACCGCCGTGCTCTGGGCGCTCCCTATGTGCCTGATTCCGGCCTTGATCGCTCTCTCTTTAAACAGCAGCACCAGCCTGTCGCCCAATGCTTCGACAGTCGCCGACCCTGCAACGCTAACCTGGATTATCGTCATCGGATTGATGCTTTTCGGCGCCCTGTTCGCAGTGAATTCATCACTGCACAGCTATCTGATTGTGTCCTACGCCAGTGAAGAGGGGGTATCGCTGGATGTAGGTTTTTACTATATGGCCAACGCCATGGGGCGATTGGTGGGAACGGTGCTGTCAGGCTGGTTGTTCCAGCTCTACGGATTGGGGCTGTGCCTGTATATTTCCAGCGCCTTTATTGTGCTGGCAGCATTAATTTCTTTGGGTCTACCTAGACATCAAAAGCCATAATGTATTTTCGATAATTATTTTAAATTAACGATTAATCATATTTTATTTTTGATAAATCAAAAAATAATAATTACCAATCAGCTACGACATCAACCAACAACACCTGCTCATCCTGCAACATCATCGCTAGGGTTTTACAGGGCCGGCCGCTGATTCGGTCTTGATAGCAATCCGATGCAACCAACCGCCCCTGCTGTTGTGAATCCAGCACCATTAGCTGATAAAAATAGGGCCGCCAGGACCAGTTGAAACCGACAGATGAACTATCGGCGTGCCAAGTTTGGTCGATGTGGTAGTACTCATAATTGGCCGTCACCTGATCTCCACGTCGATTGCAGATATAAAATCGAATCAGTTCGGGGATACCCCGATACTGCCGGACCAGACGTTCAACATCGACCCGGCATCCTGCCAGCAGGATATTGCGTAACTCCTGCACCTTCTGCTTAATGGTACCGATGCGCTCCACTTTCTGAGATTCTCGCCGCTCCATCGAATCAAAGTATTTTTTACGCAATGATTTCAACTGACCGGAGAACGTATCCGGTTGTAAAAAGTAGGGCCCCGCTGCGGCAAACAGGAAACCCTGCATATAACGCGCACCACAGTGCAATCCAAAAAAGAACTCCTCCTCGGTTTCCACTCCTTCGCAGACAATTCGGCCACCACTCTTAGTAGAAAACTCCACCAGGGAGCGCACCAGCTTTTCTGCCAAACCGCCTTTTACGGCCTGCTTAAACAACTGCATATCCAGTTTGATAACGTCTGGCTCCAACGCAATGACCCGATCTAGTTGCGAAAAACCGGTACCAAAATCATCAATAGCTACTTCCATGCCCGCCTGCCGGTAACGCCTGACCACCGCACTGATTCGATCGATATCACCCAGATCTTCAGTAAGCTCGATGGTTACCCGAGAGGGATCGATGCCCACCTCGTCAACCATCTCCAGGGTAGGAACCACGGACTCCGGACCCAAATGATTGATCCACTCCGGTGAAATATTGATGGCAATTCGAGTATCCGAAGGTAACTGATGAACACTCTCCAGGGCCTGACGACGCACCCGGTGGTCAAGGCGACGCTTGTTACTGGCGCTGATATCGGGATCGATAAACAACCGCCCTGCCGAAACCACCTGGCCCTGATGATCCTTTTTTCGCGCCAACGCTTCGTAACTATCGATACGGCCACTGGCCACTTCAACAATGGGCTGATAGTAAGGGAAAACAGCGATATTTAGAGGAGCAATATGCTGCTGGTAGCGGTTGCGATTAAAACAGCGAATGGCATTTAACACATAGATTCCTTAGACAGCGATCACGAATAAGCTCGAGTAAGCTCCGTAACACCGCTGTCGATATCCTTGTAGCAGCGCTCCATCACCTGACTGATGGTCTGAAATAATGTATCTGGATTAACCTCAATGCGTTCTGCATTCAGGATCTCGCGGGATATCAGTTCCAGCACCTGATTAATCTGTAGCGCCAGACTCTGTTCATATTTCAACTGCTGCCGGGATAACTGGTCGACCAGAAACTGAAGATGCAATCGCGAAGAGGTTATGCAGTCATTGCGGACCGCAGCATGAGTGCTCAGCGCCCGCATCTGACCAAGGTTCTCGATCATCACCGGTAGCTGGGAAAAAATCTGTTTAGCCAGCATTCGATGGTCTTCTTGAGCAGCAGAGGTCAGCGCGCAGTGATCGGCCAAGTCCTGCATCAACGCTAACAATTCACTTAACAGGTAACAGTGGCGCTCGAAGTTCTTTAGCACAGCCGTATTCTGCCAGCCCTGTCGCAAGTCGCTCCATTTCTGCTTGATTGGTTGCCAGCGCTGCAACTCTGTTTCTGGCAGCATGGTTTCCAGTGTATCCATCTGATTATCGATAGCCCGGGCCAATGGATCCAGCGTGCGGCGCTGATCCTCTTTGCCCCCCAATACCGCACTGCTGATGCCACGGTGTTGTTGAGTATTACGGATTATCTCAAGCAGTAATTGGGTTGCATCAACACCCTGACGCTGTCGGGATAGTAGTTGACGATTCTGTCGCCGGTAGCTGCAATACCCAAACCATATGAGCAGGGCCAGAGCTCCGGCCATAGCGATCAAACCTTGCATCATTCCAATCCTCAATGAGTAAGTATTTAAGAGCTGGTGGGGACAACAATCTGCCCCAGTTTGCGCGACAGATCTTTGAGGTAATAAACCATATCTTCGGTCTGCTCAGTGCTGCGACGGGTACGCTGAGACAGCTGAGCGATGGTCTCCAGGGTCTGGGCCATCTCTTCACTGACCTGAACATGCTCGCGGATGCTATGGCTGACCGACTTCACCCCTTCACTGGTTTGCAGCGCACCTTGATAGATCTGCTCCAAAGATTGTTGGGTTTCCTGTACCTTGGCCACTGAATTTGAAACCCGTTGCTGGCTATCGGTAATGCCCTCGAAGGCGCTATCGGTTTCCTCTGAGACTGACTCCAACAAGGTGGAGATATTTCCCGTGGCATCCTTGGTGCTCTGAGCCAGATTACGGATCTCATCGGCAACCACCGCAAACCCCCGCCCCGCTTCACCCGCTCTTGCGGCTTCAATGGAGGCATTGAGCGCCAACAAATTGATCTGCTGACTGATGCTTTCTATCGAGGCAGTGACCGTATTGATTTCGTCAGAACGTTCTTTCAGGTGACGCAGCCGATGTTCGGTTTGGGATACCTCATCCACTACTTTTTGAATTTCTTCCACCGCCATCAACGAACAGGCTTGCCCTTCCCGACAAGATGATTGCGAGTCCACCGCATTCTGCTGGGCCTGCTCTACATGCACCGCGATCTCGGACATGGTGGCGGTGATCTGCTCAGCTGCCGCAGCGGCAGATTCCAGTCTCCGGTGCTGCTCTTCGGCGCATTGCGCCATCTCTTTTGAAGTGGATTCGAGCTCACGGGCGGTAAACTGAGTTTCGCCGGCGCAGGAGCCGATGGCGTGGTTCATGCGTTGGTATTCCCGCCCAACAGTATTTAATTTCAGGGTTAATGGATGGAATCCTTTCCGCGGCTTAAATCCAAGCCGTGCATCCAGCTGCCGGTTTGCCAGCGACCGGATGACTGATTCAATCTCCTGATGTTGCTGCAAATACAGTGTTATTTGTGAGGCTAATAGATAGGCTAACAACACAAGTAATATCACCGGCAATGATTGCCAGTCTGCCGTTAGGAAAACAAAACTATCGATCGACGCCAGCACAATAGCAGCCAGCATCATTGAAACTGTTAGTGTTCGTTGGCCATTGATCGACAGGCGCGAAAGCACCTGGATTGCCGGCCAGCATAGAATATTCATCATCGTTGACTCCTGGAGCGACTACAACCACTCGACGGAGAATTAGCAATAGCTATGCCAGATATTTATCACCCATTCAAAAAATCAACTTAACCCATATTTTTCATACCCTTATATGGTGAACTGTCATTTCGGCATAGGATTTGGGCGTATTCTCTGCTCCACTATCTCTATTGCCCCGCACCAAAAAGACTCCATATGAGATCGATAGCACCAAAGCTGGAATTCAGCGCCTTGAGATTTTAGCCAAGAATGAAATTTCAATCAGAAGTTGACAGCTATTCATAGAATACAGAGCAGGTCTTATGTCGACCTATCATTCTGGTTGATTGACAGACATCAAATTAAACGAATGTTTAAAACCAAATGGGATTGCAATCTACCCAGCCCTTGCTATGTTCATTAGTTGGTGAAAAATCAAACATTGATAGTGACCTGGAACTATCATTAACTCACCCAACCGATCTGGTTCGGTAATTGCGACTGCGGTCGTAAGTAGTTTACGGAGCACTTCCATCATGGCCTCTACACAGCCTGCTGGTCACAGCAATCAACTCATCTATGCTATCGATTTGAGTGGCAATTTTATCTACGTCAACGACGGCTACTGCGAGCTTACCGGGCTTTCCCGTGAGAGTTTGATCGGTAGTAGCCAACAGGCATTACTGCACGAAGATATGCCCCGGGCGATCCTGCAAGAGATGGCGACCAATACTCAAAAAGGATTTTCCTGGCGCGGGATGATCCGGATTAATAGCCGTAGTGTTGATATCTGTTGGTTGGACAGCTTTATCACCCCAATCTATTCCGGCAGTGAAATTGTCGGCTACCAGACCGTAAGCAGCCTGGCCGATAATGCCCTTTGTAGGCGTGCGAAGAAATTTTATAGCGCGCTCAACCAAGGCAAACAATCAGCCCGTTTCGAAGTCACTCGGATACACAAATTTCTGTTCCTGACCCTGGTGTCGTTAATCGCCCAGGTTTTTATCTACATCTATGCCGGATTGGAGGGTTCAATTGTCGCCGCAGCCATCGCCGTCACCCCGATCCTGATATTTTGGCACGACATCATTCCTATGGCCCAGAAAGCCCAGCAGATGCAGGATACCTTCGACTCATTAAGCCGTTACGTTTATCACGGCAAAGGTACCGCCAGCGTGTTCGACTTTAACTTTGGCATGCTGAAAACCAAGATCCGCGCCATTCTTGAACGCACCCAGGACGCCACCACCTCACTTTCCTCAGTGGTCGGAGAGGTACGCCAGTTTATGGGGGAAGCCCAAGGCACACTGGATCAACAGCGAGACCAGGTCGGCAATCTCAGCGCTTCTATGGCGCAGATGAACCAAGCCTGCCAACAGATTGCTGAAAACACTGATGCCACCACCGAATACATTCGCGGAACCGAACAACATTGCGGCGACGCCCGTCAGCATATTGAACAAACAGCCAACCAAATTAAGGCGCTATCTTCTGACGTGGAAGCCTCCGCCAGCTCCGCCGACCAGCTCAGCGAAGAAGCCAAAAAAGTAGGCTCCCTGATGCAGAGCATCCAGGAGATTGCCGACCAAACCAATCTGCTGGCACTAAATGCAGCCATCGAAGCGGCCCGCGCTGGCGAGCACGGACGTGGCTTTGCGGTGGTAGCCGACGAAGTTCGCACCCTATCATTCCGCACCCAGGAGACTGCCCAACAGGTAAATACCAATCTCACCGGCATGCTCAATACAATTAATCACTGGGCTGGCCGCATGAAGCAGAATCAGCAAGACGCAGAATGCTGCGTTGAAACAGCTGAATTATCTGATCAGGCGATGACCGAGGTCTATAGTCAGATTCAGCAAATCGGTGAGCTGGCACAGGGAATCAGCCATGCTGCTAATGAACAGACAGCTGCCTCCGAACGCATCAACCAAAGTCTGCAGGGAATAAGCGAGGCCTCTGAAGAGACCTGGCAGAAGACCGACAAGGTGTCCGCGCAGATGGAAGTTCTACATCAGAGCGCCGAAGAGATTACCAATTTAACAGCGACTTTTATGCCTGTTCGTCGCTAATTGCCGCCAAGAACAAAACCCGCTCCTACAAAACAGTGCCATAGGCAAAGGCAAAGGCAAAGGCAAAGGCAAAGGCAAAGGCAAAGGCAAAGGCAAAGGCAAAGGCAAATAGTTACATTTTTATGAAACATACCCGCTAATCTGCAACCATTAATTGCACCCAGGCAACCTCTGTACAATACTTTCACGGTTATTCATCAATTAGTTACAGCCTTAACTCTTCAAACCTGGACAACATTATGACAATTGCATTGGATAAGGTCGCAGGCATTGGACCTTTCACCGCGAAAGCACTACAAAGCCACGGCATTAAAGACGCAGCAGCACTGGCAGCAATGACACCAAAGCAGCTGGAAGCCCTTCCCGGTTTCGGCCCTGCCCGAAGCAAGACCACCATCGCCGCAGCCAAGACCGCATTGCAGCCTGTAGCAAGCACTACCACTCGCCGCACACCCACCCGTACGTCGACGACCAAGAAAGCAACGGCGAATGCCACTACCAGCACTCCAAAAGCGGTCAAAAAGAAATCCGCTAAGCCTAAGGCAGAGCCGAAAACAAAAGCTAAGCCCAAGACTAAAGCCAAGAAGAAAGTTGAGAAAGAAACGAAGAAATCGATGGCTAAGGCCAGCACCAAAAAGAGTGCTAAGCCAGCCGCTAAAAAGAGCGAAAAAACGACCGAGAAGAAAAACGATAAAGATAAAAAAGTCAGTAAAAAAGCAGTTCCGAAAAAGACCGACGGCAAAAAGAAGAGCACTAAAAAAACCACGACCAAAAGCGCTACTAAGAAAAAGCCCAGCAAAAACAGCAAAGCCAAAAAGACCAAGAAAAAATAAACCTTCGCCTATTAGCTTGGTCTACTTACCGCTAGGGGCAGAAATCCTCTGCCCCGGTCAGCGTCTTAATTGCTGAAGTAAAAACAAGGGGCTATTTAAACCCCAGACGTGCTAGCTGTGGGCAGGGTTCGCCACGCATCCATTGTTTCAGTTCTCGGCGGGCAACCTCGCTGGAGAGCCCTTTATCAGCCAATAGCACCAGCAAGCGACTAAATTTATCGCGACGCTGCAATCCAGCCTCACTTCGGTCACGTCGCTCCGAAAAGAAGTCCATCAGCGTCGATCCGCAGTGGCAGTTCCGGTACAGCTCCACCAAGGCCTCACCGTCATCATCCACCGAAGCCTTAAGGCCAGAACGACCAAGGATCGCTTGTGTTGCAAAAATGAACTCATCGGCACTATTGTAAACGGTACCGCAATGGTTACATTTCTTTGGAAAAGATGCTTCTGAAAGAGCTCTGAGGCCCATAAAAATCTCGTCAAGCGGCTCTTTCGAGTCGTCCATCCCCACCTCTCAAACTGGTTTCCGTTAACGGTTTGATCTATTTTATCGCTGGAAAGCAAAGCCATGATCAGCGATTTATCCGATGTGCACCCCTTGCTCTGATCTTAATATCCTTGTTGGATTCAGCTTAGCGTGAATTTTTCTCCCACAACGTAGTGGCAAATATTGTGAGGATAGACCCTGGTTAGGCGATCCTTGATATTCGACTCGATGATAAAGCTTTGCAGGCCGGTATCAGAGCATTGCTTTACTAACACCATATATTCACGTCCAGGAGACAATAATTCCACCCCCCGTTCCTGCTGAGGTTCTTCAACCTGAACCCTGTCACCGATATTGATCTCACGCCAGAGAAAATCAGCTTCCAGTATCAGTTCTGAGATATCTCTCATATCCATACTAGGCAGTTTAGTCAGAGATTTAGGGATATGCGGAATGATCAGGCATAAAAAAACCAGGCCGAAACCTGGTTTTAGAATTTAAGATCTGCTCGTTAGCGTCTAATCAGACGTGGCGAACCCGGTCGATCTCATATTCAACATTACCGTTGGGCGTTTTTACCACAACCACTTCGCCCTCTTCTTTACCGATCAGGGCACGAGCGATAGGTGAGTTAACGGAGATCTTATTGTGTTTTAGATCTGCTTCATCATCACCCACGATTTTGTAGCTGACCTCACCATCAGTATCCAGGTTGATAATATCCACCGTGGTACCAAAGATCACTTTGCCGCTGTGAGGAATCTTAGTGACATCGATCACCTGACAACCTGATAGCTTACCTTCTATATCGGCGATGCGACCTTCAGCAAAACCCTGTTGTTCACGAGCAGCATGATACTCAGCGTTTTCTTTAAGATCACCGTGCTCACGAGCAGTGGCGATATCTTCAATAATACGTGGACGCTCTACGGTTTTCAGGTGGTTCAGCTCCTCGCGAAGCTTCAGTTCACCCTGGACGGTCATTGGTACTTTGTTCATTCGTTGATACCTGCATGGAGATCCTGAAGACGACGGACCTCTTTTTCTTCACCAAACTGCAACGCCTGGATCTCCGCTTCAGCTCCCGCCAATGTGGTAGTGTAGGGAACCTTGGCCTGCAGCGCAGAACGACGGATTTCAGAGGAGTCGGCAATGGCACGACGACCTTCGGTGGTGTTCACCACGTAGACGATCTCTTCGTTCTTAATCATATCAACGATATTTGGACGACCTTCATCCACCTTGTTGACGCGCGCGACCTCAAGACCCTCCTCACTCAGTAGCGCTTGTGTGCCACTGGTGGCCACAAGGCTGAAGCCAAGCTCAATCAACGACCTGGCAACATCAACAACACCAGCTTTATCGACGTCACGGACACTGATAAAGGCTTTTCCAGGAGACGGCAAAGTCTCACCACTACCAATATTTGCCTTGGCAAATGCTTCACCGAAGGATGCACCAACGCCCATCACCTCACCGGTAGATTTCATTTCTGGACTAAGGATCGGATCAACATTTGGGAACTTATTGAACGGGAACACCGCTTCCTTAACGCTGTAATATGGCGGAATCACCTCTTCGGTGAAGCCCTGCTCTTCCAAACTGGTACCAGCCATAACACGGGCGGCAATCTTAGCCAGGGAGCTACCGATGCACTTGGACACGAAAGGTACAGTACGGGACGCACGAGGATTCACCTCGATCACGTAGATTTCACCGTCCTGATAAGCCAGCTGAGTATTCATCAGACCGATAACACCCAGCTCCAGCGCCATCGCCTTGACGATGTCACGCATCTTATCCTGAACATCGTCAGCTAGATCGTACGGAGGCAGAGAACAGGCGGAGTCACCAGAGTGCACACCACACTGCTCAATATGCTGCATGATGGCACCGATCACTACTCGCTCACCGTCACAGACCGCGTCTATATCAGTTTCGATAGCAGCACTGAGGAAGCGATCCAGCAGTACCGGCGCGTCATTGGAAACCTGAACCGCTTCGTTCATGTATCTACGTAGTTCTTTTTCGTCATAGACGATCTCCATAGCACGACCACCCAATACGTAGGAAGGACGTACAACCAGCGGGTAACCGATCTGTTCGGCTTTCTTCACTGCTTCTTCCAGGCTGCGCACGGTGGCGTTCTCAGGCTGCTTTAGCCCCAGACGCTGGATCATCTGCTGGAAACGTTCACGGTCTTCGGCACGGTCAATCGCTTCTGGTGGAGTACCAATGATAGGCACGCCGGCCTGCTCCAGGGCAACGGCCAGCTTCAGTGGTGTCTGACCACCGTACTGAACGATCACACCCTTCGGCTGTTCGACGTTAACGATTTCCAATACATCCTCCAGAGTCACCGGCTCAAAGTAGAGACGATCGGAGGTATCGTAGTCGGTTGAAACTGTCTCTGGGTTACAGTTAACCATGATGGTCTCGTAACCGTCTTCACGCATCGCCAGAGCGGCGTGGACACAGCAATAATCAAATTCAATGCCTTGGCCGATTCGGTTAGGACCACCACCGATAACCATGATCTTGTCACGGTCACTTGGGTTGGCCTCACACTCCTCCTCGTAGGTGGAGTACATGTAGGCGGTGTCAGTAGCAAATTCAGCGGCACAGGTATCAACACGTTTGTAAACCGGACGCACGTCGAACTTATGACGACGCTTACGGATCTCTTTTTCGGTCACGCCCAGCAGCTTAGCCAGACGACCATCGGAGAAGCCCTTACGCTTAAGCTTGAGCATCAAATCTTTATTCAGATCGCTTAAGGCCAACTGAGAAACGTTCAGCTCCTCTTTGATCAGGTCTTCCACATGCACCAAGAACCAGGGGTCAATGCCGCTGATCTGGTATAGCTCTTCTACGCTCATACCGAAACGAAAGGCGTCGCCCAGATACCAGATGCGCTCGGCACCAGGATTCTTCATCTCGCGAACAATCTGCTCGCGGGCATCCTCGGCATTGAGGTCGACAATAGGATCAAAACCTTCGGCACCCACTTCCAGGCCACGCAGTGCTTTCTGCATCGATTCCTGAATAGTACGGCCGATTGCCATCACCTCACCTACAGACTTCATCTGAGTGGTCAGACGGTCGTTAGCCTGAGGGAATTTCTCGAAAGCAAAGCGAGGAATCTTTGTAACAACGTAATCGATGGAAGGCTCGAAAGATGCCGGGGTACGACCGCCGGTAATATCATTCTGCAGCTCGTCCAGGGTGTAACCTACCGCCAACTTGGCCGCGATCTTGGCGATCGGGAAGCCAGTTGCTTTGGAAGCCAAAGCTGAGGAGCGAGATACCCGCGGGTTCATCTCGATAACTACCAGACGACCGGTCTTGGGATCCATACCGAACTGAACGTTAGATCCACCGGTTTCAACGCCGATCTCGCGCAATACTGCCAGGGAGGCGTCACGCATGATCTGATATTCTTTATCGGTTAACGTCTGGGCAGGAGCCACGGTGATAGAGTCACCGGTGTGCACACCCATGGCGTCGAAGTTTTCGATGGCACAGACGATGATGCAGTTGTCGTTCTTATCACGAACAACCTCCATCTCATACTCTTTCCAGCCGATCAGGGACTCGTCGATCAGCAGCTCGCTGGTTGGAGAAAGCTCTAGACCACGGGTACAGATCTCAACGAACTCTTCTTTGTTGTAGGCGATACCACCACCGCTACCACCCATGGTAAACGACGGGCGGATAATGCAAGGGAAACCAAGCTGGCTCTGCACCTGCAGAGCTTCTTCCATGCTGTGAGCGATGGCGGCACGGGGACACTCCAGACCGATAGACTTCATCGCCTTGTCAAAGCGGTCACGATCTTCTGCTTTGTCGATCGCATCCTGAGTGGCGCCGATCATCTCGACGTTGTACTCGTCCAGCACACCTTCGCGGGCTAAATCCAGCGCACAGTTCAGTGCCGTCTGGCCACCCATGGTGGGCAGCAACGCGTCCGGGCGCTCTTTGTCGATAATTTTGCTGACGGTTTTCCAGTTGATTGGCTCGATATAGGTGGCATCGGCCATGGCTGGATCGGTCATGATGGTGGCAGGGTTGGAGTTCACCAGGATGACCCGGAATCCCTCTTCCTTCAGCGCCTTACAGGCCTGCGCACCGGAATAGTCAAACTCACAGGCTTGGCCGATAACGATGGGGCCTGCACCTAGGATCAGAATACTTTTTATGTCTGTACGTTTTGGCATTTATCAAAACCGGTCTAATTTGGTTTGTTCTGGGTGGCCGCAGCCACCCAACAGTCAATCTTTAAGCAGTCAGGCCAGGCTATTGCTGGCGAGCTTTCATCAGTTCGATAAAGCGATCGAACAGTGGCGCTACATCGCGAGGACCCGGGCTGGCTTCTGGGTGCCCTTGGAAACTGAACGCAGGCTTATCGGTGCGTTCAATGCCCTGCAAAGAACCATCGAACAGAGACTTGTGCGTCGCCCGAAGGGTATCCGGAAGCGTGTCTTCATCAACCGCAAAACCGTGGTTCTGGCTGGTAATCATCACTACACCAGAATCCAGATCCTGGACCGGATGGTTGGCACCATGGTGGCCGAACTTCATTTTCAGGGTCTTAGCTCCGCTAGCCAAGGCCAGCAACTGGTGCCCCAAACAGATGCCGAAGACCGGTAGATCCGTACCCAATACTTCTTGAATCGCTTCGATGGCGTAGGTGCAAGGCTCTGGATCGCCAGGGCCGTTTGACAGGAACACACCGTCAGGGTTAAGCGCCAGTACGTCCGCTGCTGGGGTTTGTGCAGGCACAACGGTCAATTTGCAGCCCCGCTCAACCAGCATCCGCAAGATATTGCGCTTGACCCCGAAATCATAAGCTACCACGTGGAATGGCTGTTCGCCTTCAGATTGTTGATAACCTTCGGTCAGCGACCAGGTAGACTCGTTCCAGACATACTGGCTGTCGGCAGTGACCTCTTTCGCCAGATCCATTCCCTTCAGTCCGGGGAATGCCTGAGCCAGCTCTAGCGCTTTATCGCTATTGAGCTCACCACCGGCAATGATGCAACCGTTCTGAGACCCCTTTTCGCGGAGGATGCGGGTCAATCGGCGAGTATCAATATCGGCGATACCAATGATGTTGTTGTCTTTCAGGTACTGATCCAGTGACTTTTCATCGCGCCAGCTGCTGGCTACCAAAGGCAAGTCACGAATAACCAAACCAGAGGCCCAGATAGCGTTGGACTCTTCGTCCTCGCTATTGGTACCCGTGTTACCGATATGAGGATAGGTCAGGGTGACGATCTGACGGGCATAGGAGGGATCGGTGAGGATCTCCTGATAACCGGTCATAGAGGTATTAAATACCACTTCGCCGCTGGTCTGCCCTTCGGCGCCGATAGCAGTGCCCTTAAAAATACTTCCGTCTGCCAAGGCCAGAATGGCTGGTTTAGTCAATGTTGCCTTCCCCCGCTAACTACGAACAAGTCGAATAAGATAACTCTATGATAAATAGAGGCAAAACCAAGAAGCTATCTGCAAAAAAGCGAGATGCAAAAAATACTTCGCATCCCGCTTTTCTTCAAATTTCTCCGCTGACCACTTTGCCGTGGCCAAATCCGCTGCATAGTACTAAAAAATGTGTAACAAATCTACACGCAGCGCACTTCATCCACTGCCAATTGCAGGTTTAGCCCGCATTTTTCATGAAGATCTAAACAAAAACGGCTGAAAGCCGTATGGTTGGTGGTCTCTACGCATCTCCCATACAGCCTCAGCCGAGAACAAA
>JAPHRD010000078.1 GCA_026196225.1 Motiliproteus sp.
ATTGTTGGTTGTTTCTTCAGCAAGCATTTCGCTGACCTGTTCAATTGATTCTGACTGAGGTTTTTTTGACCTTTCCTTAAACAACAGTACCCAGCTGTAAATCACCGGCAATACCACCAGACAAAGGAGGGTAACGCTGACCATGCCGCCCACCATGGGCGCGGCGATACGCTGCATCACCTCGGAACCGGTTCCGTGGCTCCACATAATGGGAATCAGACCGGCGATAATGGCAACCGCCGTCATCGCGATAGGACGCACACGCTCACCTGTTCCTGACTGCACCGCGTCGATCAACTGTTGCGGGGACAGCAAAGCGTTGTCACTACCGAATTCCCTGCGTTTGGCCGCTACCGCCTGATCTATAAAGGTCAGTACTAACACACCTATCTCAGCCGCGACACCGGCAAGGGCGATGAAGCCAACCGCAACGGCAACCGAAAGATTGAAGCCCAGCCAGTGAATCAGCCAAATACCGCCCACCATTCCAAAAGGGATGGACAGCATGACCACCAATGGTGCGCTGATGTTGCGGAAGTTGAAGTAAAGCAGTAAGAAGATAATTAACAGCGTTGCTGGCACAACTACTTTCAAGCGCTCCGCTGCTCGCTCCATATATTCATACTGACCCGACCAGCTTATGGAATAACCAGCTGGCAAATTGATCTGATCAGCGACTGCTTCCTTAGCTTCTCTAACGTAACCACCGATATCAGAGACATAGATATCCACGTAAATCCAGGATGTCAGACGCGCATCTTCACTTTTAATACTCGGTGGTCCGCGACGCAGTTCCAGATCCGCTAACTGCGCTAACGGTACCTGAGAACCACCGGGCGTAGTCACAAGCACACGCTCAAGAGATGAAACATCGTCTCGCAGTTCACGGGGATAGCGAATACTTACTGGATAACGCTCCAACCCCTCTACGGTCTGGGTTACGTTCATGCCACCAATAGCGGTTTGGATGACCTCCTGAACATCACCTACTGTCAGTCCGTAACGTGCTGCTGCTTCTCGACTAATATCGAAATCGAGGTAGTACCCCCCGACAGCCCGGTCACCAAATGCCGTTAAAGTTCCAGAAACTCCCCGAACTACTTGTTCGATTTCCAGCACCAATTCTTCCAAAGTAGCCAAGCTGGGACCACTGACCTTGATTCCTACTGGAGTCTTGATGCCTGTCGACAACATATCGATACGAGTCTTGATCGGCATGGTCCAGGCATTCGCCAGTCCCGGAAACTTGATGGCGGTATCCATCTCGTTAATCAGTTCCTTAGTGGTTTTGGAAGGATCGGGCCACTCCTCTTTGGGCTTCAACTTAACGACGGTTTCAAGCATTCCCAAAGGGGCAGGATCGGTCGCAGAATTAGCTCGTCCGGACTTACCGAAGACCCTTTCTACTTCTGGAAAACTAGCCAGAATCTTATCGGTTTGCTGTAGCAGCTCCTTAGCCTTGGTGATGGAAACGCCGGGATAGGTGGTGGGCATATAGAGAATATCCCCCTCATCCAGCGGCGGCATAAACTCGCTACCCAGCTTCGAAACAGGAATATAGGTAATGCCTACAATCACCAACGCTATCATCAACGTCAGCCACCGCCAGCGCATCGCCAGCCCCAATACAGGTCTATGCAACCAGTGCAGTAGACGATTGATGGGGTTTTTAGCCTCAGGTAAAATTTTGCCGCGAATAAAATACCCCATCAACACCGGCACCAAGGTGATAGCCAAAATTGCCGCTGCAGCCATGGCATAGGTTTTAGTGAATGCCAGCGGGCTGAACATCCGCCCCTCCTGAGCTTGTAGAGTAAACACAGGAAGGAACGACACCGTAATAATCATCAGTGAAAAGAACAACGCAGGCCCCACTTCGCGAGCAGACTCGGCTATCGCATTCCATCGTTCTCGATTACTGAGTTCCCGTTGCAATCGTTCGTACGTCAACTCGAGGTGCTTATGGGCATTCTCGATCATTACGATAGCCCCATCCACCATGGCACCAATTGCGATGGCAATACCACCCAATGACATGATGTTGGCGTTGATTCCCTGCAGCTGCATCACAATAAAAGCCATCAAAATACCGATGGGCAAAGTAATGATCGCCACCAAGGCAGAACGGGCATGGAGCAGGAACAATATGCACACAACGGAAACTACAATCGATTCTTCAATCAGTTTTTCCACGAGGTTGGATACCGCTCGCTGAATCAAGTCGCCCCGGTCATACACCGGGATGATTTCAACCCCCGCCGGCAACCCCGGCTTAAGCTCTTCAAGCCGTTCTTTCACCTGCTCGATAGTTGCTTGTGCATTCTCGCCATATCGCATTACCACAATGCCACCGACAGTTTCGCCCTCACCATCCAATTCAGCGACGCCGCGTCGAAGCTCCGGCCCCATCTGAACCTGAGCAATATCTTTAATCCTTAGCGGCGTTCCATCCGGGGTAGCACCGATAGAAATCTCTTCAATGTCACGGGTACTCTTGATGTAGCCGAGACCACGAACCATATACTCCGTTTCAGCCATCTCCACCAATCGACCGCCGACATCGTTATTGGAACGCTTGATAGCTTGCTTTACCTTTGAAAGCGACACGTTATATCGGGCCATCAGGTTGGGGTCGACCTCCACCTGATATTGCTTGATATAGCCACCGATACTGGCCACCTCTGACACCCCAGGCACAGTCTGAAGCTGATAGCGAAGATACCAGTCTTGAATCGAGCGCAACTGCGCCAGATCGTGTCGACCGGTACGATCTACCAGGGCATATTCATAGACCCAACCCACACCTGTGGCATCCGGCCCTAAAACTGGCTGAACACCATCCGGTAGTCGACTGGCGGCATAACTTAGTTGCTCGAGCACCCGCGAGCGGGCCCAGTACATGTCGGTACCGTCTTCGAAGATAATGTATACAAAGGAGTAGCCAAAAAAGGAGTACCCCCGAACCACCTTAGAATAGGGAACCCCCAACATCGCAGTCGTTAGTGGATAGGTAACCTGATCCTCCACCACTTGTGGAGCCTGGCCGGGAAACTCGGTAAATACGATGACCTGTACATCGGAAAGATCAGGGATCGCATCCAACGGCGTCTTCTTCACAGCCCAGATCCCGCCAACCACCAATAGAAGCGTAGCGATTATAATCAGAAAACGATTACGCAGGGAACCGTTGATAAAGATATCAATCATTGTTGTGAATCCCCCATACCATCCGAGCTGCGGGGTTTCTCCATGGACATGCTATCTAGAGACTTTTCATCCATCGATAGCTCAGCCTCTTTTGAATCCATAGTCATGGCATCCATGGACATGGAGCCCATCGACATATCTTTGTCTCCAGTCGATGTCGCGTCATCTCCCTTGGAAGCTTCCATCATTTTGGCGGTGGCCTCACGTAACTTGGATTCAGAGTCAATCAGGAACAGCGCTGAGCTGACAATCTTTTCACCGGCCTCAATTCCCGAGATCACTTCTACCCAACCTTCGCTGCTATACCCCAATTCAACTTCGCGGGGTTCAAACTTACCGGCACCTCGTACTACAAAGACTTGCTCGCGAGATCCGGAGCGCACAATAGACTCAGAGGGGACAACAATGGCATCAGGGCGGGCGTCGGCGTCTATCGTGACATCAGCGAACATATCCGGCTTCAGAAGCCCTTCGAGGTTATCAAATTCAAGCCGCACCTTAACTGTCCTGGTTTTCGACTCCGCATAGGGGTAGATATAGGAAACTTTACCCTGGAATCGGGATTCCCGAAGGCCAGTAATATACATGGACGCCGTATCGCCCACTTTGATCCACGGCAGTTCATACTCATAAACGTCAGCTAACAGCCAAACTCTGGAGAGGTCTGCCAACATGAAGAGTTCGGTCTTCGGAGTAATATACTGCCCCTCTCTCACTCCCACGTTGAGTGCGATGCCATCAAATGGAGACTCAATAGAAACGGCACGGCGGATTTTTCCTGTCCGTCTAAGGGTCCGAATCTGTTGCTTCGGCATGTTAAGCAGCAATAAGCGCTGGTAGGCGCTATCGGCCATCTCTTTAGCTCCCGCCTGGATATCAGCATAGGGGCTGCTCTTTAGAGCCTTCAGGTTCTCCAGTGCCAGTAGGTACTCCTGCTGCGAGGTCACCAGTTGAGGAGAGTATATCTGTATCAACTCATCCCCTTTAGAAACCGTATGACCTACCCGCGATACCTGCTGGGTCTGTACCCAGCCTTCGGTGCGAGGATGCAAGCGAGTCATACGACTTTCATCAACCGTAATTCTTCCAGATGCGCGAATTTGTTTGAACAACTGTTTCTTTTTGGCAACCGTTGTACGTACTCCGATATTCTGAACAATGACCGGATCGATCTTTACTGTTCCTGCTGGCTCTTGAGATGAACCTTGATCCTCTTCTGCGTACACTGGGATATAATCCATTCCCATTTCATCCTGTGCCGGCACCGGGGAGGTAACGGTTGGGTTCATTGGATTGCGGTAAAACAAAGGCTCTGCTTTTTTCTTCGGTTTATCAGGATAGACAGGGATGTAATCCATACCCATTTCGTCCTTGGCCGGAACAGGTGAGGTGATAGAGGGGTTCATGGGGTTGCGGTAAAACAGCGGTTTTTCAGGCGCTTCCGACAGTGTGGAAGACGCACTTTCAACGGGCGTTTTGCCGGAAATATAACCTTCCACTAATGACCAGTTGGAACCGACTGCAATACCTAATGCCAACGTTATGGCTGCAGCCAAAACGGTCTTAATCATGATGAGCACCTCGAACAGGAAACCTTGTTAATGAAGAAAAGTAGGATGCAAAATCCCCCTCGGGAGCTATGGCCGATTCAGCTGGCTTATCCAACTCAATACCCACCGCTGCTTCTAGTGCCGCAAGTGCAATTTGGGTATCGGTGACCGTTTTCCAGAATTGCACCTGTAGACGGTTAACCATTAGCTGCTCCTGAATAAGAGCTGAAAAGTCTACATCTCCCACCCGATATCCCGACAGCATAGAAGCCACCGTCTGTTGCGATTGCGGGATCATTCCCTGTTCCAGCAGCACGCGCTGTTCCTTAGCCTGAAGAATGTCCGAGAGAGCCTGATCGATCTGTTCGCGGGTTTTTATCTGCTGGGCACGAAGCGCCTCCTTCTTGGCGATTACTTCTGCAGCACGCTGGCTGATCTCCCGATGCTGCTTGCTCTGGGCATACAGCGGTAATTTGATTCCCAACATTAATGAGGCGAGATCGGCGCGGGAGCTACCATTAGGCGCATCCTGGCGATACCCATAGGAAACTCCCAGGGTTAAATCAGGAAGCAAACCTTTTTCAGCCAACGCCTGATTATCACGGGCCGCTTCCAACATCCGCTGTTTCTGCTGGATAGAAGGCCTGCTTTTTAGCGCTTGATCTAGCAGGTATTCAGAAGAGGGAAGATCGTAGTCCGTTTGAATTTTAATTATTGGCAGTTCGATAATAGCGATTTCAGGTTGAGCCATCAGCGAATTGAGCTGTGCTCCCAACCATCGGCGCTTACCCTGTAGCTGTAATTTTTGATCTAACTGGTTGGATAACTGCAATTGAGCTTGAAGTACATCCTGTTGCAGTCCCTCTCCCACCCGGTAGCGGCTCTGTGCAATGCGATTAAACTCTCGTAAGCGCTGTAAATTGTCTTCTACCACTTCAAGAGCGCGATCAACAAAGTAGAGCATCCACCAACCCTGTCGCACACGATATGCCAAACCATTCCTGGCTTCACGTAGTTCAGCCTCTGTAGCTTTCGCACGCTTCAGCGCCTTAGACTTGGCTAGTTTACGTTCACTAGGCCACGGAAAAGATTGTGTAATACCCACCTTGAGCTGAGTCATCGCTTCCTGGTCCAGATCCCAGGTATCGGTAGCTACATTAACGATACCCAAGCTGAGAACCGGATCAGGCAGTGCGTATTTCTGATCAGGGATCTGCTGCGCAGCGTCGTATCGAGCCTGGATTTCAGCCAACATCGGGCTGTCAGCCAAAGCTAAGCGTTCTGCCTGCGGCAAAGTTAAGGGGGCCGCGGAGAGGCTCGCAGCCATGGCGCTCAAGCCAACGGCAATTGTAAGCCGAGATAAAGCAAACATTAAAAACTCCTTTGTCTTACGAGTAATCCTAAAAGACACAATAAGGGCGAGCTATACCATTAAAACCAATGAATAGCTAACAGTGTTTTAAATCAGACAGAATAAGTAGTTTTATAGTCGCAGAACGCAGAGGGAGTAATAGAGATGGGGAACAACAATGTCGACAGAACAGTTGGATAAATTGGTTTGAAGAATTGGACCAGCACGTGGCTCTGGTGGCCTATTCATCAATGCAATAACTGGTTTCAGATCGTCTAGATTATCATTGTATTTAACCGAAGATGATACGATCAAAGTCGATGCAGGATCATTACTATGAAGTTCCGTACAGCTACCAGGTAGAGGATCACCGTGTTGACTATAGTTATCTAAATGATCTGCATGATTCGTACTAGGTGAACTTTCCATTGGGCTTGGAGGGGTACTCGCGGAAGCGTATACAGCCGCGCAGTGGCCGTTAATAATGAACAAAGACATCAGCAGCATCAATATATTGAAGCCACCCGTTTTACGAACACGTCTGATGCGCTTAATTTTTAACAAAGCCTAATCCACAAAGAGATTTATCAAATTCTAAACCTGTGACTAGCACAGACAGTTATAGTTCCAGTTTGAATGAAATAAGTCAATCCGATATTTAGTAGGAGTTGATGTAAACAAATTCTTTCGGGGATGAACGGGCCGATTGATTGCCGTTACTTTTTCATCGGCAACTGGGAATATCTGTTCAGTTCGAATCGGCCGCCCTGATCACTGAGTATGCTTAAGCTTCTCAATCAGTGAATCAAATTCAGCTTGGTCGATGTCCCCACTGGCAAGCCGTTCCTTCAGAATTTGTACGCTGGAGTCCGCAGCCTCCTCTGATCTATCGCTCAAAAGTGATTTAATTAGATAGATGAGCACTCCAATAACCAACAACCAAAAAAAGACCATCGGGATGATTCCCCACCCCATCATCCAAGGCCCATTCCACATATGATCGTGCCACATGGTATGCCTCTCTCCGGTAGCAATATAAATAGCCTTATCTAATATATAGCATATCTATCACTGTGGTGTCGGCCCCATTTTGTAACTACTAACCACCGAAGAATAGCTCCGCTTGACCTTGGACCTACCTCCAAGGTTTATACTTAATGTGTGAGGTAGGTCATGCAATGAAGCTCATCACTATTGGAAAATTAGCAACAGCGACTGGTTTGTCTACTGACGCGATAAGGTTTTACGAAAAACAGGGCCTTATTACGCCTTCTAGTCGCACTGAAAGTGGCTATCGCCAATATGATTCCAAGGCTTTGGAACGGATCAAGTTCATCGCACACGCCAAGGAGGTAGGGTTCACTCTGGACGAGATCTATCACCTGCTGTTGTTGCAAGACGATCCCACTGGCTCTTGTGCTGAAGTCAAAGAGCATGGCCGTCAAAAGATCAAAGAAATCAGTCGAAAGCTCGTGTTATTAACACAAATGAAGGAATCTTTAACAGAGTTGGTGAACAAGTGCAGCGGTGAGGGACCTAGCAGTGAATGTCCCATTCTGGACGGACTGAATAATAGTGATACGAGCATCTGATAGATAGGATCATTCAACACTTGGAGGAGGTTCAAACATGACTACCAAACGTAAGGTAGAAATATTCACTGCGGGCTGTGCTATCTGCAGCGATGTTATTGAAGAAGTGAAACAAATGGCTTGCTCCTCTTGTGAAATCATCGTTGTAGATATGCACGAGGATGATGTTGCCAAGCGTGCTAAAGCATTGGGTATCAGGTCGGTGCCTGCCGTAGCTGTAGATGGGAAGGTAGCTGCTTGTTGTACCAATCGAGGTATCGATAAGTCGGCTCTAAAAGCTGCTGGTATCGGGAACCCCATCAATTAGCTATTCTCACCTGCTAACATGTGGGGGATAGATGAAGCATTTGCAAAAGAAGCTCGAAAAAACCGGAGTGACAGGTTCGCTCTTCGCGGCAGCAGCCTGTCCTCTTTGCTTTCCCAAATTAGCCGCAATCGGTACTATTTTCGGTATGGGAGTTCTTGCCCCTTTTGAAAACTATTTTTTCTGGGCCGCTCAGTTTTTTGTATTGCTTACAGTGGTCGGGCAAGCCGTAGCGTTTAAGCAATTGAAGAATTAAGCTCTCCTGCGAACCTCTATTATTTTCGCCTCACTATTATTTGTCTCACTCTATGTGCTGGTTTCGGAAACTCTTTCTTATATTGCGCTAGCAGGTATGGTGGTCGCCGGCCTCTGGATGCTAATCGCGGATCGAAGAGTTAGCGCTTACCAAGTTAACCCGCATTTTTCATGAAGATCTAAACAAAAACGGCTGAAAGCCGTATGGTTGGTGGTCTCTACGCATCTCCCATACAGCCTCAGCCGAGAACAAAA
>JAPHRD010000070.1 GCA_026196225.1 Motiliproteus sp.
CAAAGTGTTAAAGCGGATGGCATACGGTTACCGGGACAAGACGTACTTCTTCTTGAAGATAAAAGATGCCTTTCCCGGTAAAGCGCGATGAACCTTTTTTAATGGGTGCCGCCCTCGCAATCTTGACTACACTCAGGTGGTTGATACAAACACCTGGGGCAAGGAGGACGCATGACAGTTGAAGAGGAACTGAATCATATCATTGAGGACTGGCACAACCGCAGTGGCCAGGTCCAGGAAGCCCATTACGAAGCTGGAAACTATTACGAAAAGATGTATCTGCGTTTGGGCATACCGGTGATCGTACTTTCAGCGGTTATCGGTGGAGCCGAAGTGCTGGTCCCGGTTGAAATCTTGGAATCCTTGGGGGCCAGCGGCGCAAAGAATATTTCCGGTGTTATCAGTTTGCTGGTGGCGGTGTTGGCAGGTCTACAGACTTTTTTAAAATTAAGCCAGCGCTCTGAGAGGCACCGCATGGCAGGAGCCCGCTACGGTGATTGCCGGCGGGCATTGGAAGAGATTCGCATAACCTGTGCCGAATCCAGTCAGGATGCTCGCCAGGAGCTGCATCGTATAAAACAGCAGATTGACTCTCTGGCTAGCGAATCACCGGAGTTACAGCAGAAAATCCTCAATAAATATCGCCATGCTATTCCTGAAGGTTGGATTTATACCGTTATCTTTAAGGTCGGAGAGGTTTCTCTAGGTATGTGGTTCTGCAAGGAGCAGGGAGTTAAGAGGTTTTAGATGGTAGCCGGTTATCGGTCATCATGGATAGAGAGACCCCTGCTAGTAGCTAGCAGGGGGAAGCCCCAAGTGACAACCATCGGTGAAGGATTATTGAGGCAAAGCGTTTTTCAGAGACTTCCTTCTTCTTAAACCAATACCGCCCAACGCGGCAATAGCTAGCAGAGCTGCGGAGCTGGGTTCTGGTACCTGGGAAATTCTAATCTCAGCCAGTTCAACCAAACCGCTGTTGCGGGTGAAATCAGCTAATACAGGATCGAAGAAAATTCCTGCGCCATTGGTGCCGCCTAGAATGTTACCTCCGGGCTGGAAGCCAGCGTGCAAAGCAATGTTCTCAGAGGTAGAGGTTCCCAGGTTGGGACCCGTCTGGTTTAGGAATGCCGCCTGGGTTTCTGTATTGGCTTCGGTACCGGCATCATAGATATTGTGACCGAACACTGTGATAACGATATCACCGACAAAATCCCCGCCTGCGGTAAACAGTTCCAGGGCATCATCGTTTCCGAAGAATGCATCATTGGAAGGGATCAGCATTGAGGCGTAGTTGAGAAAACGGTGCTGAGTGGGGTCGAGGTTGAAAATTGAGCTGGCCGTTTCACCAGGATCAAAAACTGGTGCGGGGCCAAAGCCACTGGGAGCCAATACTACAGCTCCGATAGCATCGGCTTGCGTTGCAGTTAGTGATGTTCCCAACAAAGATGCGTTTCCGTCTTCAGCAAGACGCTCAAGGGCCGTTGATGCCGTACTGCCAACATCGAAAGTATCAAAACTTCTGTTATGAAAACCCAGCCAGACAGGGGTAAAGAACAGCCCGTTGGTGGGAGACTTGTTTTCTATTTCCACTTGTATCATTGCCGCGTTGGCACTGGGCATATAAAGCACTAGTGCGCCGCAAAGGCTCAGGGCTATATTTCGAACGGTTCGCATAAGTTGAACTCCTTGTTTTTATTCACTGCACCGACGATTTTTAGAGCTACAAAGGGACTACGCAGGGGAGGGAAGGATGGATTCAACTTATTCGAGAAATAGAAAAATAGTTGAATATGGACAGGTGTCGGCGACCGTCCCATAACAACTTTTGCTACAATGCGGTTCTGATCAGAACCAGTCAGCAGGAACCCATTTGTGACTCAGTTTCGTCCATGTATCGATCTCCATCAGGGCCAGGTAAAGCAGATTGTAGGCGGTAGCCTCAATGACCAGGGCGCCGATACCAACTACGTCAGTCCTTACGATGCGGCATATTACGCAGACCTTTATCGACAGCACCAGTTGACCGGCGGTCATGTGATTGCTTTGGGCCCGGGAAACAAGGAACAGGCACTGAAGGCGCTATCAGCTTGGCCCAAGGGGTTGCAATTTGGTGGTGGTGTTAACCAGGAAAATGCGGCTGAGTATCTGAAGGCTGGGGCGTCCCAGGTTATCGTAACTTCCTACCTGTTCGATAACGATCGGTTCAGCTGGGAAAAGCTAGAGCGGATCAAAGCTGAAACCGGGCGCGAGCATCTGGTGCTTGATCTCAGTTGCCGTCGAACTGCGGACGGGTGGCATATCGCCACCAACCGTTGGCAGACCGTCACCAGTACAGGGATTAATGTCGAAACTCTGGAACAGTTGGGCGAGCATTGCTGCGAATTTCTGATCCATGCCGCCGATGTGGAAGGTTTGCAGGGGGGAATCGATACAGAATTGGTCGAGCTGTTGGGCCAAAGCTGCCCAATACCCGTCACCTACGCTGGTGGTGCTCGTTCGCTGGACGACCTTAAACTGGTGAATGATCTATCCCAGGGTAAGGTTGATCTCACTATCGGTAGCGCGCTGGATATCTTTGGTGGCCAAGGCGTGACTCTGGAGCAATGCATCCAGTGGAACCGTGACCACCAAGGTTAATTTAGCCAGCAGAATGCAGCGGCTGCTATTTGATTAATAGTCTTGGCAGCCAGCGTTTTTCAGTATCGAGATCGTCCAGCTCCACATCGCCAATGGGTGGGGTCTGTAAATCATCAGGCGGAGAGGCGAGGAAATTCAGGTCGATCGCGCGGCCTTCGCCTTCGATGCCCTGATCAGTTAACTTTAGCTGGTAATAGATTCCGTTCCAGAAGTTGGCACCAAACTCACCATTACGCTTAAACAGAAACAGCAGGTCGTGTTCTAACCAACGCAAATCATCGGTTTTGACCTGATGGGGATTGGCGTACGGGTAGGGGATTCGACACCAGAGTTCAGGGCCTTCCAGGCACTTCATCTCTTTCATAGAGAGAAAATGATCGGTAAAGCGGTTGTGATCCAAGTGCAGTTTGTAAGCCACGATTCCATCACCTTGAGCGGTAAAACTGATGTCGCCAATCAGGTGGCTGTTACCTTTTTTATCGACCAGCGATATCTGCCGTTTTCCAGACAATAGTGATTCATCTGCAGATACTGACACAGAGGTCAGCATGGCGATTAGCAATGGGGCTATCAGGGTCGACAACAATGAGGGAAAAATCCTGGACATAGTTTTCTCCTTGGTAAAGATCAGCCGGTAGTTCCTGGGTGAAGTTGGACCACGTCGATACTCTGTGCCGTAGATTGAGCTTCAGGCGTTTGAGGCTGACGCTGCTTTTTACGCTTTTGCAGCGCGTCCACACACTGAGTTTGGTCATTAAGAATCACGATGCACTCCAGGCACTGGATACATTCATCATAGTCGATCCGCCCATCCTGATGAATGGCATTGATCTCACAGCGACGCTTACAAAGCTGGCACGGAGATCCACACTTGTCGATTCGGGTTAACCAGCTAAAGATCCTTAGCCTTCCCAGAACTGCCAGTCCCGCCCCCAGTGGGCAAAGATAGCGGCAGTAGAATTTGTGGATAAACATTCCTAGTGCTAACAATAGCACTGCGTAGATCACGAACGGCCATTCTCGAATAAACACTAACGTAATACTGGTTTTAAAGGGTTCGATCTCAGCCAGCTGCTCGGCTAGGGTCAGAGAGATAAATGACATGGCCACCAGGATTACCAGGATCGGATACTTGGCAAGAATCAGACGACGGTGCCAGGGCTCAGGTACTTTCCACTGTTTGAGCTCCAGCTTTTTAGCCAGCCAGGACAGCATCTCCTGCAGAGCTCCGAACGGGCATAGCCAGCCGCAGAAGAGACCTCGGCCCCAGAGGAACAGGCTGACAAAAGTGAAGCTCCAGAGAATAAATATCACCGGGTCTAGGAGGAATATATTGATGTCGAAGCCGTCGTAGATTGATAAAAACAGGGTGTAGATATTGACCACGCTGAGTTGGCCCTGGGCGTAAAATCCAAGAAAGAACAGGGTGTAGATTAAGTAGGCCCAGCGGAAATGGTGGAACCAGGGGTGACGACTGAAGTGGTGCTGGCGGACGAATACATAAACCAGCAGAACCAGCGAGAGAACAACTACAGCAACCTGCCAGGCTCGGTCTTTCCAGAGCCTCAGCCAAAGGGGATCTTTGACCTCTTCTTTGATCTCGACAATATCGAATAGTCGTTCCGGTAACAGATAGTTGGAAGTGAATTCGGCCTGATCGCGGATCAGGTGGTTACGTTTCAATTCCACGTTGAGCTTTAAAGAGGATTCAATGCCGGGATTAAACCCAGCAAGGCCCTTCACCCGAAACAGATGAGCGTGCTCGAAGTCGGGAATGCCAGCGGCTTGAAAACCGATCTCTTCGCCCAAGGCATTCAGGTCTCGGAGCTCGATCGCCAATTTGTTCTGCTCCAGAGCAATACGGTTGGGTACCGTTCCTGGTTTGAAGTTAGACGGCACATGAGGGTAGAGCCCTTCCGACAGAACGGCGAAGGCTTGTTCGCCTGGCTTCAGGCCCTTAATTAGGCGCTGAAAGCCTTCTTCTCCCAACAGATTACGACCGATAATCGGAGCATTCAGGTAGGCGTAGTAGATATCACTGAAGCGGGGATCATCCTCGTCTTCAATATAGAGTTCCAGGTAGTTGTCCAGGGACTGTCCCAGAGAACGCTCCACCGGTTCACGGCTAAGTTGCCAATGTTTGACGTAACCCTGTTGCAGCAGCTGTTGCCAATCCAAAGGTTCGAAGAGGTCCTGTTTTGGAATTGCTGCCGGCTGTTGTTCGAAACCTTCCAATTTATTACGGGCAACTTGAAGCGCGGAAGAGAGGATGGTGTCGTTGATAATGATGACCGATACAGTGGCCTTGCTGACGCCATCGATATAGACCGGGCCGTTCTCAGTGACTTCCGCGACTCTGCTGCTGTCGATAATGATCTGTGAAGTCAGCGATCGGCCTGCATACTGATCGACAAAATCAAACAGAGGCTTTTGCCCAAGGCCGTGGAGAAAAACTGGTTCGTGGTGGGCAAGTACCTTCACGCCACTGAATCGACCTTTAATATCCAGGCCGATTAACAGCTTGATGGGTTTTCCCGAAAAACCGGGTAGGTTGACCAACTCTTGGGATTGATAGGCGTATCCGATCAGATTGGTTACCTGATAAACCGGTACGACGGGAAAATCCTGCAGCTGATCGCCAATACGGGTGGCTTCAGGGAATAGTTCTTTGATCAGGTTTTCGTAGGGAGGGGCACTATGAGCGCTCAGGCTGATAAGCATCAACCAGCATAAAACCAGATAGCGGGCAGAACTGAATAAAACTGGATAACGCATGAATACCATCTCGCTTCAGGCAGGTTCTGCGAGCGTGGATTTTTTTTATAAATGGCGAAGCCGATCTAATGCAAAACCTGACTTATCTAGACTACTGCTGAGACCAAAATCGGAGTATGGCACTTATGAACCAAATAGCCGGTTCGGATTAGTACTATTGACGGAGGTTGATAACCCCTGGCTATAAGTAAAACCTGCAACTATTCGAATCAGGTAATTTAGGGAAAGATGCTACAAAAAAGCCCGGCCTATTCGACCGGGCAATGCTTCACGCTGAAAAGAGGGGAGCAGGGAGTAAGCGTCAGCGTTTTGCGTTCCTGATATTTCAGATCTCTAGGGTTCAACCTTTCTATCTTTCGACAAAAGCACGTTCAATCACGTAGTGGCCAAGGTCACCCTGGCGCGCTTCGGTAAAGCCCATTTGATCCAGTATCGAGCAGGTCTCTTTGAGCATGCTGGGGCTACCGCAGATCATAAATCGATCTCGTTCGATGTTCAGTTCTGGCAGTCCCAGGTCGGCGGCCAGTTTGCCATTCTGCATCAGATCAGTGAGGCGGCCTTGGTTGCGAAATGGCTCCCGCGTTACGGTGGGGTAGTAGAGCAACTTGTCGGCCACCATATCTCCGAAATATTCGTTGGTGGGTAGGTGCTCCTTAATCAGATCCGAGTAAGCCAGGTCTGAAATCTGTCGAACTCCGTGAGTCAGAATGACCTTGTCGTACTGCTCGTAGATTTCCGGATCTTTGATGATGCTCATAAATGGCGCTAAGCCGGTTCCGGTACTGAGCAGATAGAGATGTTTACCCGGCAGCAGATTGTCGTTGATCAGCGTTCCTGTGGGTTTGCGACTAATCAGAATCTCATCGCCTACCTGGATCTTCTGCAACTTCGAGGTGAGCGGGCCGTCCTGAACCTTGATGCTGAAGAACTCCAGCTGATCCTCGTAATTGGCGCTGGCAATACTGTAGGCACGCATTAATGGGCGTCCTTCGTGTTTGAGGCCGATCATGGTGAAATGACCGTTTTTAAATCGAAAACCGGGATCACGACTGGTTGTAAAACTAAACAGGGTGTCGTTCCAGTGATGGACACTCAGCACCTTCTCACTGCCGATGCTCGACATAGCGTTTACCTCATTAATAATAACTAAAAGTTATAATTGAATAACTTGTTATACCTTGAGATCGATAATAAAAGGATGTTATATATCGGTAAAACGGATTAAATCGAATACGCATATCGGTAAAAACGATTATGAAGTACAGCTTGCGCCAACTAGAGGTGTTTTTAGCCATTGCCCACTACGACAACATCAGTCGCGCTGCCAAGAGCCTGAACATGTCACAGTCCGCTGCTAGTGGTGCACTAAAAGAGTTGGAATCGCAGTTTGATATCCGCCTATTTGACCGTATTGGTAAGCGGCTGAAGATCAACGAGCTAGGTCGCTTGCTGCGGCCTAAAGCTGAGGCGTTGTTGGAACGGGCCGGTGCGCTGGAGCAGGACTTGATGCAGCATCAGACCGTTGGCCAGATCAAGGTGGGTGCCACCCTGACTATTGGTAACTATCTCGCAGTGGCGTTGATGGTGGAGTATATGAAAAGTCATCCCGGTGCCAAATTGAACTTGGAGATTGCCAACACCTCGGCAATTGCCCATCGAGTCGAAAACTTTGACCTGGATGTAGGTCTGATCGAAGGCGAAGTACAAAGTACGGAGCTGGAAATCATTCCCTGGCAGCAGGATCAAATGGTGGTATTTTGCGCCCCCGATCATCCTTTGGCCAAGAAGCGTCAGCTCAGCGATGCGGATCTCCAGCAGGCGACTTGGATTTTACGGGAGAAAGGTTCGGGGACCCGGCAAACCTTTGACCGTGCCATGCATGGTTTATTGCCTAACCTCGACGTGTTGCTGGAACTGGAAAACACCGGTGCGATCAAACGCTCGGTGGAGGCGGGTTTCGGTATCGCTTGTCTTTCGCGGATTGCCCTGGAAGAGGCCTTCCAACATGGTACATTGGTGCCCTTGGAGGTGCCTGGAAGGAACTTCCATCGAAATCTGTATCTGATTATTAACCGCAACAAATATCGCAGTGCTGGAATCGAACGCTGGATCGAGCTTTGTCAGCAACATCAGTTTTAGTTCTTTAGAGGGAGTCGTAACAGAATGTCGCTCCATATTACCAATGGTGATAGCGTCGGTGAGATGCTGAAAGAGACCGGTTTGTTGTCCGGTCAGATTCTATGCTGGCGGGATCTGCTTCATGATGGCCCATTGCTGGATCTGCCTTTTGACAAATATGCCCAGCGCCGTGCAGCGTTTATCTTTCAACAAATCCGCCGAGCGGATCCGCAGGATAAATCGTTTACCGAGCAATCGATTCTGGATGACTTTAAAGCCCGCCAGGCTTGCCTTGAACGCGTTGCTGAATTCGAACAGATTACCCTCTGGTTTGAACATGATCTCTATGATCAGTTGCAATTGATCGAAGTGCTATACCGCCTGTCACAATATACTGAGTTACCCCCCGTTCGACTGATCTGCATTGGCAGTCATTCCCAGGTGGAGCATTTCTTTGGCCTGGCGGATTTAACTACTCAGCAGTTACAAGCGCTGGAATCTGAAGCGACAATGATCACCGACCGTCAGTGGTCGACGGCTACAGATCTGTGGCAAGCAATGACGGATAGCTCACCTTTAAAGTTACAGAAATTTTTGAGTGGTAAGATAGAGGAATTTCCTTTTATGGCTGCTGCGCTGAAGCGTTTTGCCTTGGAGTTCCCATCGCCCATGCGCGGCCTAACCCATACGCAATGGTTGCTTATGCAGGCGGTTTACAAACCACTGACAGAGCTTCCTGCTTATTTGAGCCGCTTGCAGGTCCGGGAACAGATGGCTGAAGAAGCTAGCGTAACCTCCTCACAGCAATATCAGAGTCTGCTCAATGGTCCCAATAGTTTTTTGCGCCTGTTTCTTAGTTTGCAGGAGTTGGAAGAGGCTCCTTTTATGGGAGATCTTTGGGTTAAAAAAGAGTTGGATAGTCTCTGCGCTGGAGATTCACCTCTGTTGAACAGTTCACTCATGGATGAAAGCGGCAAAGGTCCCTGGCCTCTGAAATACCGTCTGACCCAAAGGGGAATTGATCTGATCCAGGGACAAGGCCATTGGCTTGACCATAATAGCTACGATTTGTGGCGGGGCGGAGTACATATTCGCAACGATAACCTTTGGTACTGGCATCCAGACCAGCAACAGTTTATTTTTCAGCCGTTGAATATTGACGGGTTAAAGCTAATTTAAGGAACGTTTTTTATGGTGTGGTATACACGTCTGGCCGCTATCGGTGCAGGTTTGCTTGTGGTGCTGTTAGTGGTTGTGGTGCTGTTGTTTTTCGTTAAGGCATCAGAATCCCGTCGGGGTGATATCCCGGGTATGTCACAGGGGCAGTTGCAGCCATGTCCGACAACGCCCAACTGTGTCAGTAGTGAGATGGGAGAAGTGGGTCGCCACCAGACCGAGCCATTGGCTTTGAGTGCCGATGATCCGAAGTCGATGCAGCGGATAAAAACTGCGTTGGCAGAGATGGGCGGAGTGATCATGGAAGCCAAGCCACACTACTTGTCCGCTACTTTTACTTCAAAAGTATTTGGGTTTGTGGATGACCTAGAGGTGCGTCTTGACGCATCGACCGGTACCTTTCATGTGCGCTCAGCTTCCCGTGTAGGACACAGCGATATGGAAGCTAATAGCCGCCGCGTAGCTGAACTACGCGAGCAGCTGAAATAGCATTCCTCCACCGCCAACATACGGGGGCCTTTAGGCCTCCATGGCGGTGCTGATTCTCTTTCTCTCAATGGTGATATGGCAGACGTTTGGAAACAGCCGTTCGAAAGGATTGAACATCCCCCTCATTGCCCTTCCGTATCCAGCGATCGACTATTCCTAATTCACAACCTTGGAGAGTAGATCGATAGCGCTCCATAGATCCCCAGGCTTCCTTTTCTGGCCGTGGGTCAAGGTGTAGATCCTTTCATCGAGCTTTTCAGCACTGCTTTTTGTCGTTTTGATAACTGGCCCGATTGCGTTTTCCATATCGATCCTAGCCGCTTGTAAAACAGTCCCTTAGTGCCGATACTCAGATGTATAGTGGTGGGTACTTATAACTCCCTGAAGTGGATCAATAACTTCTAACTGGAAGGAAGCGGCATTTATGGATAACAATCGGCTGTTGCTTGAGATCGACAAATATATTCGTGACATTAATCGTTCGGTAATCAATCCGGTAATCCCGGAACTTGCGCTGGAAGATATTGCACCGGTGACCAAAATGGTGGCCGGCGTTCGCGCCAGCTACCTGAAAGAGCTGTTCGATATCGCGGCGGTAACTGGAGATGAGCAGCCAACTGCGGATCAGGTTCGTCGATTGTCGGAACTACGCAAAACCTATGATGAACTGGTGTTGGCGGCGCAGGCGCTGGAAGGTGCGATTCAGCGGGGCTATCTCGATGTAAAAGGGGGGCTTGAAGCTGATTTGGAACAGTCCGACCCCGAATAGCCTACTGCAGCAAACTAAATTCTAGTGGTTAAAGCCCGCATCATTGAGGTCGATCCGATATGCTTGCTGTCTCTCTAGGCGCTGTTTTTCCAAGTATCGGTTCCACTCTCTGAGTTGTTGTGCCATGGCTGTCATCTGTTGATGAAGGTAGACCAGCTGCTCTGTACTATCTTGTTTTCCACTAAAAGGTTCGATCTCTTCCGTCGGTTCCTGCAATAAAAAATCAGGGTAATCGATGTGGTAGCAAGTCAGTCGTTTTTGCGTTACCCGTAAGGCACGTCGGTAGAAGATCAACTTGGTATGCAGACCGACGCGGGTGAAATCCTCCAGCTCGCCGAAAGGGGAGAAATCGCTACCAAACAGGATCGTCTGTTTGCTGTTTTCATCGCCGACAACGGTGGCGTTTCTGGGGGCTTCTAAAACTACTGCCAGTTCGCCAAACATCTCTCCGGGTGGTATGTGATCGATAATATGATCGGGAGCTGTGCTTTGGTCCGGGGATACTTTCAGCAGTCCTTTAACCACGCTGTAAATCCAGAAATCGATCTCCCCTTTGTGGATAATTACTTCGCCCGGGTCCAAATAGATAATTTTGGAGTGCTTTAACAGCAGCTGAAGCTGGGTTGAATCACGCTCGTAGACATCACGATAGAAGGGGATCTTCTGTAGGATGTTTACCAGATTGCGAAGTGGCATTTCGCTTAGAGGGATTTCCTTCATTGATCCAATTCCAGCAACTGTCAGTGATCATTGCTGCTGTAACAGAGGGTTGATACAGCACTACGATAGTACTAACTATAGGCGCATACCCGGCCAGGAGACAGTGACATGAATCAAGCCTATTTCTCTGATGGGACGATCGATTTTCTTTATCAATTGGCGGCTAACAATAATCGAGATTGGTTTAATGAAAACAAGCCGTTATATGAGTCACAGATTAGAGAGCCAGCGCTGCAATTGATCCGAGATGCGCAAGACCCGTTGGCGGCTATCTCTACAGAATTTGTTGCCAATCCCAAAAAGATGGGAGGTTCACTGATGCGGGTGTATTGGGACACACGGTTCTCCCGGGACAAAATGCCCTACAAGACCAATATCGGTATTCAGTTTCGTCACCGGCTGGGTAAAGCATGTCCATGCTCCTGGTTGCTATCTGCATCTAGGTTTGGACGAGTCTTTTATTGGAGTAGGAATCTGGCGACCGGATTCCACCACTTTGAATGGTATTCGTGCGGCTATCGATAAAAAACCGAAGCAGTGGCTGCTGGCAAAAGATAGTTTAAAGACGGGGCTGGGTTTTGAATTGGTGGGAGATAGCCTAAAACGACCGCCAAGAGATTACGACAAGGCTCATCCACAGATCGTAGATTTGAAGCGCAAGGACTTTATCGCTATTCATCCCATCAGCAGTGAATTGCTGTTTTCACCGAATTATCTGACGACAGTGTTTCAGCAGTTTGCAGCTACTACGCCTTTTATGAAGTTTCTGTGCAAGGCGACTGAGGTACCGTTTTAGCGGAAGTTAAGGATAGGCTGATTTCTGCACTTAACTGACGTGACGTCACATTAAACATAAATCTACTTCTGGCTCGAAGCAGAGGTCCGCGAAATCAGCCCCTAAGCAATTGATGGCTTTGCATCCTTAAGGTCTCACGGCTGGTCGAGAATGTTCTCTCTACAAACGTTAGAGGCGCGGTTTATTCGTCCTCTGGCTGTTCCTTCTTCTGCTCGTCTTCAGCTCGCTCTTTTTTCAGATCGGTCACTTCTTTCTTAGCGGCCTTGAGCTGTGCGTTGAGATCTTTGATCAGCTTGGTTTGCTCGGCTCCTTTGGTTTTCAGGGCAGCCAAGTTCTTCTTCTGTCGTTTTGGATCAAAGGCCTGGAGTTCTTTAAGCTGGCGCTTAAGCTCTCTGGCTTCTTCGGTCTTTTTCTTCAACTCGTCTGATTTGGCCTGTGCGTCTTCATCGCTTCCTACGATGGCTTCCAGCGCTTCGATCTGACGTTTGTGACGCAGAGAATCCAATTCGGTGCGTAGTTCAACCAGTTCGCTATTGAGGGAGTGGCTCAGGCGCTCTTTTTCTTTAGCGAAAACAGCGGTTTGGGTCTGATTAAATTCGACCTGCTGGGCCAACTGAATCTCAAGTGATTTCACCTGTTCGTTGGCTTTGGTTAGATCGGTTTCGATCTCTTTCATTTTGTCGAAGGTAGAGAGGGAGAGCGTATTGGACATAGGGGGTGGAGAATTCCTAAATATGGTTAAAAAATAAACGTGGCTATTCTGGCAGCTTATAACGAGAAGGCAACCACTATTACGGAAAATAAAAGGGCCTCCTGAAATTACTTCCAGGAGGCCCTTTATTTTAAGTCGGATCTAAGACCTTAAAGACCAGTGACCAAGATCCAAGCAACCGCAACCGGAGCGACGAATCGACAGATAAACAACCAGGCGGTCATGAAGGGGAATGGCTTCTCACCTGAGTTGGTAACTTCGTCTTTCATCTTGTCGGCAACGACCCAACCTACAAAGATGGAGATCAGGATGCCGCCCACCGGCAACAGAATGTTGGAGGCGATGTAGTCCATAGAATCGAGGAAACCTTTTTCGCCGATAAAGTGGATATCACTCCAGATACCAACAGACAGCGAAGAAGGAATACCCAGCAGAAAGATAACCAGACCAGCAATCACCGCTGTTGCCTTGGCGTTCCAATTCCACTCATCGGAGAAGTAGGCAATGATTGGCTGCAGCAGGGATACGGCAGAGGTCAAAGCAGCTACGGTTAGCAATACGAAGAACAGGATGCCGAAGAAGGTACCAGCGGGCATCTGAGCAAATACTGCAGGCAGGGTGATAAAGGTCAGACCTGGACCGGCAGCGGGATCAAAACCAAAGGCAAAAACCGCAGGCAGGATCAACAGACCCGCCAATACTGCAACGGTGCTGTCCAAAGAACTAACCCACAGCGCAGATTTGCCCAGGTTCTCTTTCTTGTTCAGATAGGAACCGTAGGTGATCATTGCGCCCATACCGATAGAGAGCGAGAAGAACGCCTGAGACAGCGCGCCGTTGAGCATATCGCCGTTAATCTTGGAGAAATCGGGAGACAGGAAGAATTCCAGTCCCTTTTCTGCTCCAGGCAAGGTAATCGCACGACCAATCAATACCAGCAGCAGAACAAACAGCATCGGCATCAGGACTTTACAGGCCCGCTCGATACCGCCATGTACACCACCCAACACAACCGCCACGGTCAGACCCATAAACAGAGCGTGATAGAGGATAGGCTGTACCGGATCGGCAATAAAGCCACCAAAGGCTGCGCCCAAGGCTTCGGCGTCACCCACCAGGGAGCCGGTGGCCATTTTAATGATATAGGCGATCGTCCAGCCGGCCACCACACTGTAGAAGGACAGGATGATAAATCCGGCGAGAATACCCATACCACCGACTAATGGCCAGAGCTTGCCTTTGAGCACGGCGAATGCACCAACAGGGTCACGCTGCGCCGCACGACCGATAGCAAATTCAGCCAGCATGACGCTGATACCGATGGTGAAAACCAGTACCAGATAAAGGATCAAAAAGGCGCCGCCGCCATTTTGCCCCGCCATGTAAGGAAATTTCCAAATGTTACCCAGGCCTACTGCGGAACCTGCGGCAGCAAGAACGAAGCCCAGACGGGATCCCCATTGTTCACGTGCAATCATTGTTTACAGACCCCTTAGAGAAGGCTTAGCGGATAATCCAGAATCAGACGGATGTCGGTGATCTCAGGGATGACCGCAGAATCGCCGTCTACATGAGCTACTCGCAGATGCAGACTCAGATCCTTCGCTTTACCGCTCTGAACGGTGTACTTGGCGTCCAGGTTAGTTTCACGACGCTCACCGTCAGTGATGGCACCTGAGTCGATATCCCAAGCTTCGGTGTGGCGAGCCATCAAGTGTAGACCAGGAACAGAAGGTACATCGTAGTCAACGCGGAACTGCAGAGACTGTTCGTCGTCGGCGTTGAAGTCCAATAGCTGAACGGCACCCCAAGTGTAGAACTGGCTATCGTCTTGGCCACCCCATTGGATGTTGTAGCCATCGTCGCCACCAACAGTCTGGTAGTTGACGGTGTAAGCCAGATTGCCTTTGGAAAAACGGGCAGTCAGGCTGGTCAGATTACTGTCGTAGTCACTGCCATAGAGAGCGCCGTCGTCTTCACCGTGCATGAAGATCAAATCCAGCATAACGTCATAATCAGACAGCTTGGTTTCGTGTGTCAGATTGATGAAGGTCTGCTTCAGGTAGTCATCTGCAACGGCGTACTGAATTTGAGTCTTCAGACCGTTGGAAAATTTGTAGGAACCACCCACAGAGGCGATTTCGTAGTCTTCGCCATTAGCCCGGTACTTACCGAAATCCTGGCTGTTGTTGCGGGATGCTTCGTTGGAATAGAAACCATATAGGCCCAGCTCGCCGAATGTCGCGTCAGCGGAAATAGCCTGGGTGCTAGGAGCAGAAAGACGAGACTGCATGTCGTTTAGCAGCGGCGTCATGATTACCATGCGACCGGCGCGGATGTTGACATTCTCAACCGGTTTGAATTTCAGATAGAGATTCTCAACAGCGGTGTAGCCATTGCCTTCTTCGTTCAATACGTCCGAAGAGCGAATGGTTTCGTCGTCAAGGAGTTCAACAACCTCAGTAACTGTGATGTCAAAACCAACAACACCACCGTAGTAGGGGGAGTAAACATTCAGTTTGAATGCCTGACCCGCGGCGTGAATATCGTTGAGGCCCTGATCAAAATCTCGGTTCATGTAGAAGGTGCGCAAGTCTAGGTCAACTTTGTAACCCTCTTCCTGTACTTCTGCGGCGACACCGGAAACGCTAGCTACAGCGCCCAGCGCCCAGCGCCCAGCGCCAGAGCCGCTATGCGTGTTTTGTTTTTAATCATGGTAATGAAACATTTCTGCTTTACATTATTGGGGGCCTTATTTTAGAAAAATAGTTGTGGCTATATTTACCGTATTCTGGGTTTGTGCGTATTGATATTTCTGTTATTTGTAATAAAACAGGAAAATAAACTAAAATAGACAAATATCGCCACATTACTAACTATTTCGGTTACATGGGTATGGAACTTTTTGGGATGCGCTGTTTTCACGAAAGTAGCTCTAGCGACCTAATCTTTCTCAAGGACCCGCAACAAAGAGAAACCAGCAAATGGGCTGGTGAATCTAATGGGATGCTGGGCAGCGATAAACACACCAAACTTCTTACCCAGATGCCGCGAGCTGGCGGCTACTTAACCTGAACCAAGTGCAAACTCTCCTGAATCAAAGCCTCCTGAATCAAAGCATCCTGAATCAAAGCCTCTGCCTGTGTATGTAGTTACTGGCATTGCAGTGGTAAGCGATTGTTGGCAGTGAGAAGCGGCTAAATATCCTAAGCTTGTAAGTAAAGCGCTGGAACTGGCGTGCAATATTCTGTCGCTTAAAAGAGCAGGAATTTAAAAGACACATCTGTCTGGATCTGTTCGTCGGTTCCCAATAATCAGGAGGGCGTGGCGATGCCAGAGTTGTACCCTCGATGTATGAATTTTGTACTGATCTGTTTGGCTATTTGGAGTCCAATCAGTCCTGCGGAAAATACTCGCACCTTTCAGGATCACCTTTTGAGCGGCGGTGTCTGCCACCACTGTCCGGAATTAGTCATGTTGCCCAAAGGGCGGTTTTTTATGGGAGCCTTTCCTTGGGAGGGTCACGATGATGAGCGTGGGCCAGAAAACCGACCTTTTCGAGTCAATCTCAATCATCAGATATCCCTTTCTGTTTCCGAAATCACCCTGAGCCAGTATCAGGCGTTTATCGATGCCAATCCTACTACTTCAGAATCGAGTCGTTGTTCCGGAGTGGTTGAAGGGGACTTTAAAGCACGGATCGATCAGGGCTGGTTAGCTCCCGGTTTTGCCCAGAATCAGGATCACCCCGTGGTCTGTGTAAATTGGTTTCAAGCCAATGCCTATGCAGATTGGCTTAGCCGCATTACCGGTCAGCGTTATCGCTTGCCTACTGAAGCGGAGTGGGAATACGCCGCCCGTGCTGGTTCTTTGACCCGCTATTGGTGGGGGGATCGTATCGGCAGTGGGTATGCCAACTGTTTGCAGCCGGTGTGTGGTGAAAAGTATTCCGCCACGGCACCTGGAATGTCTATGAAACCTAATGGTTTTGGTTTGCACCATATGTTGGGCAACGTTTGGGAATGGGTCGCCGATTGCTATCAATCTCGAGCCTATTTGCAACACACTCGTCAGTATCCGAAGGCGGTAAAAGGACCGGATAACTGCAAGCGGGTTATTCGTGGCGGTTCCTGGACCGAAGGAGGGTGGAGCTTGCGGGCGGCAAATCGTGAGGGTTGGCTATCGCAGCGAGCGCTCAACGATATTGGTTTTAGGGTGGTGCGAGAAGGGGCAGAGCAGCCCCTTTAATCTAGTCGGTTGCGAACGAACCAGGATCGATCAGGGATCGATCAGGAAACGACGTACTGCAGAATTTCTACCACCTGTTCGGGTGTGCGTGCGGTGGCGTTGGCTGCAGCGTCTACTTCCTTCAGTGCGTGGTCGTGATCTTCATCGTGGAGAACGATCAGAGATTTGCCAAGGGCGGCTGCATAGCCTGCATCAAAGGCAGCATTCCACTGCTTATACTTGGGCCCGAAACGAACCACCACCAGATCTGCCTGGTTGATCAGATTGTTGGTGCGGATAGCATTGATGCCAGCGCCTTTTCGATCCTGCCAGAAGCTGTTTTCTTCTTCGCCAAGGATACGTACGCCACATAGATCACTGCTGTCATGATCGGTTACCGGAGCACTGAAACGTACCGGCAGCTCCAATTTCTTGGCGCCTTCAACAATGCGCTCGCGCCAGTCAGAATGGATTTCTCCGGAAAGATAAACAACCCAATTTTTATGATGCATAGAACCTACTCTTTGATTTTATATGTGTTGCGAAAATTGTTCGGGGATGTTGTTAACAAGTCCCTTAGAGTCGACCGCCACTGATATCGATAAAAGTGCCGGTGGTGTAGCTGGCTTCATCCGAAAGCAGCCAGAGAATAGCAGAAGCGACCTCTTCGGGATCACCACCTCTTTTCATCGGCAGGCTATCTTTGATGCGATCAACCCGGCCAGCCTCGCCGCCACTGGCGTGGATGTCGGTTTTGATAATGCCGGGACGAACCGCATTGACGCGGATGCCCTGGTCTCCGACCTCTTTCGCCAGTCCGATAGTAAAGGTATCAATGGCCCCTTTCGACGCGGCGTAATCCACATATTCGCCGGGAGCACCCAGTCGTGCGGCAATTGATGACAGATTAACAATTGCGCCGCCCTGACCACCATGGTGGGTAGACATGCGCTTGATCGCCTCCCGAGCACAGACAAAACTACCGATCACATTGGTATTAAAAATACTCTGCCAACGTTCTACGGACATCTGCTCGAAGGTGGTTTGCTGATCCAGGATGCCTGCGTTATTGACCAGTGCCGTAACTGGACCGAGTTCATTATCGATGCGCTGGAACATCGCTACAACTTCAGACTCCTTGGCGACGTCTGCTTGAATCGCGATGGCCTGGACGCCTTGGTGTTGCAGTTCTTTGACCAAATCCTCTGCCGCATCAGAACGACTGTGGTAGTTGATGGCAATTGCATCATAGTCACGCTGAGCTGCCAACCGCGCTGTGGCTGCGCCGATACCACGACTGCCGCCAGTGATTAACAGAATCTTTTTCATCAAGATACTCCGGGTTTGCTACTGCTACTGCTGCCGTTACTGCTTAACTAGACGAATCCCACCGGTTTCAATCTCGATCACACGTTGCTTGTAGAGGCCGCCGAGAGCCATTTTGAACTTTCGCTTGCTGGTACGGAACAGGCGGGTTATCTCTTCGCTTGAGGTCTTATCCCCCAAGGGTGCGAATCCATCATGCTGCTTAAGATAGTCGACAATCTGTGCAGACAGATCACCTAGTTCTGAGTTGCCTGGCTGTTTGTGGAGAAGATTGATCTTGCCGTCGGGGCGAACATTTTTGATCCAACCACTGATCTTCTGGCCGTAGCGAAGCGGACCGAAAATGTCGTCTTTATAGATCATTCCCCAGTGACGGTTGTTGATCACCGCATTGACACCCAGGTCGGTGCGATTGGCTATTACCAGATCAACTTTCTGACGGGGCTTATAACGGGGCTCCGACTTACCCAGGTAGCGATTTAGCTTACTGCTGGCACAGATACGGTTGCTGTTATCGATATAGGTGTAGACGATAACGGAATCGCCTTCTTTCAATGGTTGCTGCTGCTCGTTGAAAGGAACCAGCAGGTCTTTCGGCAAGCCCCAATCGAGAAAGGCACCGACGCCACCGGTGGCGATTACTTTCAGGCAGTCTACTTGACCGACCTGAGTCTTAGGCTTATCGGTGGTAGCGATCAACAAGTCTTCTGAATCCAGATAGACCATCACTTCCAATTGATCACCGACCTTGGTGCCTTCTGGAACCACACGTTTTGGCAGCAGGATCTCTCCAAGTTGATCGCCATCCAGATAGACGCCGAAGTCCCGTTCTTTGGTAACGGTGAGTTGGTTGAGTTTGCCCAGTTGTGCCATCGGATCGATTCCTGCTGGAGAGGTTGGTCGTTAGTTGAACGTCAAAGGGGGCTATTGTGCCTGAAGTTGGTATTAGATACCTCAATCAAATTTCCGTCGGGGTCACGGAAATAGAACGACAGGATCGGACCCTCTGCACCTGTTCGCTCCACCGGTCCTTCGAGAATGTTGACGCCTTTACATGAAACATGGGTCATCGCATCCCTTATTGGGGTATCGGTCAGAAAACATAGGTCGGCAGAACCGGGAGTAGGGTGGTTGGCTTTGGGTTCAAACTCCTTGCCTTGCTGGTGGAGATTGATCTTCTGTTGGCCAAATTTTAAGGCTATGCGCTGTTCGCCAAACACTATTTTTTCCATGCCCAGGACCCGGCAGTAGAAATCGACACTGGGTTCGATATCAGCGACGGTCAGGACCAAATGATCAAGTTGAGAAAGTTTCATAGGATAGATTTGGGGCTAATTTGATAATTATCAATTTTGGTTTGGAGTGGTGTTATTAACATAGTAAAACGCTGGGTTATTGATTTCACCTGGCTCGTTTATTCTAGCTGTTCGTAGCTGCAATTTGGTACCTGCAATACAGGTGCAATAACGGCACTCTCCAGAGGTTATACCGTGGTTAACTCATCTGCTCCAGATAATGGGATCGGGACTGTGAAAGCAGTGCCCGAAGCTGCTGCGGCTCAAGAATGCCTGCCAGCAGATAACCGGGTTCCAGGTAATGGCGCGGTGTGGGTCGGTATCTTTGCAGAGATGACCGAATTTGCCCTGATGTTCCTGGTCTATTTTATTGCCAAGGTTCACTACCCCGAATACTTCGATGAAGGGCCGCTTAAACTCAATACCACCGCCGGTGTGCTCAATACTCTGGCCCTGCTGACCAGCAGTTTCTTTGTGGCAAAGGCCATGAGTTCGGTCCGGAAGGGAAATATCCAACTGGCTATTCGCTGGCTTTGGGGAACAGTTGCATCAGCGGTGGCCTATCTGCTGATCAAAACCTGGGAATATTACTGGAATATCCAACAGGGGATCGAGGTCGATACCAACCTGTTTTTCACCGTCTACTACTACATGACCTTCAACCACTTCCTCCATGTTTTTTGGGGTGGGGGTGCAATCCTCTGGGCAATTTGGCGACTAAAAAGTGGTTTCTATACTGCCGAGAAACACGAGGGAATGGAGGCGATCGCCTGCTACTGGCATATGATCGATCTGGTATGGATTATTATCTTCCCGCTGCTGTACGTGCTTAGATAGAGAGAAGTCAGCTATGAACTCTAACCTGGATAGCCAATCAACGATGCCGACTTTAACCAGTTACAAAATTCTCGATTATGTCTGGATAGTGCTGATGGCGCTGACCATCGGTAGTGCACTGGTTGCAGAAAGTGCCGAGCCCAGCCTGCTGGTGACCATAGTGATCGCCTTTACCATTGGCATCAAAGGGCGCTTGGTGGTGGACCGGTTTATGGAACTGCGTAATGCTCATCCCTATATCCGCTTCGCCATGAATTTCTATTTTTATATGCTGCCTATCGTGATTGTGCTGGTGTTTCTATTCCCTGAAACTATCGCCGATTTGACTCGTCTTAAGCGCTAGTTTCGGGTTCGGGGATTTTTTCGGATTGCTGCGATTTGTGGGAATAGGGCATAAATATTCGATAGAGCATTGGAATCAGGAACAGCGTCAGTATGGTGGAGAACGCCAAGCCACTGACAATCGCCGTTGCTACCGGTCCCCAGATTAACGAGTGTCCGCCCAACCCGGTGGCCAAAGAGAACAATCCTGCGATGGTGGTCAACGAGGTGATCAGTATCGGAATGACCCGACGCCGCGCCGCATAGAGGGTGGCGTGTTTCACCGACATCCCTTTTTCCAAACGCTGATTACCCGCCGAGATTAGAACGATGGCGGCATTTACAGCAATCCCGGCCAAGGCTACCACCCCGTACATGGTGAACAAACTCAAAGGATTCTGGGTGATCAATAGCCCCATGACAACGCCGGTGAAAGCCATAGGTATGGTCATCAAAATCATCAGCGGTTGGAAGTAGCTGGCAAACTGGGTCCCCAAAATCAGATACATCAGGCCGATGCCGAACAGGAACAGCACACCGATAGCATCCATGCTCTCCTGAATATCATCCAGCTCACCTGAAAAATCCAAATCCAGGTTAGGAAACTGCGATTGCAGTGCTGTATTCCAGTGATTTACCACTTGATCGTTGGCAGTCACCGTATCGATAGTATCCGGCAGTAGATCCGCCTCTACAGTGATGGCACGGCGGAAGTTATAGTGGCGGATATTACCCAGCGCCTGATGACGTTCAAATTTAACCAGCTTGGAGAGCAGCATCCGGCCACCATCGGGCAAAGGTAATTCAAAGCTAAGCAGCTGGTCGACGTTACTGTAGGTCTGAGGCTTGGCACGAACCCGTATCTCTACCTCTTCACCGTCGTGTTGCATATCGGCAACCACTTCACCGTCTACCAGCAGCTGTGCGGTGCGGATCACCTCCATCGGGTTTAGCCCTGCCTGGGTGATGGCATCGTAGTCTGCGGTTAGGGAAAGGGTCATGCGACCGCCACCGGCATCGTCGCTGATATCGGTTATCTCGGGAACAGAGGCAAGATAGCTTTTGAGGGCGTCGGCAGCAGCACGAATCTCACTGTATTCATCCCCCCGAACCTTGATGCTGATGGGTTTCGAAACGGGAGGACCGCCAGCCAGTCGCAGGAAGGTGGTATTGATCGGTCCCGGTAGTGCCAGGGCATCTTCTCTCACAGCAGCCAGCAGCTCATCCACGGAGCGATTTTGTTCAGTCTTGGGTTTTAATCCCACCAGAACCTGACCGTATTGTGAGCCGAACATGGGGGCGGTTTCGGTAAACTGCTGGCCGGCGTAGCCCACCACCACGCGGACATCTTCATCCTTCAGATGTTTGCGTACCAGCTTCTCCATCTGCCGCACCTTCTCCAAGGTGGTCGAGAGGGAGCTTTGGGGAGCCATCTCGATATTTACGTAGAACAGGCGTAGCGGGTCGGAGGCGAAGAAGTCCAACTTGATCAGACCGGCGCCCAGTGCCCCCATGGCACTGGCAAAGAGTAGACCGATCAATCCGAACGTCAGCACCGGGCGACGCATCGCCTTGATCAGGGTGCGGACATAGGCAATTTGAATGCGGTGGGTCATACGTACCCGGAAGCGTTGCATCCGCCCCGGATTGGCGAAGTTAACCCGGGCCACGCTAACGTGGACGGGCAGCATCCAGAACGCTTCTACCAACGAGATCGCCAGGGCAATGGTGACCACCATAGGAATCACCCGCATAAAGTCTCCGAGGATTCCTGGCAATAGCATCAGCGGCATAAAGGCGGCCATGGTGGTGAGTACGGCGCTGGTTACCGGTCGGCCCACCTCCTCAAGGGATGCCATGGTTGCCTGATAGATCGGCTGTCCCATCTGCAATCGATGGTAGATCGCTTCGACTACCACCACCGCATCGTCCACCAACATACCGAGAACGATCACTACCCCCAGCAATACCGTAACGTTGAGGGGTATCGCCGATCCCCCAGAGTACCCAGAAGGTTCCCGCCAAAATAAAGGGAATGCCGATGGCGGTAAGAAAGGCGATATGGGCACCCAAAAACAACCAGGCCACCAGCAGCACTAGCAGCAGACCAATCAGGGCGTTGTTCTGCATCAGATCGATCGCTTCGCGGGTGGGAACGGTCTGGTCATCCACTAGCACCAATTTTACCCCGGTTGCCTGGGATAGTTCATTGCGCTGGTCCATGTAGGTTTTGACCCGCTCCACCAGCTCCAGGGTGTTGGCATTAGCCTTTTTCATCACCGCCAGGACGATAGCCGGTTGGCCGTCGATGACTGCATCCTGGGTGGCTTTCTCCCGGGTTTGCAGCACTTCAGCAACGCGCTCAAGGGTAATCTCTTCACCTTGCTGGCCGATCAGCGGAATCTGCTTGATCTGGTCAGGGTTGGCGCTACGCCCCACTAGTCGTATCAGCCAGGAGTGACCGCCAACATCGATGCTGCCGGCAGAGATATCTCGGAACCAGACCGCAACGGTATCCGCCAAAGCGGTAGGTGAAAGGGATAGCGCTTGCAGAGCCTCGGGGTCGAAATTGACTTGCAGCTCAGGATCATCCAGACCCACGGGATCAACCCGATCGATGCCGGCTAGGCGCTCCAAGTCCTCCTCGATGTTGCGGGCCTGGATGCGCAGGTTTTCATCGTCATCCTGGGCGGTGACTGCGACGGTGACGCTGGGAAAAGCATTAGCGCTGGTGATCTCCAAAATGACCGGGTCGGTGGTGTTCTCTGGTAGTTCGTCCTCGACATTTTGTATTTCCCGACGTAGATCGTTGACTCGTTTATCGAAACTGCGCTCGTCGATATCTTCGAAACGGATCAGCAAGCTGGATACCGCCTCGCGACTGTTGGAGGAGGCGAATTTGATATCAGAGACGTTATGGATGGCATCTTCCAGCGGATCGGTGACCCGTTTTTCGATATCTTCCGAGCTGGCCCCTGGCAGAACCGTGGTGACCACCACCCAGTTGAAGTTGATCGTGGGATCCTGCTGGCGGGGCAGCAGGTTGTAACTGATCGCTCCGATCACCAGCACCAGCACAAAAGTCAGGTTGGCCAGGACATGGTTGTTGAAAAGACGCATCAACATAATGGCAACCGATTACGGATTGGACAGACTGATGCTATCGCCGGAGACAACGCTGTGCTGTCCCTCGGTGATGATCAGGCTGTCAGGGGCTAAATCGACGGGGGCGGCTTGGCCTTCAATTGCATCGGGAATCGCTACAAACTGGGCTTTTCCATCGACGGCCTGCATGACTCCTAACTCTCCGTTGCGGGAGACCACGTATTTCACTGGTACCTTGCCCACCGCTTCTTGCCAGTGGATTCGTCCGCTGGCACCCGACAATGCCTTGTTGCCGGTGAATGAAAAACGCAGTTCTTGGGTTCGAGCGCGGTGGTCCACTAGGGATCCTGTGATTAAGTCCCTGGCATGAGATAATCCTTACCTTCATGATTTGGGGAATGCTCGATGGATCACCAGCTCACTTTCGCCGATAGTG
>JAPHRD010000017.1 GCA_026196225.1 Motiliproteus sp.
GAGCGTTGGTTTGCTTGATTTGCCTCGTTGTTGCTGGGCATCTCGTTGACCGTGGAGGCGCATTATAGAGAGTTGCCGAAACCTGTCAACGAGTTTTTAAAGATTATTTACAGATTTATTTCATTCTCGTGTTCAAAAAACAACACTAGAGCTTAACCTTTTAATATCAAAAAGATAAGCAAGATCAAAAGATAGCCAGAGGAGCAACAGCCAGCTTTCATCGGGACAAGAACACCAACACTTAAAAACCACTTCAAAAACAATAACGGAGGACAAAGCCCTCCGTTATTAAAATTGAATCACCTCGATAGAGGAGAGCATTAGACTTCCTCTTCCGCCTCATCACTAGAGTCTGGACGAGCAAAGATACGACCGAGAATAATCCCTAACTCAAACAGCAGCCACATAGGCACTGCTAACAATGTTTGGGAAATCACATCAGGCGGAGTCAGCAACATTCCGACAACGAAACAGGCCACGATCATATAAGCCCGCTTTTCTTTTAAGCCCTCGATAGTGGTCGCCCCACTCCATAGCAACAACAGAGTAGCAATTGGAATCTCAAAAACGATACCGAAAGCGAAAAACAGCTTGAGGACAAAATTCAGATAGCTACTGATATCCGTCATCATCGCAACATTCTCTGGCCCGGCACTGGTAAAGAAGCCAAAGATCAGCGGGAAGACAACGTAATAGGCAAAGGCTACACCTAAATAAAACAACACCACGCTTGAGAATAGCAGCGGCATGGCCAACCGTTTCTCATGACGATACAACCCTGGTGAGATAAATCCCCAGATCTGATGAAGGATAAACGGAATCCCCGCAAAGATTGCTAGCACCAGCGTCAATTTAAAGGGCGCAAAGAAAGGTGATGCGACATCCGTGGCGATCATACTGGTGCCCTCTGGCAACAGATTGGTCAAGGGTGTCGACAAATAGATATAGAGATCGTTGGCAAAATAGAACAGCGGAAGAAATAACACTCCGATAACCAGCAAGCTTCGCAACAGTCGATCACGAAGCTCTATAAGGTGCGATATCAGAGGTTGAACTTTGTCGTCATTGGTAGAGTTAGGAGGTAGCTGACTCATGTTTACTCTGCAACAGGTTAAGAATCGGCTGACTTATCGGCCGGCTTCTGGGTGCTATCGGATTCAGCGCCAGAACTAGACGCACTGCCTTTTGAATCAGGAACCAAAATCTCTTCACGAAGCGACTCGCTGAAGGGCTTTTGAATTCCATCAACCTGCGACTCAAGCTTTTCCTGCTGCTCCTTCGCAGCTTTTCGCATCTCATCGATGCGCAACTCTTCAGAGATCTCTTTCTGAACGCTGCCGATGGTACGACGAATACGACCGACCCACAGACCCACCGTACGCACAGCAGTAGGCAAGCGTTCTGGGCCCACCACTATCAGAGCGACCACCGCGACTATAAGAAGCTCGGTAAAACCGATATCAAACATAGACAGTACCTAACCGTCAGAGAGGGACCGTTAGGACTTATCAGCCGTTTTCTCTTTCTCTTCTGCTGGCTCAGCGGTTTTAGTTTCCGCAAAGTCAGCATCTTCTTCTATCTGCTTGGGCTGGTCTTTTGCAGCAGTTTCTTCGTCGGTCATTGCCTTCTTGAAGCCTTTTACCGCATTACCTAGATCACCACCGATATTGCGGAACTTCTTGGTTCCAAAAATCAAAATAATGATTACCAGGACAATCAGCAACTGCCAGATACTAATTCCACCAAATCCCATGTTTTTCTCCCATCTACTCGATGTGACTCTACTGCCGTAATCAGCAGTGAATTAAAATTAATCTGTTCGCTCTAAGCGAGCCCTAACCTTATGACTGGGTGCGGTCCGAGGTCCTTGACATTGCACAATCTAGATCCCTATTAGTACCCCATTACACCCAGCAAAACTAATTAACCTTTAGTGTTACGCGACGCTTTCTCTTCCAAACCCGAAAGACCAAAGCGGCGAGCTAACTCATCCAGGACCGCATCCGGTCCGAGATCAAGGTGAGAGAGCATCACTAGGCTATGAAACCATAAATCTGCCGTTTCACCAACCAGCTCTTTGGTGTCACCACTAAGCTTGGCATCTTTAGCTGCAATTATGGTTTCGGTCGACTCTTCACCGACCTTTTCCAAAATCTTGTTCAAGCCCTTCGCATGCAAGCTAGCCACATAAGAAGAGTCTGCTGACGATTGCTTGCGCTGCTCTAACACTTCGGCCAGAGCCGTTAAAATATCATTGCTCATCTGTTTACCGATAGATCGCTTTCGGATCTTTAATCACCTGCTCGACGGCCACCCACTGACCATCTTGAAGCTGCTTATAAAAGCAGTGCTCTCGACCTGTGTGACAGGCAACATTGCCTAACTGCTCAACCTTGAGCAAGACCACATCGCTATCGCAGTCGAGACGGATATCATGAAGCTTCTGCACGTGGCCAGATTCTTCGCCTTTACGCCACAGTTTGCCACGAGAACGGGACCAATAAATAGCTCGCCCTTCATCAACGGTCAGCTGCAGGGATTCTGGATTCATCCAGGCCATCATCAACACTTTTCCGCTCTGGTAATCCTGGGCGATGGCCGGCACCAAACCGTCCTCCGTCCATTTAATTTCATCTAGCCACTGGGTCGACATCTTAATTCCACCTAAAGCCTTTTTCTTTCCGTACTTAATAGCACCACTGCCACTGCCGCCAACAACCAGCTGTACATCGGGATCTGTCCTGCCGATTCAGGTAACAACCCGGCACTACATAAGGTCACCACAAGTAGAGCCAATCCCCCAGCTCGCGGCCAATGAACCCGCCAAGCGGACTTTCCAGACTTACTGCTGCCGTTACCCACACCCTCTGCATTAGAGAGCTGATCCAGATGTTTCAACTGAGTCAGAGCATCATGCAGCAGTTGCGGCATATGAGGCAACTGCTCGACAATTTCTGGCGCATGATCCTTTAACCCTCGGTACAAGCCCCGCACACCCATGCGCTGCTTCATCCAATCTTCCAGGAAAGGTTTGGCGGTTTGCCAGAGATCAAGGTCCGGATAAAGCTGACGACCCAGACCTTCGATGTTCAACAGGGTTTTCTGTAGCAGCACCAGCTGCGGCTGTACTTCCATATTGAACCTGCGCGCCGTTTGGAACAACCCCAACAGCACCTGACCGAAGGAGATCTCCTTCAGCGGTTTTTCAAAAACCGGCTCACAGACGCTACGAATAGCGGTTTCAAAATCATTGACGTTAGTGTCTCTGGGCACCCAACCGGAATCGATATGAAGCTGGGCTACCTGTTTGTAATCACGCTTGAAGAACGCCAAGAAGTTGCGGGCCAGATAGCTTTGATCTTCCGGCGTTAGCGATCCAACAATACCAAAATCCAAAGCGATATACTGCGGATCAGATGGATTATCATGCGATACGTAGATGTTGCCGGGATGCATATCGGCGTGGAAAAAACTGTCCCGGAACACCTGGGTAAAGAAGATCTCCACCCCACGCTCTGCCAATAGTTTGAAATTGGTATTCTGCTGCTCCAATCCTCGGATATCGGAAACCGGCACACCGTGAATGCGCTCCATCACCATTACATCGCGATGGGTATAATTCCAATGCACTTCCGGAACATAGAGAATTTTTGAGGCGTCGAAATTACGCTTTAACTGCGAAGCATTGCCCGCCTCTTTACGCAGATCCAACTCATCAAAAATAGTCTTTTCATACTCGGCAACCACTTCAACCGGACGTAGGCGGCGACCATCACTCCACACCCCCTGCACCAGATGAGCGAGAACATAGAGCAAACCGACGTCCTGCTTGATCACCTTATTGATGCCGGGCCGGATGACCTTTACTACCACATTTTTCCCACAATGCAGCGTTGCGGTATGAACTTGAGCGACGGAAGCGGAGGCTAAGGGTGTACTATCAAAAGTGGAAAACAGCGAGCCGACCGACTCACCCAAGGCGCGCTCAACAATTTCGGTGGCTTCCTGACCACAGAACGGCGGTACCTGATCCTGCAGTTTGGTCAGCTCAGCAGCGACGTCCTCAGGCAGCAGATCCTGACGGGTCGAAAGCATCTGCCCAAACTTAACAAAGACCGGCCCCAACTCCTCCATGGCCAAACGCAGACGCTCGCCTCTCGGCAGATCATTCTGATGGATATAGCGCCACGGCAGCAGCTTCAGCAAGATAGAGGCATACCAGGGCAGAGGGATGCCATTAAACAGATCATCCAGCCGGTATTTGGCGATAACCCGAATGATAATTAACAAACGTAGGAGAGTGAGCACCGAGGGCAACCCTTAGCAGCAATAACGAATTTGAATTGAGATCAGGGTTTGATCCCTTTGTGCAAGGCAACCACACCGCCAGTCATGTTGTGGTACTTGCAACGCACCAAACCGGCGTTTTCCATCATTCCCTTGAGGGTTTCCTGATCGGGGTGCATGCGAATCGATTCTGCCAGATAGCGATAGCTGTCGGCGTCATCAACCACCAATTTCCCCATCGCAGGTAACAGTGAGAATGAGTAAGTATCGTAAGCCTTGCTGATCAACGGACTCGCGGGCTTGGAGAATTCCAGCACCAACAAGCGGCCTCCTGGCTTTAACACCCGGGCCATAGAAGCCAGCGCCTTATCTTTATCGGTGACATTACGTAACCCGAAGGCGATGGTAATGCAGTCGAAATAGTTATCTGGGAACGGCAACGCCTCAGCGTTGGCCTGGACGAAACGGACGTTAGCGCCAACACCACGGTCTTGCAGCTTGTCGCGTCCGACTTTCAACATCGAATCGTTAATATCCGCCAGCACTACCTGACCTTCTGCACCCACCAAACGGGAGAATTTCAGGGTCAGATCACCGGTACCACCGGCGATATCCAATACCCGCTGGCCTTTGCGGACTCCGGAATACTCAATGGTGAACGCTTTCCAGAGACGGTGTACACCGAACGACATCAGATCGTTCATCAGGTCATATTTAGCAGCGACGGAGTGAAACACCTCTGCAACGCGCTTCTCCTTGTCGGTTACTTCAACCTGTTCGTAACCGAAATGGGTCTTGTTCTCGGAGCGATCCTGAGTATTCATGGGGTTCTCTGGCAATTTGGAAAATTATGGAGACGCGATCGTCATAAAACGGAGGGCATTATAGCGTTATTCCCACTCAGTCCGCTATGACGCAGCGATTGCGGCCCTGCTCCTTGGCTTGGTAAAGGGATTCGTCAGCCCGATTAAAGAAATCATCGGTCTCTTCGCCTGCACGATTCTCGGCAATACCAAAGGACATTGTTACCTGCACCGGCTGGCCTTTAAAGTTGAATGGACTCTGCTCCATCACCCGTCGCAGCTTCTCCATCACCTCAAAAGACTGTTGGGCGGTGGTATCCGGCAACACAATCACAAATTCTTCACCCCCGTAGCGGCAGATAAAATCGGCGGGGCGCAAACCACCGCGAAGAATCTTTGACACCAACCTTAAAACCTTGTCGCCAGCAAGGTGACCGTAGTTGTCGTTAACCCGTTTAAAATGATCCAGATCGCAGATGATCAAGGTTAGCGGCTTATTAGTTGTCTGGGCACGGTGTCGCTCGGTATCGATACATTCATCAAATGCAGCTCGATTGGGGAGGCCGGTCAAAGGGTCGGACATGGCTCGCAAGCGCTGTTCTTCTAGGTGCTCTTGCACTTCAGAAGCTTTCTTCTCCATCGTCTCGATCTGCTCTTGCAGATGCTCCAATCGAGATTGAGCCGCATGCTCACGGGCTTGCTGATCTTGACGATAGCTATCCACCGCATCAACAATTCCTGACAACTGCTGTCGCACCGAGGACTTCAGATCATCCAGATTGTGTGACTCAGTCAAGGAGTCTTCCATCTTGGCCACATCACCACGCACCGACTCATCCAGCTTGCGGCTACTCTCCTGAGACGCCAACTGATCCTTTTGACTGTCAGAAAGGAAGGACTGAATATCATCGAGCTGAACATTCAGGCCCTGCAGATAGTTTTCAAATTCCTGGTGATCAGATGCGGTGGCCTTTACCGCCAGCTCCAGAATGTCGTGCAGCAGCGGTTCAAGCTCATCCCAACCAAACTCTGACTCTACCCGCTCCCTCAAGCCTCGCGCCCGAGTGAGTAAACTTTTCGGAATGGTGAGGGTTTCCAGCAGTTTCAGCAATACTTTGCCCACATGACGGCAGGTATCGTGTACCGCATCCAAGGATCCTGATTCTTCAGCATCCTTTTCCTGCTCCCGTTGCTCTCCCTGACTCCCCCGCTCTTCCTGATTTCCCTGTTCGCCAGATTGAAGAAGATCCAGAACCTGCGCCTGAAAACGCACCAGCTCATTAAGCAGGCGAGGGTATTCGTAATACTGCTCGACGGAATCTAAAACATCCTGACGCAATTGTTCGTAACGGCTGCTGACCTGCGGGTCTTCCACTACATCGGCAAGATGAGTTAACAACTGGGAAAAGGATTCTTTGGAAAAACTGACACCGTCATCCCGTCGCTGTAGCATCTGCAATACGCTGTTCTCAAGACGGTGAGCTTGTGATGAAAAATGTGAATTAGGGGGGAATAATTTAACCGACTCACTCAAGCCATCGAGCTGATCATCTAGATCCTTGTCGACACCTTGGGCCAACGCGCTGAGCCGCTGCATAATCTTACACAGCAGCTCACCATCGTTCTGTATATTTTCTTGTTGTTGCTCCAACTGCAGGCAGCGTTTCTTCCACTGCCTGATGTCGGAATCGCTAGCGCTAGAATTCACTGACATTCAACCCTAAATATCCATGGGGGCGAGCTTCATCATAGCTCACCTAGGAAAGCCTAGCCAAGCGCCAAGGTTGATCTGTAGCAATCCAAACCAGTTTTACCGGTTATTACAACAACTCTTTCTCTTTGCTGATCAAAAAATCAACAACTTTCAGCATATTACGCTGGCTACCTGCCATATCTGCAGAAACCCGATATTTGCCGTTAACCACCATGGCGGGAACACCGGTAATTTCATAGGCACGGGCTTTCTTTTTACCGCTACTCATCTGGGAATTAAGGGCGAAGGATTTGTATGCCTTGTCAAAATCCGACTGACTAACACCCAAACCGGCAAAGAACTTAGCCAACTCTTCATCGGTATTGATCCACTGGCGCTGACGATGGATTAAATTGAATAGCGCACCATGAGCTTTTTTCTCAACGCCCAACGATTTGGCGACATAGTAAGCCTTGGCAAACTCGGCCTGATTCGGACGAAAAACCACCGGGATGTGTTTGAAGTAGCTCTGGGCATCCATCTTTTTCTTCCAAGGCTCGAGATGACGCTCAAAGTTATTACAATGCGGACACCAGTAGCCAAACAACTCAACCACTTCTACCTTGCTGGCATCTTGGGTTCTCACCGGCTTACTAATTTTCTGGTAATGCACCCCTTCCTCATACTCTTCCGCCTGCAGATTAAGCGACAGCAGGGGTAGCAACAGCAACAGGCACCAAGCGTGACGAACAGACTTCAACATTGACAACTCTCCAAGTATCAAAGGGATAGATTTAGCTGGTTTGAATAGAAACCGGGCAAAAAGTTTCACGACCAGCAAGTCTAACGCCAATTTTCGCCAATTAATCTATCCCCCGGTCAATTAATGGACATAAAAAAAGAGCCTCTTGGGCTCTTTTTAGATTGGGGCACCTATTATTGTTGTTTTACGTCCTGACCGGCCATGCCCCTTTCAGTCATAATTTGCACCTATTTATTATTGTGATTGCGGTGCAGCTTTGCTGTTATTGTTATTTTTCCGGCGACACTATACGGGTAAATCCCGGAGGCACCACTAGCCTATAGTTGTATCGCCACCGCAGCATCAGCAAGCCACCGAAAGATGAATGACTCCTTAGATCACAGCGTAAAAAACAGAAGGCCTGATGGATAACTTACTACTTGAGTGGCTAGTCCCCTCATCGATTGATGGCCTTGCGGTCACCGCTCTGGTTGCCACCGCCTTTGTAACTGCAACTATTACCGCGGTACTGGGCGTTGGCGGCGGCGTGCTGCTACTGGCAGTGATCGCTAACTTTCTACCGCCCGTCGCTATCATCCCTGTGCATGGATTGGTTCAAGCAGGAGCCAACGGTAATCGCGCACTTATGACCCGCAGTCACATCGACAAGCCAGTGCTGCTCAATTTCCTGATCGGCGCCTGCATCGGCGCGCTACTAGCCAGCTTGATCGTTATCCAGCTGCCCGTCGAAATCATCCAGCTATCCATCGCCCTGTTTGTGTTCTACCTGACTTGGGGGCCAAAACTACAGAGCCAATATCTGAGCGGCTGGCGCTTAAAGCTAGCAGCGGCGGCGACTACGCTGATCTCGATGTTTGTCGGAGCCAGCGGTCCTTTGGTGGCGGCTTTTGTCAAACAGGTATCCGATCAACGCTTTGTTCGCGTTGCCACCTTCTCCGCCTGCATGGCCAGCCAGCATGGTCTCAAACTTTTGGTTTTTAGCTGGCTTGGGTTTGCCTTTAGCGACTGGCTGGGACTGATTGCGGCCATGATACTAAGCGGCTATGCCGGCACCTGGATCGGCCTGCATCTGCTTTCAAAGATCAGCAATCACGTGTTCGACTATGCCTTTAAAATCGTCCTCAGCATTCTCGCTTTTCGATTGCTGGTGGAAGCGATACTGGAATTAATCAGATAAGGTATCGAAACCCAGCTGCTCTCCAGCCACCTCAGAAAATGTAGCTATCAAGAACGGTACAAACGACTGCTGGTCGCTATCGCGAAGCCAGGTTTTAGTGTCGACATCATAATCGAAATGAAATCCGCCCTGAGGCGTTGCGACCCACAACTGACTGACCGGCGCCTGACGGGTGAAAATAATCTGTGCGCCATTTTCGCATTTGACGGTTAAAACCCCACCCACAGTCATGTAATCGAGATCGGTCTCTGATTCCTCATCCAGACAATCTTCGATTTTCAACATCACATCATCGACCAATACGTTGAATTCGCTCTCGTTCATACTCTATCTCTATCCACTGAATCATCATCTGACCGCAAGTATAAGCCAAAGCCCCTGGCCAGGTAATGGTTCTCGCCAGGATAACCCCGGCAATCATGGGCAACGGCCCAACCAACAGGTATAATCGCCTGTTTATTTGCTGATTCGGGTAGAATTCGATGTTTCGCTGGTTCCCTGCACTGATTCTTGGGCTCTTTTTACTGGCCGGCTGCGGCCAAAAAGGAGACCTCTACCTGCCTGAACAGCCACCCAAAGAACAATCTTAGTTTTAATTCAGAATTACAGGTCGTAATTAATGGATAGTTTTGAGTACCGCAACGGCCAGCTCTTCGCTGAAGAGGTGGCGTTGGACACCATCGCCAAGACCTATGGCACCCCTACCTACGTCTATTCCAGAGATATGCTGGAGCGCAGCTATCTGGCCTATGCCCAGGCCCTGGAAAATCACAAAGGGATGGTTTGCTATGCGGTGAAGGCCAACTCCAACATTGCCGTACTTAACGTCCTGGCACGCCTTGGCGCTGGCTTCGACATCGTCTCGCTGGGAGAACTGCAACGGGTATTAAAGGCCGGTGGCGATCCTTCACGGGTGGTGTTTTCCGGTGTTGCCAAACAACCCGAAGAGATGACTGAAGCCCTTAAAGCTGGAATCCACTGCTTTAACGTCGAGTCAGAGTCTGAACTGGATCGCCTCAACGGTGTCGCCGCTGAGCTGGGTAAAGTGGCCCCCGTTTCATTGCGGGTCAACCCCGATGTGGACGCCAAGACCCATCCTTATATCTCTACCGGTCTAAAAGAAAATAAATTTGGTATTGCCTTCGATCGCGCCCTGCATGCCTACCAACATGCGAATTCCCTAAGCCATCTAAACGTGGTGGGTATCGACTGCCATATCGGCTCACAACTGACCGAGATCGCTCCCTTCCTGGATGCGCTAGATCGAGTACTGTCACTGGTGGATCAACTTCAGCAAAACCAGATCAACCTCAAGCATATCGATCTCGGCGGAGGCCTGGGGGTTTGCTACACCGATGAACAGCCTCCCACTCCGCAGGAATATATCGCTGCGATTCTGGAGCGACTGGGCGACCGCGATGTTGAGCTGATCTTCGAACCAGGGCGATCTATCGCGGCAAATGCCGGCGTATTTCTAACCCAAGTGGAATTCCTCAAGCCCACCGAAGAGAAGAACTTTGCCATTATCGACGGCGCCATGAATGATCTGATCCGCCCATCGCTGTACGGTGCCTATCAGGAGATCATCCCTCTGCGTTTGCCAGAAGAGAGCGAACAGCAGCAATTGTGGGATCTAGTAGGCCCCGTCTGTGAAACCGGAGATTTTCTTGGCAAGGACCGAAAGCTGGCGCTGAAGCCTGGTGACCTGCTAGCAGTATGCTCCGCCGGTGCTTACGGTTTTACCATGAGTTCCAACTACAACAGCCGTAACCGCGCTGCCGAAGTGATGGTGGACGATAACCAATTCCATCTGATCCGTGAGCGTGAGACCATAGAACACCAGATCAAGGGCGAACAGTTGTTACCCGCGTAAGATCCAGAGGCGGCGAAGAGAGTTCAGGAAACACAATGTTAGTACGTTTTACCAAAATGCATGGCCTCGGCAACGATTTCGTGGTGCTGGATCTGATGACCCAACGCCTGCGGATCAATGAAGAGATCGTCAAGCGCCTGGCAGACCGCCATTTCGGTATCGGTTTCGATCAACTGCTGGTGGTTGAAGCACCATCTGATCCGGATATGGATTTTAAATACCGCATATTCAACGCAGACGGCAGCGAAGTAGAACATTGCGGCAATGGTGCCCGCTGCTTTGCCCGTTTCGTCACTGATAAGCGCCTCACCGGTAAAAGTACTATCGCGGTTCAAACCATGGAGGGGCCGATCTATCTTACCCTTAAGGGTAACCAGGTGCGCGTCGATATGGGCCAGCCAGTGTTAAAGCCCTCAGATGTTCCATTCCAGGCAGATATGGAGTCCAGCAGCTACTCCATCGCTGTGGGTACTGAATTGCTGGAAGTCAGCGCCGTATCCATGGGCAATCCCCACGGAGTTTTGGTGGTGGACGATGTGGATGAGGCTCCCGTCAAGACCTTGGGCCCTATTCTAGAAAGTCACGAACGTTTTCCTGCCAAGGCCAATATCGGATTTATGCAGGTGCTCGACCGCAATCATATCCGCCTGCGGGTATTTGAGCGAGGCGCAGGAGAAACTCTGGCCTGCGGCACCGGCGCCTGCGCTGCTGTCGTAGCAGGACAGATCCGCGGCCTGCTGGACAACACCGTCACCGTAGAACTTCCTGGCGGAGAACTAGAAATTGAATGGAATGGTCAAGGCACCGACGTGGTGATGACCGGACCTGCCACTACCGTATTTGAAGGTCAGATCCATATCTGACCCTGATTGAGCATAAAGCAATATCATGAGCGATCAACAGACCAACAGCAGCAAACAGGGCGGAGAAGTCAGCGAACAGCAGGTCGTCGACTTTCTAAAGCAACATCCTGAATTTTTCAATCAGCACCAGCATCTGTTGGAGGATCTACATATCCCTCATCAGCGTGCCGGTACCGTCTCGCTGGTGGAGCGTCAGACCTCCATCCTGCGTCAGCAAAATCGAGCTATGAACGCCCAGATCGATGAGCTGATCGACACCGCTCGTCACAACGACCTGCAGTTCGATAAGACCCGGCGCCTGATTATCAATCTGCTGGAAGCCCACAATCTGGATGAAGCGATTGTCGCCATCGACGAAGGTCTTTGCCAAAACTTTAACGGCGATGTTGTTCAGCTAATCCTGTTCGGTGACCCCAATGCACTTCAGGCCAACAATCTCAAAGTGGTTACCCGAGAAGAAGCGGACCCGCATCTGGCCGATCTGATCGAAAGCGACTGGGCCATTTGCGGCAGCCTCAACGACAAAGAGCGCCACTTCCTGTTTGACGACCGCGCCAGCAAGGTTTTATCTGCCGCAGCGGTTCCCTTGGTGTGTGGCAAACCTATCGGCTTCCTGGCGATTGGCAGCTTTGAGGCAAACTATTTTCACAGCAGCATGGGCACCCTGTTCCTCAACTATATCGGCGAAGTGCTAAGTCGGGTCTGCTACCGCCTCGCCGGTCCTGAGCAGCTAGACTGAGCCGCCGCAGAGCCGAAGCATGGATAAGCTAACGGGGTGGATCGACGATTTTGTTGACCATCTGGATGCCGAGCGCCGGCTCTCGCCACACACCCTGAGTAACTACCGCCGTGACCTGGAACAGTTGGCGGCGATCCTGTCAGAGCAGCAACTGGACGATTGGCAGTCCCTTGAGACTATTCATATTCGGACCCATATCGCTCACCGCCACCAACAGGGCATTGCCCCCAAAAGCCTCCAGCGACAGCTGTCCAGCCTGCGCACCTTTTACGAATTTCTAATTCGGGAAGGTCGGGTAGACAACAACCCCGCCAAAGGCATAAGCGCCCCCAAAGCGGCCAAAAAACTGCCTAAGCCGCTGGATGTAGACCAGCTGCAACAGCTGCTGGAACAACCTACCACTGAGATTCTCGATTACCGCGATCTCGCCATGATGGAGCTGTTTTACTCTTCGGGACTGCGATTGGCAGAACTGGTCAGCCTCAATATTAATGACATCGATTTTCGCGACGCCAGCCTGCGGGTAACCGGCAAAGGTCAAAAAAGCCGCCAACTTCCTATCGGCTCTGTGGCCATCAAGGCTCTAGACCAGTGGCTCGACCGCCGTGATCAGCTGGCCCCCCCCGAACAGCAAGCGCTATTTGTAAGCAAGCAAGGCAATCGACTGAGCCCCCGCAGCGTTCAGCTTCGACTCAAGCGGTGGGCCTTAAAAGCCGGCCAGGGCAATCTACACCCCCACCGACTACGCCACTCCTTCGCCAGCCATATGCTCGAATCCAGTGGCGACTTGCGAGCGGTACAGGAACTTCTGGGGCATGC
>JAPHRD010000056.1 GCA_026196225.1 Motiliproteus sp.
CAGACGGTAAGAAACGACCAATAATCGCGCGGCTAAGCCGTAAATCTAGCTTGATCGTCAGAATGAGTTAGAAGGCGGGACTTATTCGCAGGTTCCTTAACGGTTCATCACCTGAGCGGCGCGCTTGGCGAAGTAGGTCAGAATACCGTCTCCGCCGGCGCGCTTGATGCACACCAGTGATTCCATCATCACCGCTTCCTCATCCAACCAACCGTTCTGTGCCGCCGCCATATGCATGGCGTACTCACCACTGACCTGGTAGACAAAGGTGGGCACCATCAGCTCATCTTTAACCCGGCGGACAATATCCAGATAGGGCATGCCCGGCTTAACCATCACCATGTCCGCACCCTCAGCCAGATCCAAAGCCACTTCGTGGAGCGCTTCGTCACTGTTAGCCGGATCCATCTGATAGCTGTACTTATTGCCCTTGCCCAGATTGCCTGCAGAGCCCACCGCATCGCGGAAAGGTCCGTAATAGCTTGATGCATATTTGGCGCTGTAGGCCAGAATACGGGTATGGACGTGATCGCCATCTTCCAGCACATCGCGGATAGAACCGATACGTCCGTCCATCATGTCGGAGGGAGCCACAATATCTGCCCCCGCTTCGGCATGAGACAGCGCCTGCTTGACCAGGGTATCGACGGTGCGATCGTTTAGCACATAGCCTTCGGCATCGATAATTCCGTCTTGGCCATGGGTGGTAAACGGGTCCAAAGCCACATCGGTGATCACCCCCAGTTCAGGGTAAGCATCCTTCAGCGCCTTGACCGCTCGCTGGGCCAAGCCATCGGGATTGAAAGCCTCTTCAGCGAACTCGGTCTTTTGCTCCAGAGGAGTAACCGGAAACAAGGCCACGGCTGGTACACCAAGGCTGACCAGCTCTCCCGCTTCCTTCAACAGCAGGTCGATACTTAACCGTTCCACGCCAGGCATGGAGGGCACCGCTTCACGCTGGTTCTGCCCTTCTAGCACGAAGACCGGAAAGATCAGATCGTCCGGGGTCAGCACCGTTTCCCGCATCATCCGTCGGGAGAAATCATCACGGCGCATGCGACGCATACGGGTTTCAGGAAAAAATCGCTGGTTGTTATAAAAAGCCACTGGATACCATCCTCGTCTCTTTCTGCTATTGCCCTGAACCGGTCAATATCAGAATATAGGCATACATTAAAACGCAGTGCGCATAGTAACGCACCTTAGTCCATCAGAGAATGAGAAGGGTCAAGAGCTATCGGCAAAAGCCGCAACCGACCCTATTTACCAGAGGAACTCTATCCATGAAAAAAGTGGCGGTTATTCTTTCCGGTTGTGGCGTTTACGACGGATCTGAAATTTACGAGTCTGTACTGACCCTGCTGAACATTGAGCAACAGGGTATGAGCTATCAGTGTATGGCTCCCAATATCAATCAACTTCATGTTATCAACCACCTAAGCGGTGCGGTAGAAGCGGATCAATCCCGCAACGTCCTGATCGAAGCAGCCCGGCTGGCCCGTGGCGAGATCATCGACCTTGCCGAGGCTAATCCAGACGAATACGACGCTTTGATTATTCCTGGCGGCTTTGGCGCAGCCAAGAATCTGTCCGACTTTGCCATCTCCGGTAGCAACTGCAGCGTTAATCCTCAGGTTCTCGATTTCACCCGTGCCATCCACCAGGCCGGTAAACCGGTAGGACTAATCTGTATCGCCCCGGCAATGACACCGCTGATCTTTGGCGAAGATGCCATCTGCACCATTGGCACAGATGAAGAGACTGCTAAAGCCATCGAAGCCATGGGCGGTAAGCACCAGAGCTGTCCGGTGGATGCCGTGGTGGTGGACCAGGAACGCCGCATCGTTACCACACCAGCCTATATGCTGGCCGGCTCTATCAGCGAAGCGGGCGCTGGTATCGGAAAACTGGTAGAACAGATCAAGGCGCTTGCCTAAATCAGTCTGCACGGCCATCTTCGTATCAGCAACTGCAGGATGGCCCTATCAGCCCGCTAAATTGATCAAAATTAAGCCAAAAATACAGATTCAGCGATAACTGGTTTATCATGCCGGATTATAAAGGCGCGGAATCATTCTCTGCGCTCCGTACGAATAAGAATACAACGAATTCAATCCAAGGCTTCAACTAGAGCAATTGTCGGTATTCAATGGAGGGGACATGTCTAAACGACTCAAACCGATAGTTGTTTCATTTGTAATGGCAGGCGTCTGCAGTCTGTCGCCTGCGATAGCTTTGGCTATGGAGGAAGACGACAGCCTTGTTACCGAAGATGAGTTACTAGGGGCGATTCCCACCTTTAAGTCCGCCACCAACCTTGAACAGAAGCTCAACGAACTTCCTGCCTCCATTACTCTGATTGATCGCAAGATGATCAAAGCCTCCGGAGCCATCAATATCGCCGATCTTTTCCGTTTAGTGCCCGGCTTCCAGGTTTACCACGTCAATGCCCATAAGTTTGGGGTCACCATTCACGGGCAGGGAGATACCCACCCCGGCCGCTTGGAAGTTACCATCGACGGTCGCTCAGTCTACCTGTCGTTACTCTCAACCGTAGACTGGAGCGCCCTTGGTATCGGGATTGATGATATCGACCATATAGAAGTGGTGCGGGGATCCAACATACCAACCCAGGGATCCAATGCTTTTCTGGGAGCCATCAATATAGTCACCCGCGCTCCATTACAAGATCAGGGCACTCATATCTCCATGACTCGAGGGTCGCTGCAGACTAAACAGTATTCTGCTCGCCATAACGGCCAGGTCGGTCAGATGGATTACCGGCTATCCGCGAACTTTCACGGCAGTAATGGTCACGGAGTCGGGTATGAAGACGGCGACCCAAGTAATCCAAAAGAAGTAATTGAAGATAGCGGCGAAATCAGCCAGCTCGGTTTCCGTGGAACTTATACTCCCAATCTAGTTGATAGCTTTGATATTCAACTGGGCTACAGCGGCGGCAATATCGGTGTCGGTCGTGCACACTCCCCCGATGAATTCACCAAGCGCGATGTGCAGAGCCATTACCAGAGCTTGACCTGGACCCGCGCCCTGCAAGGGGATGACGAATTCAAATTGCAGGCCTATCACAACCACCTGAAATATTCTGAAACCGAACTCTTGGATCTTGGCGACGTACTGGGCCCCTTGGCTGGAATCATTGTCGATATTGGCATTGAAAAGGGTGTCGCCGAACGTTATGACATCAGTGCCGATCTCACCAAGCGATTGGGTGGAAACACCCGCTCAACCTGGAGCGCAGGTGTTCGCCGTGAAAGCTTGAGAAGCCAAGCGCTTCTCGATACACCAGATACCCTATCTGAAACGATGTTCCGAGCCTCAGGCAATATAGAACACCGTATTATGGATGATTGGACCTTAAATATTGGTGCCATGTTGGAGCATAATGACCTAGCCAGTACGCGGTTATCTCCCCGTGTCGGTCTCAACTACCAGATCAACCCGGAACACAGTGTCCGCGCCAGCGCCAGCAAGGCCTATCGAACCCCCTCATTGCTTGAGAATTATCAGAGCCTTTCCATAAAATTGCCCGTTACGGCCTTGGGCTTCCCTGCCGGTACTATTTTAGATCAAGCAACCCTGAGCGACCCCGGTATTGGCCCGGAGGAGATAAAAACCTACGAACTGGGTTATATTTGGCAGCACCCGCAACAGCGCTGGATCTTCGATGCCAAGATTTATCTGGAAGAGGTCAGCAATGCCATTGAAGAAGCTCGTGTCGCCCCATCCTTCGGCCCAATTGATACCGATTATCGAGAGGTCGGCAATGTAACTCATTGGCGTACCCACGGATTAGAGCTGCAATGGAAGTATCAACCAACTCACAGCACCTGGTTCCACCTGGCTTACGGGTATGCCGACGCAGAAGGAAAGCACGACCGAGGAATCTCGGGTGTTGAAGATATCAGCGATGAAACACCCACTCATACATTAGCCATGCTAGCCAGCCACAACTTTAGTGAAACCCTGCAAGCCAGCATTGCCTACTATCGATTAACATCGGTATTCTTTGATGGTGGCGATAACAACCTACCACCATACAAACGTGTTGATCTACGTTTGGCCAAAAATTTCGTATATGGCAATACCGAAGGATCTGTAGAGTTAATCGTGCAGAATTTAGGTTCTAATTACACCGAGTTCGATCTAAACAACACCTTTGATACACGATCGTTTCTACGTTTCAGCCTCGACTTCCTATAACGGAGGACGAAATAGTCACTCACAATGGATTGTGATGGGATGAGAAGTAACTTTTATAGTAGACATAAAACCTTAGCCTCCCGGCTGCTTGGATTGCTTCTGGTAGGCCTGTTATGTTTTCAGATACCACTACTGTCAGCAGCCGAGCACGCCAATAAACCGGTTGCGAATAGCCAACGACTTTTGCTTTTGGTGAGTAAAAACTCATCCATCTACCAAAACGTCACCCGTACCCTCGAAAAACAGCTGCAGACACAACAGCTTCAGTTTGATACCTATTACCTGCCCAACGCTCCCGAAACAGCCCATTTAGATCAGTATGACCTCCTGATCTCTGTGGGTACATTGGCTACCCAAAAAGCGATGGAGCTTGACCAACTTCCCATACTCAGCACCTTTATACCCCGTCGTACCTACCAAACGCTGATCAAGCGAAATACTGGGTTGGAAGAACGCCAGCAACAGGGACAAGTCAGCGCACTCTACTTGGAGCAACCTTTTCACAGACAGCTGCAACTGCTATCGCTGATCAAACCCAATGTGGAAAAACTGGCCACCATCCTGGGTCCCACCTCCAAACAGGAACTTAGCCAGCTGGAGCAAGCGGCTAGCCAGATGCAATGGCAGCTCAATCTTAAGCAATTGGGCAAGGACGATAATCCGGTCGAGCTCTTGTCGCCGCTAATCGAAGGCAGTGACGCCTTCCTTGCCGTACCCGATAAGTCGATCTTCAATCGCAGTACAGCGAAATGGATTCTGCTGATGACCTTCCGTCAACGGATCCCACTGATCGCCTACTCCAAACGCTATGTAGACGCTGGGGCAGTGGCAGGGGTTTTCAGCACTCCGAAAACCGTTGGCCAGGAGACTGCTGGTTTAGTCAAGCAGTGGCTGAAAACCGGCAGATTGTCATCACCCGCTCACCCTAAGCAATTTGATATCGGCATAAATCGCGCCACAGCACGATCTCTTCGCCTAAAGCTCCCTCCACTGGACATGCTTAAAAAGCAGTTGGAGGAACAGTGAAACTGCTGTCACGAATCAGTCATCTCGGCATCCGCCAGCGGGTCTTGATCCTGGCTCTGGTACCCATGTTGATGATCACTCTGACACTGTCGGGTTACATGATTACGTCTCGCTTGGCCAGCGAGCGTGAAAACCTTTTCAACAACGGCATGACACTGTTAAGTTATCTGTCCACCGGCGCAGAATTCGATCTCTTTTCCGATAACGCCAGTGCCCTTGCACTGTTGGCGAAAGCACCCTTGCAGCGATCAGAAGTGAGCGATGTTATCTTCATCAATGCCGGTGGCGAAATCATTTATAGAGACTCTGACATTGAGGTGGATATTTCCACCCTAAACGTCCCCTCTACCTCATCCCTCACACCACAACCTGAACGCCTGAGGAATCTATGGTTGCTGAAAGCGCCAGTGCTGCTTTCCGGCAATAGCATTGACGATTTTGATTCGGAGAGCTCAGACATTCGGTTGGGCTCACCAGAGGTGCTAGGTTGGGTCATTCTGCTGATCAACGAAGAAGCCCTAAAACAGAATCAAAGCGAAATTGCGCTGCGAGGCCTGCTGATCACACTGGTAGGCCTTTCACTGACAATCTGGCTAGCGTTGACCATCGGCCGCAGTATTACCCAGCCAATCCAGGGCATTATCGAGACTATCTATCGACTCCGGCAGGAGGAGTTTGACGCCCGAATCACCGTGAAGAATCGGGGTGAAATAGGTGAACTGGAAGAGGGCATCAACAGCTTGGCTTCAAAGGTTCAACGTACTCGTATTCGCCTGCAGGACCAAATAGACGTGGCCACCAAAAATCTGCGCCTGACCCTGGATCGTTTGGAAAAGAAAAATATCGATCTGGTCAATGCCAAGCGTCGGGCTGAAAAAGCCAACTTGGCGAAGGATCAGTTCCTGGCACGGATGAGTCACGAACTCCGCACGCCGCTCACTTCGGTGATGGGATTTATTAAACTACTGCAAAAGACAGAGCTCAGCGGAGAGCAGAAGGAATACAGCCAGATCGTCAACCGCACCTCGAATCTGCTGCTATCCCTGATCGACGACATTCTCGATTTTTCCAAACTTCAGTCAGATGCCATCCAGATCGAAAAGATCCCGTTTAATCTCGAACAGGTCATCGAAGATACATTAGCGATGCAGGCGGCAACGGCCTTTGAAAAAGACGTTGAGCTCTACTTTATCTCTGACCCTCAGTTACCCGGCCAGCTGGTCGGAGACCCGACGCGAATTAAGCAGGTGGTCTCCAACCTGGTCAGCAATGCGGTCAAATTTACCGCTAGCGGCCATGTCACCATCCAACTGCAATGCTCAGCGATCAATACCACTGAAGTAGATCTTAAGATCAGCGTTGTCGATACAGGCATCGGTATTGATGGTGAGAAACTCGCCTCGCTTTTCCAACCCTTTATCCAGGCCGATACCTCAATCACCCGACGGTTCGGTGGTTCAGGCCTTGGTCTGGTTATTACCAAACATCTGATGGAGCTGATGGACGGTACTGTCACCCTAAACAGCCAGGTCAATCAAGGGACGACAGCTGTCGTTGAGCTTTCTCTACAACTTGCCGATGACCAACCAGCAATTGATGAAATCGACTGTAGCCGTCTGCTGATCTATTCTCACTCTCAACAAGCCCGCGCAGAGCTGCAAAGTTGCACCAGAAAATGGGGCTGTAATGCCAGTATTGTCGAGGACCAGCGCCAGCTGCTTGCCCACCTGAAGGCTGCGAACAATATCGATGGACTGATTCTCGATCTCCCCAAGAGTGGTCCCGGACAGTATTATCAGCGGCAACTTCTACGATCGATTCGCCATCGCTATGATGGCAAGATCATCCTGACAGTCCCCAGGAACAGTGCTTTTGCTGAGCCCAATAGTGAAGAAGCAGAGCTCTTTGAGCCGTTGATCTACCTACCCAGACCGGTCAACCGACCGCGACTCCTGGAAGCCTTAAAAAACAGTGGTGAACTTTCCGCTCATATCTCTATTCAACCCGCCACAATCAGCAATCAAACGCTGCTGGGGGTAGAGTTACTGGTAGCGGAAGACAACGACTTCAACCGTCTACTGCTGCGTAAAATCCTTGAGCAAGCAGGAGCCAAGCCCGTCATGGTGACCAATGGCGAGCAAGCGTTGGCCCAAGCTAGACAGAAACACTATAACTGCATCTTGATGGACGTGCATATGCCATTAATGGACGGCATCGAGGCAAGTCGCCTGATTCGCCTATTGCCTCCTCCTCTCAATGAAACGCCCATATTGGCACTCACTGCCAACGTTATTGCTAACGAAGAACAGGCCTTAAAGCAGGCCGGTGTAGAGACCACCCTATTTAAACCAATC
>JAPHRD010000080.1 GCA_026196225.1 Motiliproteus sp.
CACCGGTAAACCGGTGCGCCTGGGGGGGAGTTTGGGCCGTGATGAAGCCACCGGTCGGGGGGCGTATATCTGCATCAGAGAATTGGCCAAGGCCAAAGGTTGGTCGTCGGGGCAGCGAGTAGCGATACAGGGGTTTGGTAACGCCTCCTATCATGTCGCCCGATTGCTGCAGCAGGATGGATTCAAGATCGTTGCCATCAGCGATTCGAAAGGGGGGATCTACTCCGAGCAAGGGTTTGATATCGAGAGTCTGTGGAAGGAAAAGCAAGAATCTCGGACGATGAGAGCGGTCTATTGCGAGCAGTCGGTGTGTCAGCTGATCGAACATAAGGAGATCAGCAATGCCGAGCTGCTGGAGTTGGAAGTGGATCTGTTGATCCCTGCTGCACTGGAGGGAGTGATCACCGCCGAGAACGCCGGTCAAATAAAAGCTGCCACCATTATCGAGGTGGCTAATGGCCCGATTACCAACGACGCCGAAGCGATACTGGAAGAGAAAGGGATCGCTATATTGCCCGATGTGTTGGTCAACGCCGGCGGTGTGACGGTGAGCTATTTTGAATGGGTGCAGAATCGTTCTGGTTATCCCTGGTCGTTGGAGGAGGTCCGGGATAAGTTGGAAAAGCAGATGACCGATGCCTTCCAGCAGCTGCTACAGTTGGTCGAAGCAGAGCAACGCAGTTATCGCAGTGCAGCCTACGCGGTGGCGATGCGACGTATCGGTGAGGCGGTGTTGTCCCACGGTACCCGGGAGTATTTCAGCACAGGTCAGTAGCCTCTCAGGAGCCAGTTTTATGGTCAGCAGTGGCACCCATAAACTGCTATCATAGCCGCCTTTCTTAGCCCCTGCGGGGGCTGGCGCATTTGCTGATTTTCGGGTGTTTAGTGTTGGAAGCTCTATTCTTTTGGAAAATTCTGGTTTCGATCGGCGCGGTGGTGGGTTTGTCGCTGGTTGCCGAGCATGTCAGTCCTAAAATTGCAGGGATTCTGTCGGGTTATCCTTTGGGATCCGCAATTGCGCTGTTCTTTATCGGTGTGGAGCAAAGTCCCGCTTTCGCAGCGGAGGCAGCGGTGTATACCTTGGCGGGTTTTACCTCCAGTCTGGTGTTGGCCTGGGCTTACTATTTGGGTGCCGTGCGGCTGCAACGGGGGCATCTGGTGGTGGGCGCCGGGGCCGGAATCCTTGGGTTTTTAATCGCGTCTGCAGTTTTAAAGCAACTGCCTCTCGGATTGGTCGGCGGAACGCTGCTAACAGTTGCTGCCATTATTTTCTTTGTTCAGGTGTTTAAGCAGATAGAAAACCTGCCGATTAAACAGCGGGTTCGATTTACCCATGGGGTGCTGTTGTTTCGTGCTGGAATGGCAGCCCTGACCATTGTGTTGATTACCGCTAGCGCCGAATGGTTGGGGCCTGTCTGGGCCGGATTATTCTCTGCGTTCCCTATCACTTTTTTCCCCTTTATGCTGATCATTCATCTGACCTACGGAAAATCGCTGGTGTTTACCGTGATCAAGAATTATCCCTTGGGACTGGGTGCATTGATCTGTTATGTCCTTACCGTTTCGCAAACCTACGTGAGTCTGGGGTTGCTGTGGGGCACTTTGATCGCTTTCGCCGTGGCAACGCTTTATCTGTTGGCGTTGTCGGTCGTATTGAACCGCAACAAGGCTTAACCGATGCGTTTAGATCGTTTTGTTTGCCGAGCAACGGGTCTGGGTCGTTCCCAGGTACATCGTTTGCTTAGGAGTGGTGAAGTTGAGGTGGATGGTGTTGTTGCAAAGAAGGCCAGTACCCAGCTGAAAGAAAGTGCAGACGTATGGATGTTCAACCAACAGCTGCGTCTGCCCGAATTTTGTTATCTGATGCTAAACAAGCCTCAGGGAGTGGTGTGCGCGACCGAAGATGGGGAGTACCCGACGGTGCTGGATCTGCTACCTGAGGAAATGACCGAAAACCCCAAAGGGCAGTTGCATCCGGCCGGCCGTCTAGATGTAGATACTACGGGACTGGTGTTGATTACCGATGATGGCCGTTGGTCCCATAACCTTACATCTCCCCGTAAACAGTGTTTTAAGCGCTACCGGGTAACCTTAGATCAGCCTCTTAAGTTGGGTGCTGAGCAGCAACTGGAACAGGGAGTGATGCTGCGGGGGGAGGATAATCCCACCTTGCCAGCTCGGATTGAATTGGCGGATAGAGAGAACCTGATTATCGAGATCTCAGAAGGCCGCTATCACCAAGTGAAGCGTATGTTTGCTGCCATGGAGAATCGAGTTGTGGCCTTGCATCGGGAGGCTGTTGGCTCCATCGAACTGGACTTGTCGCTGGCTGAGGGTGAATGCCGGCCATTGACCGAGACCGAGATTGCTCCCTTCCTAGACCTAAGCAGCGATAAATAGATTTTTCCCGGAAACAACTATGAGCAACGTCGAAGCGATCGTACACCAACAGTTGCAGAAACAACTGCATGAACACCAAGGCCAGGGTTTATGGGTTATGGATGAAAATCTGGCCCAGTTTGCACCCTCGGTAGCGATCGAGAACTTGCAGCTGCTGAGCAATCGTTTTGATATCCATGCTGAGATGTCAGCAAAAGGCTGGCAGATTCACTTCAGCGATTTTGATTTTTCCCCCTGGAGCGATTCCAGCCTCGATCGTATCTATTACCGAGTCTCAAAAGAGAAAGCGGTGGTTCACCATGTGATCAATCAGTCGCTCCGCTGTCTTAAGAGCGGCGGCGAACTGATTCTATTGGGGGCAAAAAACGAGGGCACCAAAACCTATTTTGATAAGGCCCGAAAGCTATTTGGCGACGGAGACCTGAACAAGCTGGGCAAAGGGGTAATGGAAGGGATCCTCGTAGCTCCAGGTGTGGCCCAGGGTGTTGTCGCAGAACACCTCGCAGATGAGTTGTTGGACGACCGTGAGTATACCAAGACCAGAACCATTGCGGAGCTGGCAGGGCAGTCGGTTATCAGTAAACCGGGGCAGTTCGGTTGGGATAAACTGGATCAGGGCAGTGAGTTCTTAGCCGATCACTTCGACCAGATTTACAGTAAGTTATACACCTCTACCCCAAAGGTTCTGGACCTGGGTTGTGGTTATGGTTACCTGTCGTTGCGGCTGGTGGCGCAGGGGGTATCCAGTATCCTGGCGACCGATAACAATGCCGCGGCGATCACCTGCTGCGGGATTAATTTGAAGGCGAGTGGCGTGCCCCATCAGGTGGTAGCCGACAATTGCGCGGCGGCTATAAAACCGAGTTTTGATCTGGTGGTCTGTAATCCACCGTTCCACCAAGGGTTCTCGGTGGAGGGGGAGCTGACGGAACGCTTCTTGAACACCGCAGCGCGGTTGCTGGCTGCGGACGGGCAGGCCGCTTTTGTGGTTAATCGCTTTATTCCCCTGGAGCGAAAAGCCCAGGGGCTATTTAGGGAGATCGAGACTTTTGCCGACAACGGAAGTTTTAAACTGGTGCGTTTGGCTAAGTCTCTCCTGTAGAAAAAACTGCTTCTCTAGCAAACTCTTTTTGATTATTGTCCTGGAGAACTGACCACCTGTTCTTTGCCGTGCATAATTTTCGGCCAATAGTCTTTCACGGTAAATTTAGGGCTATGTTCAGGAACGTGGCACTGACTGCAGACCTGTTCTTTGGCCAGGGCGTGATTGGGTGTCTGGATCTGTCCACCGCTGTTAACGTGCTCCCGGCCAGCACCATGGCAATTCTCACACTGCACACCTGCTAGTTGACTGGTTAGGTCGATGGAGAGGAATCCTCCGGGCTGTTTGTAGCCCACCACGTGACATCCCACACAGTGTGGATCGAAGGCTTTGCCGACCTCTTCAAGGTCGTCGTAGGCTTTTGCATGATCAGTGTCTTGCCAGGTCTGGTGGGACTGCTGATGGCAGGCCTCGCAGGTTTGTTCACCGACGAAAGGCGACTGTCCCTGATCGTAGGCCTCCATCTTTTTGATCTCTTCTTCAAAGGCCAATCTAAGTTGCTCGTTGTAATTGTCGTACCAGGTTTTCAATCGGGGAGCGTCGGCCATATCACTGGTTAGTTCTACTACCTGGTGGTTCCAGCCTGTGATGCTCTTCTGGTCGTCCAGTGCTAATGACAACACACCTAGACGTTGGCCACGAGAACCCGCTTGCAACACCAGGGTACCCTTATCTTTAAAAGGTTCGGAAAACTGTTCGTAGGCGGATCCGATGATCAGAATATCAACTTGGCTGAGATCGAGCAGCGCTTGGGCCTGGGTGTGATCTAGAGTCGTTGCCAGTACCGTCACCATACCTTGCTGTTTGGCATCGCTGAGCTGTTGTTGTAGTGCCGTTGTGCGCTCATCAATGGGTGATAGATCCGGCATATTTCGATAAGGAGAGGTGGCTGGGTCCAGCCATTGACTGAAAAACAGGGTGTGATTGTCGCGGCGAATAATCTGATTGTGAGCCAGCGTAGTGTCTTTCCAGTTGCCGGCGGTTAGCGGCAAGCTACTTTGTTGCAGAAACTCGATACCGTGGATCATATCGGCCCACTGGACACCAATGGCATCGTAGTTCAGTTGTTCAAGGCCGCTGAGAATAAAACTATTTTTGATCTTGTCGCTGCCCAATTCTTTGGCAAACAGGCCACCCGCAGAAATCAGCACAGGTTCATTTAAATCTTTGTTCTGTTGGGCTCGTAGCTGGTCAATATAGGTGGCACGGCGGAGGATACCGCCGAAATCGGTGTCCAGGGTGCAACCGCAGGGCTCAAGTTCGCCGTCCAGATTGGCACTGTATACCAGAGTCAGCTCATCGCTGGCGTGGGCGGGGATAGTCAGAGCCAGTAGCGAAAACAGCAGGTAGATCGATGCGCGCATATAACATTGTCCAGAAAATTGGCTAAAGCAAATAGGCCCCAAGCGGGTCGTCGGTTGTCGAGGATGAGATTCTAACCCGGCGCTGAAGTTCCCGATAGGGAATTGAACAATAGCGGGTTAGTCTGGGCAAGCCGTTATAAGGAAAAGGTCAGGCAAGGAAAAAATGTCGATAAGGATAAAGTGCCGATCAGGAGAAAGGCCAGACCGATCCCTTGGTGATGGCAGACTCCACCATGCGGGCTTTGATTTTATAGATGCTTTGACTTTTGGCATCTTTTGCCATGCCGCGAATAAATGTCTGTAGATTGCTTTCCGCGGCGTCTATGCGGGATTCGTCTTCCAAGAAACCCATTACATCCAGTTTCAGTACGCCGTTGCGAATGATCGGTTTCAAGGCATCCAGGGCCTCGCTATCAAACTTAACGTTCTCTCTGCCGGCCAATCGTTCGGCTGATTGAAGATAGCGACGCTCTATTCCAGCCGTGTTTGACATGATCTACCTCAGTTGAATCTGACTTTCGCTGCTGCAGGGTACTTATTTGGTTTGAATTTACAACCGCTGTTTTGTTCAATGAGATTGAATTAGATGCGACCTGGGTTTGCTATAGTGCCTGTGGTCGAGGACTGAATAATTAGAAGGAATCATTCAATGCCATTAAAAGTCAGCAACTTCATGACCTCCAAAGTACTTACCGCCCATCCCGAGGATGGTATCCGCAAGACCTTTTTTCGAATGCGAGAAAATGAAGTTCATCATATGCCGGTGTTGAATGAGGAGCGTCAGTTGGTAGGTGTGATCAGCGACCGTGACTTGCGCCGCCCGGAATGGGTGGACGAGGCGCCGGATCTATCCCATATCTACGAGCTGGATGACAATCTGTCGGTCAAGGATCTGATGACCTCCAATGTTACGGTCACCCATACCTACGACACCATTGCTAAAGCGACCAAGGTGCTGTTAAACAATCGCTTTGGTGCCATGCCGGTGCTAAACAAAGATGATGAGGTGGTTGGCATGCTAGCCTCCCACGATCTATTGAAGGCACTGGATCTGCTGCTGGATGAGCAGAAAGCCGCTAAAAAGGCCCGTTGATCCCTATGAGTCATCAACTATTAGAACGGGTGCAGGCGCTGGTAGAACGGGTAGGCCACTATCAGTCGGAACAGTTTCGGCAACTTCCTCCAGGCGGCGGCGATGAGAAGCAGAGTCGTGAGTTTGTTTCCCGTGTCGATCTGCACAGTGAAGAGATGCTCAAGGAAGGGTTGCAGCGGTTGCTTCCAGAAGCGGGATTTTATGGTGAAGAGAGTGGCCGCAGCGGCAATCAGGCGAACTGTTGGGTGGTAGATCCGCTGGACGGCACCACTAATTTCCTCAGCGGCCTGGATCAGTTCTCTATTTCGGTGGCGCTCACCGATGACCAGGGAACGCGATTGGGAGTAGTGTATCGGCCCCAGAACCGCGAATGCTTCCGGGCCTTGCGGGGCGAAGGGCTTTATCACAACGGTGAACAGCAAAAACGGGCGAATCCACGGTTGAATTTGTCCCAGGCCTTGATTGGTACCGGCTTTCCTTACCGTTCACCGGATGTGGCCAGCGCCTTCTTCCCCTGTGCTGAATCAGTGCTGTTTAAGAGCAGAGGTATCCGCCGCATGGGCTCAGCAGCGCTGGATTTGAGCTATGTGGCCAACGGTTTTCTGCAGGGTTTTTGGGAGACGGATCTGCAACCTTATGACGTTGCTGCAGCGCTGCTGTTTTTACAGGAGAGTGGGTGCCCGGTCAGCAATGAGCGCGGGTTACCCTACAATATGCATCAGGATCGATTGCTGATTTGCGGCTGGCCGATGGTTCACGAACACTTGCAGGAGTTGGTTCGTGAACACTACCAGCCACTGTTAGCTGATCCGATCTAATTTACTGCTTAGCGTTCAAACAGTTCATTATCCAGTTGGTAGGGCAGGGGCAACAGCTCTACCGTTGGCCCATCCTGTTGATCGAGGAAAAGCTGGTCACTATCAGCGGACTTTTTGCCGATCACCGCTTGAATCTCATAACCATCGCCATTTGCAGCAGCAGCCAATACTTTGCCGACACCTTTACGGTTTTCTGTGTGCAGGCTCATGCCGGGTTGAGGCTGAACACTGCCATTTACCTGGGCACGGTAGAGCGATTTCTTTAACTTGCCGCGAAACTGCAGACGAGTGATAACCTCTTGGCCGATGTAGCATCCCTTGTCGAAGCTGACCCCTTCAACTGCCTGTAGATTGAGCATTTGCGGCAGGTATTGTTCTACCGATTCGGCATCCAACACCGCTAAGCCCGCAGCAATTTCCTGACGACGCCATTCGCTGCTACTGGTGGCAGTGGCGGTTTCCACCAGTTGTTGCCAGAGAGTCTCAGCCTGATCCCGTGGGCACCAGAGTTCGAAGCGTGGGGTAGAGCCTGGAACCCGTACCAAAATCGATCCGTCTTTAACCAGCTGTTGTCCATCCTTTTCAGGACAGTTGTCAAACTGTTTAGAGATCAGTTGCTCAGAGTCGGCTCCACTTACACCGAGGCCGACATACTCCTCTTTCACGTCGTTCAACTCCGCTTTAGAGAAAACGATGTATTTGTTCAGATTGGCCAGTGCCGGTTCGCTGATGCTTTTGGGCAGACGCAGGAATAGTGAGTGGGGTTCCAGCATCAGCAGTCGAAATACGCTGATAACGTTGCCTTTTGGGGAGCAGTTACTACCCAGAATACTTTGTTGTTCTGATAGTTGGCCCATATCGCAGCTAAGTTGGCCCTGAAGGAAAGTTTCCGTGTCGGGGCCTTTCATCGCCAGCAGGCTGTAATCGGCCAAAGGCATCAATTGGATGTTGCTATTGTCGTCGGCAGTGGAAAATTCTACATCGCTGCCGCTAACGGTGGCACCTTGAGATTGGAGAAAATCGATCCAAGTTGAGGTGGTCATATCCTGTTCCTGTGTTCAGCGTACCGGTTAAGCGGTTGCTTCTATATCTGTGGCAGCTTGGTTTGCTTGGGATTGTTCGCTGTCGTTGTCGTCGCGACTGTCGTTATTGTTGTCAGAGACGACGCTGGCCATAGCTTCACCCAGACGAGTGGCTGTACCCGCTTGATACTGTTGGTGCCATTGCGCGGCTTCTTTTCCAAACAACAGGATGACCGTTGAGCCTAATTTGAACCGCCCCATCTCTTCACCCTTGGCGAGAACCACGGGGGAAGGTTGCTGAGGCAGGTAGCTGGTACGTTGAACCTGGCGGGGCACGGGAGCAATCTGGCCGGACCAGACGGTCTCGATGCCGGCAACAATCATCGCACCCACCAATACCATTGCCATGGGACCGGCAGGGGTGTCGAACAGCGCCACCAGACGCTCATTGCGGGCGAACAGGTCGGGTACTTGGCTGACGGTGGCATCATTTACCGAGAACAGGTCGCCGGGGACGTAGATCATCTCCAGCAAGCGGCCTTCCAGCGGCATATGTACCCGGTGGTAGTCTTTGGGTGACAGATAAACAGTGGCGAAGCTTCCATCGACAAAAGGTTCAGCGACACTGGGATCCCCACCCAGCAGAGTGGTCAGGCTGTAACTGTGCCCCTTAGCCTGAAAAATTCGGCCGTTATTGATTTGCCCCAGTTGGCTGATAGCGCCATCGGCCGGACAGACAATGTGGCTGGGGTCGGGATCGATGGGACGTGCGTCTGCTTTTAATGCGCGGGTGAAAAAGGCGTTAAAGCTTTGGTAGGCACGGGGATTTTCCTCCAACGCTTCGCCCATATTGATATCGTAAAGGCGATTGAACAGGCCGATAAAACTGTTCTTTACCCAGCCGATGCGGCTATCGGCCAGATAACCGATGGCACGGGAAAGCAGGTGTTGAGGAACCAAGTACTGCAGAAAAGCGAAAAGTCGGGCTTTATTCACGTCGTTCTCTATCTTTTATGGCTGGATATTTGGGTGATTTTTATTGGTTGCCAGTTTCAACCGGCGTGCTGGGGTGATTGCCCCATTCGAACCAGGAGCCATCATAGCACCGGATGCGAGGGTAACCGAGGGCTTTTGCCACCAGATAGGTGAGCCCGGAGCGACGGTGGGTTTGACAGTGGGTGATTACCTCTTTGTCGTCGCTGATGCCCCGTTGTTGGAGCTGGCTGCGGATCTCTGCCAATGGCTTCAATCGCAAGTCGTCGCTGCTAATCAGGATGTCGGTCCACTCCAGATGCTGGGCTCCAGGAATATGTCCAGCCTTGTCGGCGTTGATACGTTTTTCTCCGCTGTACTCCTGTGGGGAGCGAGCATCCCAGATGACACGATCTGAGCTGTCTAGATGGTTGAGGATGTAATCCAGATCGGCAACCAGATCGAGATTCAGGTCGGCGTTAAAGTCTGTCTCAGTGGGGAGATTGGGAGTGGTTTCCAGCTCTCCACCTGCGGCGATCCAGGCATTGAGTTGACCGTTAAGAAAGGTCGATTTCTGATGGCCAACGATATCCAGAGTCCAGATCATCCGTCCGGCCCAGGGCCCCATCTGGTCGTCGTAAACCACCACCTGTGTGTTGGCTGTCAGCCCCAGTCCCGAGAACAGTTGGGCGAGCTGTGCTTGGCTAGGTAACTTGTTAGGAATCGGGGCGCCGCCGTTTAGCAATCGTGCCGGGTCGACGTTGATTGCGCCCGGAATATGGCCCTGTTGATAGGTCTCCGGTTTTGAAAGATCGATGATCAGCAGATCTTCCCGTCCAAGTTCGGCGCGCAACTGTTGTGGTTCCAGCAGTAGTGGTAGTGAATCCATAGCGTTCTCACAATGTTCGTAACAGCGGAGCCATTTGCCGCTGGTCGCTTGCAGAAGCGGCGATGACGGAAAGGCGATTTATAGGTTGGATTAGTATATAGGGGTTTGTGGGCCGGCTTTCAAGGTGGTTGGATATGGATTAGCGTCTGCCCAGGCAGACGTTGGCGGCACCACAGATGTATTTGAAGTATTTAAAGAAAAACTGGCTCATTTCGTTCTCGAGGCTGCCATGATCACAGTAGATGAATGCTACAGTTTTCCCCCCTCTGGCCAGGGACATCAACACAAAGCTTTTTTGATTGGAGCAAGCTTTAAAGCGTTCCGGCAGCTCAGAACGGATCTGCTCGCGGTTATGATCGGCCATCCAAACTGCCAGTGATTTTTGACTGAGCTTTTTAAACAGACTCGGTACTTCCAGGTTAAGGGTAAAACGGCGCATAGGGTCATTGTCTGAGAAACCCGATTGCAGTACCGGTGACATGGTGCCTTGCTCGTCGACCTCGAAAATGCTGACCCTGGATAGCCCCAGTCCATTGCGGAGGCCACGTACCAGGTCGACATAGATCTCGCGATCGGTCGGGTACAGGTCGGGTTTTTTCAGTAGCTGAGTAGCCAGTTCCTGAAATTTTTCTTTACTGCGAAATCCATCGGCAATCTGAGTGACGGTCGGGGCCGTTTTGGGCTTAGATTTTGCCACTTGTTTAGGCTGCTCTATCGCCTGTTTTTTGCGACTGGCAGCTTTGCTTTCCATTCGATAGTTCAAAACCTGTTTGGAAGGCAATAGCAGCATCAGTGCCGCGCTGTTCATCAGGCCATCGATATGAAATTCGCGGGAAGACTGAACGCAGTTTTGGTGTAGCTGACTGATGGTTTTGTCTTCAGGCTGTTTCAGAAAGTCGCTGATGATCTCTATTAGCCGCCGAGACTTCGATTTATACCAACCGTAAGGAACGGTTAAGGCCAGCCAGTTGGCCAGCTTAACAGGGTAGAAATTGGCATTGAGTAGCTGCTTGATATCCCGTAACTGTTCTTCGTCAAAGGAGCTTTCACCCTCTTCGGCAAAGCGGTGCAGCTGGTCGAGCATTTCGGTGTCGGGTGAGGTGGTATGTTTTAGCGCTTCAACACCTAGTTTGGAGAGCCCCCATGCTTCAACCAGGCCTTCGGAGATCTGTTGAACGGTACAGCCAATAACGTCATTTTCGGCCAATACCACATCTTTTTTATCTTCGTAGATGCCGATTTTTATCTCGCTCATCTGCTGTGGCGCATAGCGCCAAAGAGCCCAGTGACCTACGCCGTAGAACAGCGCTGCGATGCGGGTTTCGTTGATGACTGAGTCGCCAGGGAAACGACACAGCGATACCGCCTGTGTAGCTGCATGGTAACTATTGTCAATGGCATGAAAGTACTGTTTATGAGGAACGCTGGCGTTATTCATCTTGATCACTGGCAGTGATTGGCACAGCGAGCGGATACGGTTGAGCCCTAGGGTCGAGACGGCCAGTTCGACGGTATTGGCCTGGGTATCGGCGTTGCGATTCAGTTGATTGGCGAGCCGAATCAGGTGCAGGGTAAAGACAGGATCAGTAATAATGACCGGCACTAGTTTCGCCAGCGATACATTAGGATCCGACAGCAGATAGTTAAGGACCTGAACGGTCTTAGCGTGTACCGGCAGCTGCTTATCCTTAAGAAACTCAACCCAAGGGTTAAGCCCGAATCTTCTCTCTGCTTGATCCATGTGTCTCTGTCAGGTTTCAGCGACTATATTTAGGTTGACTATAGCATTGCCAAATAGCTGTTCCTATAGTGACATTAGATAGTTATGTTGATCTGGGTCTTATCTTCTTAATATCAAATCCTCGAGTATTAGCTACCATTAACGGCAGTATTGGGGATTGATTAAGCTCTGGTATTGGTCCTTTCACAAGAATGAGGGTGTTGTTTTTATGGCAGATCATTCCACTAGCCCCTTGTCGCGGAGGCAGTTCGCGTCACTGGTCGGGCGTTTTGGGTTAACTTCTGTTGCCATGGGATTGGCGGCGTTGCCAAAAATAGGATACAGCGCTGAAGCGGGGGCCCTCGAGGCCACCAGTGCCTCGATCTATAAAAAACGCTTGGCTAAGCCGATACGACACCAGTTGCGTTTTGGCGCTGCTCACTTTACTCGACCGGGGCTTGAGATTTTGCCCAATGGTTCGCTCAATTTTATTGCCGATCTGGAAGAACGCACCGACGGTGAAATTCGGGTGGAATATATCGGTGGCAATCAACTGTGTCGGGAATTGGCCTGTACCAAGATGTGCATCAACGGCGAAATCGATATTTTTTCGGCCTCGACTCAGAATGCCTCTGCCGGTGCTCCCTATTTTAATATCTTTGATTTCGCCTATATGTGGCCCTCCCGCGCCGCGGTTTACCACTTTCTCTATCATCCCAAAAGTGAAGTCTTGTTGCGAGAGCCTCTGCGCAAATACCATGGTTTGCAGATGCTGTTCTCGCATGCTGAATTACGCAGTTTTATGATGGGGCTGAAGTATAAAGATGCTGATCCGCTGGACACGGTAGCGAGTCTGAAAGGTGCTAAGGTGCGGGTTACCGGTACTCAACTAGGCCGGATTACCATGAAGCTACTGGGGCTAAAACCGGTTCCGGTAGCCTGGAGCGACACCCTGAGAGCTATGCAGGTCGGAGCCTTAGACGGTGCTGAAACTTGGTCTAGTGCGGTGCCTTATGGTAATTGGGGGGATGTGGTTGCTCAAGACGTCCATAGTAATTTTATCGCCGGGAATGCAATGACGGCGATGAATCAGGCTCGCTTCCAGAGTTTAGAACCACGATTGCAGGATGCGGTTATGGAATCTGCCTTTTTGAGTCAGATAAATGTCCAGAAGACCAGTGAGGCGAAACTGTTAAGCGTAACCGGAATCAGTGATCCCCCCTTGCCGGGTTCATACTACGCCGAGAGGAGAATTCGCAACGTATTCTGGTCTGATGCGGAGATTGAAAAAGCCCGTCAGTTAAGCTCGCCCCGACACAATCCTCAGCCCTGGGAAAACTGGCGTCAACGCCTGAACCATATGGCCGGTGGGGTGGATGTTTATGAGGAGCTTTACAGCATTGCCAATGATCCCATAGCCAATGTGGAAGCGGTGGATATAGAACCACGCCGTTGGTGGAAACAGGTTTACGGCGAGTCGGTATGATCGTGGCTCGTTGTTTATGAACAGCCCCTTCAAGCTAGGGTTTTTTATTCGTTGGTATCCGTTGCTGTTGGTGGCGCTTCCTCTGTTCACCCTGTTAGTCATCTACCTTTCCTATACCACCTCAAAACAAACCCAGCAACTCGCGGTGGATTCTGCTACCGAAGTGGCTAACGACGTATCGGCGACAATGTACCGGCGCTCTCTGATTGTGACTCAGAATCAGCTCACTGATGTGGCTGCCAATACCGCATTGAAATTTAAATCCCGTATTGAAAACGCACTCGGAGTCAGCTCGACTTTGGCTCATGTGCTCTCGGGGATGACGGATGCGGGAATAGCGGTTGATGTGGGTCGGGACTCCGTCAACAGTGTACTGCGCCGGTTGTTGGAACAAAACCCTCAGTTTTTTGCCGCATATACGATCTGGGAGGAAGATGCGTTTGACATGCTCGATCTCGCCTTCGCCAACTCTCCTGGCCACGATACCAGCGGTCGATTTATCCCCTACTGGTATCGAGATGATCAGCATCAGCTGCGTCTGGTGCCCGCTCGCTTCTACAGTGAAGGAGAGCCCCTTAGTGATGGCCAGTGGCGCGGTAGATACTACCAGAGCGTAAAGGAGGAGTTAGTTCCACAGCTCCTGGCTCCCTGGGATCGCTCGATTGAAGATCAAAGTGTTCGGGTGTTATCAATCGCAGTGCCGATTATGACAGAGGGGCGTTTTGTCGGTATCGCTGGAATCGATATCAGGGCTGATGTGTTTCAGGAGTTATTGGACGAGACTGCTGACGGCTTGCCACTTTCGCCCGCGCAACTGATGCTGATGACTGACCAGGGACTGGTGTCGGGATTATCTAATAATCCTCTCGCTATTGGTCAAATGGCGACGCTCCATGTTCCCGGGCAATTAAGTTGGTCCGAGGCCTTGGAGCAGGGAGGCCAGGCTTTGGCGTTCGATGAAACCCACCTCAATATTCTTCAGATAGTCGATTTCCAGGGAAAGGTTTCCGATTGGGGGGTGTATCTGACATTGCCGCGCAATGCCGTAGAAGAGGGGGCAGAGAAACTGCGTCAAAAAATGATGGCGGATGTGGAAGATGTGGAATCCAGATTAGCTAAACGGGGCGAGTCCGGCTTGTGGCAGCAGTTGGTCATCATGGTGGGTGTTTTTCTACTGGTGATCTTGATCTTGCGCCTGGTGAAATCGCTGATTAACAAAGAGCAGGCGCTTCGCCAAAGTGAAGGTCGATTGTACGCCCTGATGGATAATGCAACTGCGGTGATCTACATGAAAGATCTGGAGGGCCGCTATCTATTGGTCAATCAGCGTTGGTTGGAGCTATTTCATGTGAGAATGGAACAGGTCATTGGGCGTACCGATCATGAGCTCTTTGACGAGTCTATTGCTGATGATTTTCGGGCCAATGACATCAAGGCCTATCAGCAACAAAAGGCGATCGAGATTGAGGAACAGGCGCCTCAAGATGATGGATTGCACACCTATATCTCTTTGAAATTTCCGCTGTTTGATGCCACTGGCCAATGCTATGCCACCTGCGGGGTGTCCACCGACATTACCGAGCGTAAACTCGCCGAAGAAGCCATCCAGCAACTCAATGCAGAACTGGAGATGCGTGTTACCGAACGGACTAAGGAGTTGAGCAAGTCGCTGACATCACTAAAGAGTGCCCAGGCACAGTTGGTACAGTCTGAAAAAATGGCTGCCCTGGGTGACCTGGTGGGCGGGATTGCCCACGAGGTGAACACCCCCCTAGGAAATGCCCTGACGGCCGCCAGCTCATTGCAGGAGAGTACCTGTGATCTGAAAAAGGTTTATCAAGCGCAACAGATGAAGCGTTCAGATCTGGAGGGGTTCATTGAGCATAACCATGAATCAACAGACATCCTGATGACCAACCTCCGTCGTGCAGTCGAGTTGGTTGAGAACTTTAAAGAGGTTTCGGTGGACCAGTCCCATGTCGATCTGCGTGCTTTTGAAGTCCGCAGTTACCTCGACAAAGTGCTACAGAGTCTGCGACCTAAGATCAAACATACTCGTCATCAATTGCAGGTCGAGGGGGAGCAGGATATCGAAGTGACCCTGTATCCCGGTGCCTTCGCTCAGATTATTACTAATTTGGTTATGAACTCGTTAATACATGGCTTTGATGGGATAGAGGAAGGGGTTATCCGGATTGATCTGGAGACGAGAGGCGATCATCTGCGGATTCTTTATCAGGATAATGGTGTGGGCATTCCGGCAGAAATTCTAGATCGCGTTTTCGAACCCTTTGTCACCAGCAAACGCAGTGCGGGAGGTAGCGGTTTGGGGATGAATATCGTCTACAATTTGGTCACCCGCACTATGCAGGGCAGCGTTGCTTGCAGCAGTCGGAAGGGGGAAGGGGTTGAGGTCGAGATTATCTTACCGCTGAAACTGGATCTGGCGTCTTAGCTGTTCTCTACCGATTAAACTTCATCAAGACTGGTCAAGATATGACGGTAACTGTCCATCCGTCGTTGGCTGATCTTCCCTTGTTCCAGGGCTTCCCGCAAAGCACAACCCGGTTCCTGTTCGTGATGACAGTCACGAAAACGGCAGTGGCCAAGATGGGGGCGAAACTCCACAAATCCTTCCAGCAAAGTTTGCTTGTCGATATGCCAGAGGCCGAATTCACGAATTCCGGGAGAATCGATCAGGTCTCCGCCATCGGGGAAGTGGTAAAGCCGAGCGGTCGTGGTGGTGTGGGTGCCTTTGGCCGTCGCTTCCGATAGTGCGCCGACACGAATATCCACGCCGGGTAGTAGCGAGTTGATCAATGATGACTTTCCGACACCTGACTGGCCAACGAAGACACTGATACGATCGTTAAGATAGGACTTTAGCCGGTCCAGACCATGGTCGCTGGTGGTTGAGGCCTGAATCACCTGGTAACCGATCGCCGTATAGCTATCCAACATGGATTGCAGCTGTTCACGATTTCCTTCGTGCAGCAGATCGGTTTTATTGAGCAGAATGACCGGTTCGATATCGACGGATTCGGCCGCCACCAGATAGCGGTCAATCAGATTGGCAAAGGGTGTAGGTTCCGGGGCAATGGTGATAACGATATGGTCGATGTTGGCGGCTACCGCCCGTAATTCGCCATGGCTATTGGGACGAGACAAAAGCGAGTGCCGGGGCAAGGTTGCGACGATGACTCCCAGAGGATCGCTATCGCGCCATACCACTCGATCACCGGTCACAATAGAGCCCAGGTTGGCGCGCATATGGCAGCGCTTGATGGTGCCGCGTTTATCGCCGTCGCAGGCTTCGATATCTACCTGGGTGCCGAAGTGGGAGATCACCAAGCCCTCTTGCTCGGGACCTAGTTCCCCCGAGGTGAGCTGCTGATCGATCTTCTGGCTTTTTTTCTGAGCCCGGGAGGCACGTTCTTTTTGAATTTTTTCGATACGCCAGGATTGGCGTCTTGTCAGTTTGCGTTTGGCCATGGGTCGCCAGTGAGTCTCTTTAAAAAGTTATCGGCTGGCTATACTGAATTGGAGATGAAAATAGCCTGTCAGCGCTATCGGGCTTGAACTGAGGCGCTGAAACGGCAACCATAGCACAGATCACCCCGCTCAGGGGCAATTGAACACGGATAAAGAGGGCTTTATGTCATCAGAAAATAACCTGATCTGGATCGACCTGGAAATGACTGGATTGGACCCAGACAACGATGTGATTATCGAGATCGCGACGTTGGTTACTGACGCTGATCTGAATACGCTGGCAGAGGGGCCAACCATTGCTGTTCATCAGTCCGATCAGGTTCTGGAAGCCATGGATGAGTGGTGTACCCGCCAGCATGGTCAGTCGGGTCTGACCCAGCGGGTTAAAGACAGCTTGTTCAGCGAGTCTGAGGCGGAGCAGCAAACTCTGGAATTCCTGCGCCAGTACGTGCCAGCCGGCAAATCACCCATGTGCGGAAACAGCATTTGCCAGGATCGCCGTTTTCTTTACCGCTATATGCCGGAGCTGGAAAAGTTCTTTCACTATCGCAACCTGGATGTCAGTACCGTTAAAGAGCTGGCACGCCGCTGGAGCCCAGAGGTGTTGGCTGGAGTGAAGAAGTCTGGTGCCCATTTGGCGATGGATGATATCCGTGATTCGGTCAATGAGTTGCAGCATTACCGCGAGCATTTCTTTAAGTTTTAAAGATCGATCAGAATTTAGTTTTTAACAGGTGTCGAACCTTTCGGGGGTGATGTTCGGTCAACGGTAATGCTGCCGGAGCCGCTCCCTTCTGCAATTCCTGAATCGCCCAGTCGATATGCTCCTGAACCATCGGTGAGCAACTCTCCCTTTTCTCGCTAAGCGCATTGATGGCCGTTTCGCCGCCGTTGCTGTTGCCGATTCCGACTGCCAGATTTCGCAGCCAACCCTGATAGCCACAGCGGCGGATCGGAGAGCCTTCGGTATTTTTCAGAAACTCTGCTTCGCTCCAATTAAAAAGATCGATGAGTTGGGCTTGATCGAGGCCGTGTCTGGGTTTGAAATCCTGCTGGTCGGTGTAGTGACAGTAGCGGTTCCAGGGGCAAACTAACTGGCAGTCGTCGCAGCCGAATACCCGGTTGCCGATCAATGGCCGAAACTCTTCAGGGATCGATCCTTTCAGCTCGATGGTGAGATAGGAGATGCAACGTCGGGCGTCCAACACATAGGGTTCTGGGAACGCATTGGTCGGGCAAACATCCATGCAGGCAGTGCAGCGGCGGCAGTGATCCTCCTCATAAGGGGGATCAGGAATCAGCGGCAGGTCTGTTAAAAGCTCGCCAATTACAAAATAACTACCGGCGCTGCGATCGATAATCAGGCTGTGTTTTCCCTGCCAGCCAAGACCGGCTTTCTGGGCCAGGGGCTTTTCCATCACTGGGGCGCTATCGACAAAGGGTCGGGAGATGAAAGGGCCGTGAATTTCGGCGATCTTTTTGGCCAATTGCGCCAAGCGCTTACGTACTGGCTTGTGGTAGTCGCGGCCCAAAGCGTAGCGGGAGATATAAGCCTGTTGCGGATTTTGCAGTACTCTGACCGTTTCTACTTCTGGCGGCAGATACTCCATTCGCACACAGATGGCGTTTAGGGTACCAGGGTGCAGTTGATCAGGCTGGGTGCGCTTGTCCTGATGGCGCTCCATAAATTCCATTTCGCCCTGATAACCCTGCTGTAGCCATTGTTCGAGCCGTGGTCGTTGCGCACTGATATCGATGGAGCTGATACCCACTTCGTGGAACCCTAGATCTCTTGCCAGCGTTTTGACCTGTTCAGTCAGCGCTTTGGGGTCTATATGGGTGGGTAAACAACCATTGTCTGGTGGCTGGTTGGTGCTCATTAAAGTCTCAAAATCATGGAATTAACGTGGTTCGGGCTTCTATAATAGCCAAGGAATAGGCAGTAAATCTGTCACCTATGATATCAGATGATGAGTTCCAATATGGTTTATCCACAAGCTCCCGATCGCGCTCGACTTTATACCGCTGCCCAGACCCGGAAGCTGGACCGTCTTGCTATCGAGCAGCAGGGGATTCCCGGCTTTGAACTGATGAAAAGGGCAGCCAAGGCCTGTTACCGGGCTTTGTTGCAACATTGGCCGGAGGCCGAATCGGTGACTGTGCTCTGTGGCCCGGGAAATAACGGCGGCGATGGTTTGGTGATTGCTGGGTTGTTGTTGGAATCTCATAGTGACCAGCCCTGCCCTGAAGTGAAGGTCTACATGGTGGGTGGTGATGCTGCTGTTGAGCGTCTCCAGGGCGAAGCGTTGGAAGCCAGCCACTGGGCCCGTTCCCGGGGAGTGGCGATCGAGCCTTATTCGGTGGGATTACAGATTCAGTCGGATGTGGTTGTTGATGCTTTGCTGGGAACCGGCCTGCAAGGAGATGTTCGCGGCGATTATGTGGATGCGATCAATGCCATCAATGGTTGCAGTGCGCCGGTGTTGGCGGTGGATCTTCCTTCAGGGCTCTGTAGCGACCGGGGAGCGGTGTTGGGCATTGCTGTTAGTGCTGAGGTGACGGTTAGTTTTATCGGTTTGAAGCGAGGTCTCATGACTCATCAAGGGCCTGAGCATTGTGGTGAGTTGTTGTTTTCAGACCTCGGTGTGCCCGATGCGGTTTATGAGCAAGTGGAAAGCTGCGAGTGGGTGATTGATCAAAACTATCTATCGCAGCAACTTGCTCCTCGTGACCGGGGTGCTCATAAGGGAAGTTTTGGACATCTGCTGATCATTGGCGGCAATCAGGGCATGGCGGGTGCGGCGCTGATGGCGGCAGAGGCAGCGATGCGCACAGGGGCCGGGTTGGTGACTCTGGCCACGCAACCCTGGCATGTGAGTGGTTGCAATGTGCGCTGTCCGGAAGTGATGGCCCACGGGGTTCGCTCCCGACAGGAACTTCAGCCCCTGCTGGACAAAGCTACCACGCTGCTCATCGGCCCTGGGTTGGGAGATAACCCCTGGAGTGACCAGATGATGTTGGCGCTGCAAGAATGTCGACTGCCAGCAGTGTTGGATGCAGACGCTTTAAACTTGTTGAGTGGTTCAAACAGTCCACTGAAGAATCCTGCTGACAGTGTAATCACGCCCCATCCGGGTGAAGCGGGGCGAATACTGGGTTGTGCTAACGCTGAGGTTCAAGCGGATCGGTTTGCCGCCGTTAAGAAATTACAACAGTGGTCGGCAGGTACAGTGGTGCTTAAGGGCGCAGGAACGCTGGTGGCTGATGGACATGAACTCGCCGTTTGCCGGCAGGGGAACCCCGGTATGGCCAGCGGAGGCATGGGTGACGTGCTGGCGGGAATTATTGCATCGTTGTTAGCGCAGGGTTTTTCAGCCGCAGATGCTGCCAGGATTGGGGTTAGAGTTCATGCTGAGGCTGCCGACAGGGCCGCTTCAGTAACGGGAGAACGTGGATTAATTGCCACCGAGCTATTCAATCATCTGGGTGCGCTGTTGAACCCAGCTCAAAATTTGTAGAGTATGGTGCCGTTTTTAGATTGAGTTGGACGTGATCGATGAGTTCGGAGCAGGTGTTACAGGTATCTTTGGCAGATGAAGAACAGATGGTGGCTTTTGGTCAGCATCTTGGGGATGCCTGTGAAGGAGAGGGTACGGTCTATCTCTGTGGTAATCTGGGTATGGGTAAAACAACCCTCTGCCGCGGGGTGCTGCGCTCGCAAGGGTATTCAGGAGCGGTTAAGAGTCCGACCTATACCTTGGTGGAGCCCTATGAGTTTGGCGATCGTCTGGTTTATCATTTCGACCTCTATCGATTGGCCGATCCAGAGGAGCTGGAATACCTGGGTATCCGTGATTATTTCAGCGTGCCGGCGATCCGATTAATCGAGTGGCCGGATCAGGGCCGGGGTGTGTTGGCAGAGCCGGATTTGAAAATCGATATTGAGGTGGAAGGAACTGGGAGGGCTTTGCAGTGTCAGGCGTATACCATGCGAGGAAGAGAAATTCTTCAGCGTCTGCAAAGTTCTTCAGCATAGTTTTTTGGACGGCGCTGCTGTAGAAACGATAGCTATAAAGATCAGCGCAGAAAAGAGGAGTGTTTCTCCTGATTAGTGCGGAAATGAATAGATAGGGCGAAGGGTTGAAAAACTGGATCACATTTTGGGTTGTTGTGTTGCTGGGTTTCAGTATTCAGGGCCATGCCGCCAATATCAATAATGTTCGTTTGTGGTTGGCGCCGGATCACACCCGGCTGGTCTTTGATCTCTCTGGTCCTGTCGATCACAAACTCTTTACCCTCAGCAATCCCCAGCGCATTGTCCTTGATATCCCCAAGAGTACGATGAAGACATCACTGTCTAGTCTTGATCTTAAAGGCAGTCCGGTGACCCGCATTCGTAGCGGCAAACGCCAAGGCAAAGATCTGCGCATCGTCCTTGACCTCAATGCTAAAACTCAACCTCGAAGCTTCGAACTAAAACCTAACGCCAAGTATGGTCACCGTCTGGTGGTGGACCTGGTCAAAGCCAATAAGCCCAAGGCCAAGACTGTTGAAGATACTGCCACGGCAAAAAATCTGAACCAGAAACGGGATATCGTCATCGCTATCGATGCCGGTCACGGTGGTGACGACCCTGGCGCTATCGGGCCTGGTGGTCTGCGAGAAAAACGGGTGGTGTTGGCGATTGCCAAAGAACTGGAGCGGCTACTTAATAAAGAACGCGGCTTCAAACCGGTAATGACCCGAGGAGGCGACTATTACGTTTCCCTGCGTAAACGCACTCAAAGTGCCCGGAAAAAGGAAGCGGACCTGTTTGTTTCCATTCATGCCGATGCCTTTAAAGATCCTCGAGCCAAAGGAGCTTCGGTGTGGTCGCTATCCCAGCGGGGGGCCAGTAGTGAGATGGGCCGCTGGTTGGCAGGCAGGGAGAACAACACCGATCTGATCGGGGGGGTAGGTACCCTGAGTCTGGATGATAAAAATAAGGTGCTAGCCGAGGTGTTGCTGGATATGTCCATGACAGCCAGTCTCAAGGACAGTCGTGAAATCGGCAGCTATGTGTTGAAAAACATGGGTACGGTTGCCCGGCTTCATAAAAGCACCGTTCAGCATGCCCGTTTTGTGGTGTTGAAATCACCGGATGTGCCTTCGATTTTGGTGGAGACCGGATTTATCTCCAATCCCCGTGAGGCTAAGCTGCTTAAGACCCGTAGTTACCAACTGAAAATCGCTAAGGCGGTGTTCAAAGGGATCAAGGAGCATTTCTATCGTAAACCGCCTGCGATGACCTACGTAGCATGGAAGCAGAAAGGCGGTGATAACCCAGTTAGTCGTTATAAAGTGGTTTCTGGGGATACACTGTCTGTGATTGCCCAGCGCAACGGGGTGTCACTGGGTAGATTACGAAAGGCTAACAAACTCAAGTCCGACGTAATCCGAATCGGACAGGTTTTACAGATCCCCACCTCCTGATAAGCTGCGGTTAGAAAAGCCGATCTGAACTATCGCGCCAAATCTACAAGTGTTAACAGGCCCTGATTAATGAATCGAATTGAGTTATTGAGCCCGCGACTGGCTAACCAGATTGCGGCGGGTGAGGTTGTCGAACGCCCGGCCTCCGTGGTTAAGGAGTTGCTTGAGAATAGCCTGGATGCCGGTGCTACCCGTGTGGACCTTGATGTTGAAAAGGGCGGGGTAAAGCTGATCCGCCTGCGGGATAACGGCGGTGGTATCGTCAAAAATGATCTGGCCCTGTCCTTAAGTCGACACGCTACCAGCAAAATAAAATTGTTGGATGATTTGGAAGCGGTGGCCACTTTGGGTTTTCGTGGAGAAGCACTGGCAAGTATCAGTTCTGTATCGCGGCTCACCCTTACCTCTCAAGCTGAGGGCGAAGAAGGCGCCTGGCAAGTGCTGGCCGAAGGGCGTGATATGGAGGCGGTGGTTAAACCGGCGGCGCACCCTCAGGGGACCACAGTAGAAGTGCGGGACCTGTTCTTCAATACGCCTGCTCGACGTAAATTTCTGCGTACCGAAAATACCGAATATAAGCACCTGGAAGAGGTGGTCAAACGAATCGCCCTGAGTCGCTTTGATGTGGCGCTGTCACTGCGTCACAATGCCCGAGTGGTGCATCAGTTGAGGTCTGCCTCTACTTTGCCTGAGAGAGAACGGAGGGTAGCGGCCTTATGCGGCTCTGCATTTATGGAAAATGCCATCGCCTTGGACGTGGAGGCGTCTGGATTGCGCCTGTGGGGTTGGGTAGGCTTGCCGACGTTTTCTCGTAGCCAGGCTGACCTACAATATTTCTTCGTTAATGGTCGGGCGATTCGAGATAAGTTAGTGGCACACGCCGTGCGTCAAGCCTATCGGGATGTGCTCTACCATGGACGTCATCCGACCTTTGTGCTTTATCTGGACCTAAACCCTGCCGACGTAGACGTTAACGTCCATCCCACCAAGCACGAGGTTCGTTTTAGGGATGGCCGCTTAGTCCATGATTTTCTATTTCGTACCTTACATCGTGGTTTGGCGGAAGTTACTCCGTCGGATCAGGTGGCTCCCGCTGCTTTGGAATCAGAGCAGGTCCCTCAGGTAGAAGGGGTTGAAGCGGGAGAGTTTCGTGGTCAGCAGGCGATGGCGCTACGTCCGCAGCTGGATCGCCCCGATCGCCGTCAGATTCGTGAACAGATTGCTGCCTACGGTGCTTTGCACCCTGAAGGGCAGGAACAGACTGGAATACCTGTTGCTAACAATGAGTCCTTCATTTCGCCATTCCCCGCCTCCTCGTTAGAAACTCGGGATGATACACAGGCGCCGCCTCTGGGGTTTGCTCTGGCCCAGCTTCATGGGATCTATATTCTCGCTCAGAACCAGCAAGGGTTGGTACTGGTGGATATGCATGCGGCCCATGAGCGTATCGTCTATGAACGCTTAAAAACGTCCATTGCCGAGCAGGGGGTGAGATCGCAGCCGTTATTGGTTCCCTTGTCTATCAATGTCAGTCAAGGTGAGGCGGATAGCGCTGAAGATGCCAGTGAACTGTTTGCTCAATTAGGTTTCGAGTTCTCACGGATGGGGACCGAAACCCTGGTGGTTCGACAAATTCCGGCGCTACTCAGAAACGCCGATATGGAACAGCTGGTCAGGGATGTATTGGCAGATATTCTTGAGCATGGATCGAGCGACCGAATCCAGACAGAACAGAACACCTTGTTGGGTACCATGGCCTGTCACGGATCAGTGCGGGCCAACCGCCAGCTGACGGTGCCGGAAATGAATGGATTGCTGCGGGATATGGAGCAGACCGAGCGCAGCGGTCAGTGTAACCATGGCCGTCCCACCTGGACCCAGCTGGATATGACGGCTCTTGATAAACTGTTCCTGAGGGGGCAGTGATGGCGTCTATCACTAAAAAACCATTGGCCATCTGCGTGATGGGGGCGACGGCTGTGGGAAAGACCGATCTGGCTATCGCTCTTGCTGAGAAGTTACCCTGTGACCTGATCAGTGTCGATTCAGCGCTTATTTATCGGGATATGGATATTGGCACCGCTAAGCCCAGCCTGGAAGAGCTTGAGCGGGCCCCTCATAAATTGATCGATATTCGAGACCCGGCGGAAAGCTATTCAGCCGCTGAATTTCGCCACGACGCCTTGGCTGAAATCGCCATTAGCCATGCTCAGGACCGTATTCCGCTGCTGGTGGGTGGCACTATGCTCTATTACAAGGCGTTGCTGGAAGGGTTGGCCAATCTGCCTCAGGCCGATGATCAGGTTCGGCAACGGTTAATGGTTGAGGCTGAAAAAAATGGCTGGGAGTCCTTGCATAAGCGTTTGCGGGAGATCGATCCGGTATCTGCAGAACGGATTCACCCCAATGATCCGCAGCGGTTGCAACGGGCTTTGGAAGTGTACGAGTTGACCGGCCGATCATTAACCGAACTCTGGCAAGAGCAGCAGCGTCAAGCCCAACTACCTTTTGATGTTCTTCAGATTAGTGTCGAGATGGACGATCGAGCCCTCTTACATAAGCGCATCGCTCAACGTTTTCAGCTGATGTTAGAGGCTGGTTTCGAGCAGGAAGTGCGGCAATTGTACGAGCGTGACGACCTTCATTTAGGTCTGCCATCGATCCGTTGCGTGGGTTACCGGCAGATGTGGGAACATTTTGATGGTAAATATGATTACGATGCGATGGTCGAGCGTGGTATCATCGCCACCCGACAGTTAGCGAAGCGCCAAATGACGTGGCTCAGAAGCTGGAAGGGGGCGCATCGGTTGTCGGCGAGATCAGTAAATTTGGTGGATGATGCCTTGAATTTGGTGGGAGACTACCTTATATAATTGGCATAGGGTGAGTTTTAACCACCGGTAAGCCTTGTTTTTAGACTTTATTTATTGACTCTGCAGTCCGTAAACTGGGCAAAATCTTTGATCCGCCGATTGTCGGAAGATCTTAACAATAACGAGTTTTAGTGCTTCCAAGGAGTGCATATGTCAAAAGGGCAAACTCTACAAGACCCTTATTTGAACGTTTTGAGAAAGGAAAGGGTTCCTGTTTCCATCTTTTTGGTGAATGGAATTAAGTTGCAGGGACAGATTGAATCTTTCGATCAATTCGTCATTTTGCTCAAAAACACAGTAAGTCAGATGGTTTATAAGCATGCCATCTCTACTGTCGTGCCATCACGCCCCGTAAAAACACCTGTTGTTGCTCCAGAAGGTGAGTCCTAACTGAGGTCGATCCTTGTTTTTCGAACGGCCTGAATCAGGCGAAACAGCGGTATTGGTTCACCTGGACCTGGCGAACGAAGAAAACCGGGAAGATCCCAGAGAATTTGAAGAGTTGGCCTTGTCCGCAGGTGCGGACCCGGTCACCCTTGTCTCCGGTTCCCGCCATGGCCCCAGCCCCAAATATTTTGTCGGTCAGGGCAAAGTGGAAGAAATTGCCGAACTGGTAAGACTCCATGACGCCCAATTGGTGTTATTCAATCATGCACTTTCACCTGCTCAGGAACGTAATCTTGAGCAGGAGCTGAAGTGCAGAGTGTTGGATCGTACCGGTTTGATACTGGATATCTTTGCCCAACGAGCTCGTACCTACGAAGGTAAGTTGCAGGTCGAACTGGCGCAGTTGGAGCACATGTCCACACGACTTGTTCGTGGTTGGACTCACCTGGAGCGTCAGAAAGGGGGTATCGGTCTCCGTGGGCCGGGCGAAACTCAGTTGGAAACGGATCGCCGGCTGTTGCGGGTGCGAATCAAATCGATACTGAAACGTCTGGCGCGGGTTCGTAAGCAGCGGGATCAAGGGCGTCGCTCAAGACAGCGAGCGGAAATTTCTACCGTGTCGCTGGTTGGCTATACCAACGCGGGTAAATCTACCCTGTTTAATCACGTGACTGATTCTAGTGTTTATGCGGCGGATCAGCTGTTCGCGACTCTTGATCCGACCCTGCGTCGTATCGAACTAGCCGATGTCGGTCAGGCAATTCTGGCTGATACTGTTGGATTTATCCGTCATCTTCCCCATAAGTTAGTAGAAGCCTTTCGTGGTACCTTGCAGGAGACTAGTGAGGCAACGCTATTGCTGCATGTGATCGATGCTGATTCTGATGAGCGGCTGGAAAATGTCGATCAGGTGGAGCAGGTTTTGGCAGAGATCGGTGCCGAAACTATTCCGCGATTAGAGGTCTACAATAAGATCGATCTGATGCCTGGGGTAGCTCCTCGAATTGATCGAGATGATGATGGCAAGCCGCTACGGGTTTGGATGTCTGCCAATACCGGAGCTGGCGTTGATCTTTTACTGCAATCGATGACCGAACTCCTGGGGCAAGAGATTGTCCATAGTTGGCTGCATATCGAGCCTCGGGAAGGTCAGCTGCGTGCACAGCTCTACGCACAAGGCGCGGTACTCAACGAGCGGGCGGATGAGTGCGGCAATATGGAATTAGAAGTTCGGCTACAAAAGCGGGACTTTTTACAGCTATTAAGTCGTGTGGGCATTGCTCCCGACCGATTTATTAAACCGGTGCATTAGGATCTGAAAAAACAACTGCTCCGTATAAAGGACGGCTGCTTTTAAGATTTAGAGAAGGTTCATCTTGCAAGGCAACAATGAGCTTCCTACAATGCCCAAGCATTAACGTATTGAAATTGGAGACGGTTATGGCCTGGAATCAACCGGGTGGAAACGGAGACAATAAAGATCCCTGGAGTAATGACAATCGTGGCGGAGGTAAGCGCGGTGGTGATCAGGGACCGCCAGATCTAGATGAAGCGCTACGTAAGCTTCAGGATAAAATGAACTCCATCTTCGGTGGCGGGGGTGGCGGTAAGTCCTCCGGTTCCGGTCGTGGCGGTTCTATGGGTACCGGCTTTATCATTTTGGTGGCCGCTATTTTGGTTGCTGGCTGGGTCGCTATGGGTTTCTATACCGTCAACGAGCAAGATCGTATCGTTGTTCTGCGGTTAGGTAAGTACCACGATACCGTGCAGCCTGGTCTGCGTTGGAATCCAACGCTAATCGACCGTCGTTACAAGGTTAATGTGACACGAGTTGAGTCTAAGGATCACCGTGCTTTGATGCTGACTGAAGACGAAAATATTGTCGATATAGCATTGAAAGTTCAATACCGAATTTCTGATCCGAAGAGTTACATTCTTAAGGTCCGTGACCCCGAAACCAGTTTGGCTCATGCAACCGAAAGTGCGCTGCGTCACGTGGCGGGTACCTCTGAAATGCACTTTGTTTTGACCGAAGGTCGTGCCCTGATGGGCGATCAGGTCCAAGCGCGATTGCAGCAGTATATGGATAACTACGGAACTGGTTTGCAGATCTCTAAGGTGAATATCGAGAGTACTTCTGCGCCTAGCCAAGTACAGGCGGCCTTCGATGATGTGATCAAGGCGCGAGAAGATGAGCAGCGAGTAAAGAACGAAGCTGAATCCTACGCCAACGGTATCGTGCCAGAGGCTCGAGGTCAGGCGCAGCGTCTGCTGGAAGAGGCTAACGCTTATAAAGAGCAAGTGATTGCTCGGGCAGAGGGTGAGGCGAATCGCTTCCTGCAATTGTTAACCGAATACAGTAAGGCTCCAGAGGTAACGCGTGAGCGGATGTATCTGGATGCTGTTGAGACTGTTATGTCGAACTCCACCAAGGTGTTGATGGATGTCGAGGGCGGAAACAATATGATGTACTTGCCTTTGGATAAGATCGTTGAGAGCAGTGGCTCACAGATGGGTCGCTCAAGTGGCGGCCGTTTGAACGATGACAGTGTCCAGGACGTAGCCGATGAAGTGATCGAGCGTTTACGTCGTCGTCAGTCTGTCAGAAGGGAGGAGCGCTAAGATGAGCGGAAGAAATTTTTTCATCCTGGCAGCTGCGCTGCTGGTGATCTTTGTTGGCAGCAAATGTCTTTATATCGTTAACGAGACCGAGCGTGCGGTGAAACTGCAGTTTGGTGAGGTGGTCGATCCGGATGTTGGTCCAGGTTTGCACGTTATGATTCCGTTTGTTAACCAGGTGCGGTTTTTTGATGGTCGTGTTCAAACTCTGGATGCGCGGCCTAAAGATTACCTGACCTCGGAGAAGAAGCGTCTGATCGTGGACTCCTTCCTGAAGTGGCGTGTGTCTAACGTTAAGAAATACTATACGGCGACTTCGGGTGATGAGTTCCGTGCGGGTGATATCCTGGCCTCGCGAGTTGATACCGGGCTGCGAAACCAGTTTGGTCAGCGTACCCTGAACGAAGTGGTATCTGGTGAGCGTGAAGAGCTGATGTTGGAGTTGCGTCAATCGCTCAGTAAGATTACCGAAGAAGAGCTGGGTATTCAGGTGGTCGATATTCGTGTGAAGCGGATCGATCTGCCCACCGAGGTTAGTCAGTCAGTTTACGAGCGGATGCGTGCTGAGCGTGAGCGGGAAGCCCGTGAGCTGCGCTCTAAAGGTAAGGAGCTAGCCGAAGGTATTCGCGCCGATGCAGACCGGCAGCAAACGGTCCTATTGGCTGAGGCTTTCCGTGAAGCTGAAACGGCTCGAGGTGAAGGTGATGGTTCGGCGTCGGCAATCTATGCCAAAGCCTATAATCAGGATCCTGAATTCTACTCCTTCTATCGCAGCCTTTCTGCCTACAAAAAGACTTTTGGCAATAAGGGTGACGTGATGGTGGTCGAGCCTGACAGTGACTTCTTTAAATATTTGAAGAATCCTAAAGGTCAGTAAATTCAGCTGACTTGAGCTTGCTCGAAATACAAAGCGCCGCTGTTTAAAGCGGCGCTTTATTTTTGGACTATTTTTCTGAAAATCGTGTTAACATTCGCCAACCGGGAGATCCCGGTTTTTTTTCGTTTACTCGCTACCGAAATTGTGGGGCGGGTAAGTAATTTGGAGTGTTAAGTGGATTTCTGGCGTGAGTTGGCAATCGGCTTCTGTTTGATGTTGGTGCTGGAGGGGATTATCCCGTTTCTGTACCCTCAACGTTGGCGTAGCATGGTTGCACAGCTGGCTCAGATTGATGACCAGATCCTGCGCTGGATTGGCCTTGGTAGTATGTTGGCCGGGACAGCTCTGTTGTATTTCATCCACTAAACTGCTGTACAGAAAGCAGTGCAGAACGAGGAGTTCTAAGCACAATGTCGATTGCTGATCGTTGGCTGTTGCCTGACGGTGTAAAAGAGATATTACCGCCGCAAACGCGGCAGGTTGAAGGGCTGCGCAGACAGCTACTGGACCTGTTCAACTGCTGGGGTTACGACCTAGTGATGCCGCCTTTGGTCGAGTACCTTGATTCCCTGTTAACCGGTACCGGCAACGACCTGGCGTTGAGCACCTATAAGGTGACCGACCAGTTGACCGGGCGTTTGATGGGCTTGCGGGCTGATACTACGCCTCAGGTTGCCCGTATCGATGCTCACAGTTTGCCCCGTGAGACTACCGCTCGTTATTGTTACGTTAATTCGGTTCTTCATACCGTGCCTGCAAATATGCTGGCGGGTCGCTCACCGATGCAGATCGGCGCTGAGCTATACGGTCATGCCGGTGTTGATAGCGACATTGAAGTAATCTGTCTGATGCTCGAGTCACTGAAAGCGGCCGGGATCCAATCTACAATCACCTTGGATTTAGGGCATGTTGCTTTCTATCGCGCACTTATCGAAGAGGCGGATCTGAGCAGCGAACAGGAAAATCGTCTTTACCAGCTGCTGCAAGGTAAGGCGATCACAGAATTAGAGGCATTTTTATCCTCCATTGAGCTCAGCGCTGATCGTGCTGAAAAATTCCGCCAGCTTATTCACCTCAGTGGCGACCTATCCGTTCTGGATCGTGCTGGTGAGTTATTGGGTGGAATGTCTGAGGCTACCGATAAGGCGCTTCAGGACCTCCGTCGGGTAGCCGATGCGGTGGCTCAGTGTTATCCCCAGGTTCAACTCTATTTTGATCTTAGCGAGCTGCGTGGCTACAACTATCACACTGGTATTGTGTTTGGTGCCTACGTGCCCGAGTACGGTCAGGCGCTAGTGAAAGGTGGTCGTTACGATCAGATCGGAAAAGACTTTGGGCGCGCGCGTCCAGCTACCGGTTTTAGTGCTGATCTTAAAGTAATTGCAGAACTGTCCTCGGCTCAGTCTTCGGGAAACGAAGCGATCTTTGCGCCTGCCGATGGTGATGCTCAGTTGCATCTCAAGGTGGCGGAGCTTCGAAAGGCCGGTTCTCGCGTTATTTGTGCGCTGCCTGGGGAAGCTGCTGATGCGACGGCCATGGGCTGTAGCAAACAACTGGTTAAAGAGAACGGCGACTGGAGTGTAGTGGCTGTTTAGTAGCGGATCTCCGCTGCGCTGATTGCGGCTTAAGGTCGCAGAACATGTGAATTTGTAGACTTTAGAGAATATCGATCTATGGGCAAGAACGTAGTTGTATTGGGAACTCAATGGGGTGATGAAGGGAAAGGCAAAATTGTCGATCTTCTGACAGAGCAGGCGGCCGCAGTCGTTCGCTTTCAGGGTGGACATAATGCCGGTCACACACTGGTAATCGACGGTGAGAAGACTGTACTGCATCTGATTCCATCCGGTATTCTGCGTGAAAACGTGGTCTGTCTGATCGGTAACGGTGTTGTACTGTCTCCAGAAGCGCTGCTGAAAGAGATTGCTGAGCTGGAAGAGCGTGATGTACCTGTTCGTGAGCGCCTGCGCTTGAGCCCGGCATCACCTCTGATTCTGCCTTACCACGTCGCTTTGGATCAGGCTCGGGAAGTGGCTCGTGGCAACGACAAGATTGGCACAACCGGTCGTGGTATCGGCCCCGCCTACGAAGACAAAGTTGCTCGTCGTGGTCTGCGACTGGGCGATATGTTTGACCCCGAGCGTTTTGCGACCAAGCTGAAGGAAGTGATGGAATATCACAACTTTGCTTTACAGAACTACTACAAAGCAGAGCCTATCTCCTATGAGGAAACTCTGGAGCAGGCGCTGGTAATGGCTGAAGAGCTGAAGCCGATGGTGGCTGATGTGACGGCTATGCTCCATAAATACCGTAAGAACGGTGACAATATTCTATTCGAAGGCGCACAGGGTTCGCTGTTGGATATCGACCACGGTACCTATCCCTATGTGACCTCTTCCAACACGACTGCGGGTGGCACGGCTACCGGTAGTGGTTTTGGTCCTCTGTACTTGGATTATATCTTGGGTATCACTAAGGCTTATACTACTCGCGTCGGTTCCGGCCCTTTCCCGACTGAACTGTTCTGCGAAACTGGCGCTCATCTGGCCAAGCAGGGTCATGAGTTCGGTGCGACCACGGGGCGTGCCCGTCGTTGTGGTTGGTTTGATGCGGTTGCGCTCAAACATTCCATCCAGATCAACAGTGTATCTGGTATCTGTTTGACCAAGCTGGATGTGCTGGACGGTTTGGAGTCAATCCAAATCTGTACTGGTTACCTTGATCAGGACGGCAATGAAGTCGGCACGCCTTGTGATAGTGAAGGCTACGAAGCGGTTCAGCCTGTTTACGAAGAGGTTCCAGGTTGGAGCGAGTCCACAGTGGGCGCGCGTACAATGGAAGAGTTGCCGCAGGCTGCTCGTGATTATATTAGCCGTCTGGAAGTGTTGGTGGGTGCGCCTATCGATATTGTTTCTACCGGCCCAGATCGTAACGAGACCATCGTCTTGCGACACGCCTTCTAAAGGCTGTTTCCAGGCAGAAAAAAGGCGATCATTTGATCGCCTTTTTTCTGCCTGTGTTATCAGTTCTGACTAGGCTTTTAGTTCTTTGCTGAGTGCTGGACGAATGGTCTGCAGCAGGTTCTTAAATAGTCGTGGGTTTGCTGATACCAGGTTACCACTATTGACGCTGTTGTTGCCGCCGATGAAGTCGCCCATCAGGCCGCCGGCTTCTTGGATGATCAGCATGCCAGGATTGATCTCCCAGCTGTCTAGGGTCATCAGGCAGCAGGCATCAATGCGACCAGCAGCCACATAGGCCAGCGTCAGCGCTGCAGAACCGTAACTCTGGATCTGGGCTTGTTCCTGGCTGATGGCTCTGTATAGGCTAAGGTAAGCATCGAGATGAGGCGGCTGGTTGTCGTTGACAAAATCGCTACCGACCAGCGCGGATTTCAGCGTTTTTAGATCACTGACGCGGATGCGTTTACCGTTTAATTGAGCACCACGACCACGACTGGCGGTAAATTCTTCACCGGTAATCGGGTTGATAATGACGGCGTGCTCGTTGCGGCCTTTCTCTTTGCAAACCAGGGTCAGAGCAAACAGCGGCAGGCCGTTGGCAAAGTTAGTCAAACCGTCGATTGGGCTGATATGCCACTCAATATTGCCCTGGCTCTCTGCAGTTTCGTAAACACCACCATATTGGCCAACGATTTTATGACTCGGGTTAGCCTTGTGGATGTGGTAACAGGCAGTTTTCTCCGCTGCCAATGCCGTTTCCTTGATGTAATCGCTGACGCTTTGCTGTTCGGATTTGATGATATCCAGGCGCTCAATGGCGCGGGCTATCTGTTCGCTGGCAATACGTGCGGCCCTGAGGGCGATGTTTAGGGTGGGTTGCATGGTTAATCGCTATTCTTTCCGGGGTGGATGTCTTGTGCTCAGAATGAGCAAACGGCAAGTATAGCAAAGAAGGATAACTGCACCTAAGGTTTTAGCGGCTGGGATGACAATCTGCTATTATGCCCGCCTTCTGATTTTTGGCTGGGGCTGCCAGTCGTGTGAAAGTAATAGGGTGCTAGCGAGCACCTTGGGTTATCTGTGAGGCGTGTTGGATGTTGGAATCGGTTCGAATAGTTCTGGTGAATACCAGTCACCCCGGCAATATCGGAGGTGTTGCCAGGGCAATGAAGAACATGGGTGTAGAGCAGTTGGTGTTGGTAGAACCTAAAGAGTTTCCCAGCGAAAAAGCCACGGCCCGTAGCTCGGGTGCCACCGATATACTTGAGAGTGCAAGAGTCGTTGATACTCTGGATCAGGCCTTGGAGGGCTGTAACTATGTGGTGGGAGCTAGTGCCCGCGGTCGTCATATCCCCTGGCCCGTTGTAGATCCCCGAACTTTGGTGGAAGATATTGTCCCTCAGACCGAGCAGTTGCAGGTTGCACTGGTGTTTGGTCGCGAAGATCGTGGCTTGACCAACGAAGAGTTGCATCGCTGTAATCGTCATGTGCATATTCCGTCCAACCCGGATTTTAGTTCGCTCAATCTGGCCGCGGCAGTGCAGGTGCTCTGTTATGAATTACGAATGCAGGTGCTGAGACAGCAACGGAATCCGACGGAAGAGCAGCCTCGCTGGGGTACTGAGTGGGATATTGAACTGGCCAGTGCTGACGAGTTGCAGTTGTTGTTTGAGCATATGGAGCAGGCGCTGGTTGATATCGACTTTCTTGACCCCAATAATCCACGACAGCTCATGACACGATTGCGCCGCCTTTATTTGCGCAGTCACCCAGATAAAGTTGAAGTGAATGTGTTGCGCGGTATTCTGACCGCGACCCAGAAGCTTCTAGATAAGCAAAATTAGGCAGACTATGTTTTCACAGCTCCGCGAGGATATTGAATCCGTTTTTGACCGAGATCCGGCAGCTCGCAATGCTTTTGAGGTGTTGACCAACTATCCCGGTCTGCATGCGCTGATCTATCACCGAATAAACCATAAGCTTTGGAATATGGGCTTTAAATGGCTGGCACGAACCATATCTACGATTTCCCGTTGGTTGACCGGCATCGAAATTCATCCGGGCGCCAAGATCGGTCGTCGCTTTTTTATCGATCATGGTATGGGTGTGGTGATTGGTGAAACCGCAGAAATTGGAGATGATGTAACCCTTTACCACGGTGTTACCTTAGGGGGAACAACTTGGAATAAAGGCAAGCGTCACCCTACCTTGGGTAATGGTGTGGTGGTGGGTGCCGGCGCTAAGATTCTCGGCCCCTTTGTGGTTGGCGAAAATGCTCGTATCGGTTCCAATGCGGTAGTTACTAAGGAGGTGCCCCCCGACTCCACGGTTATTGGTATCCCGGGACGTATTGTTCGGATGCATAGCGGTGATGATGGCCAGCGCGAGCAGCAGGTTAAGGAGATGGCGGACAAGTTGGGTTTTGATGCCTATGGTGTTACTGCCGAGTTGCCGGATCCAGTGGCTCACTCAATAAAGGCATTGCTGAATCATATGCATGCAGTTGATACAAAAATCGATAGTATGTGCCAGGCGATGGAGGACATGGGGGTTGACTACTGCAATGAGCAGTTGCCTGAACTTAAACCTGAGGACTTTGAAGGGGTTGAGGAAGATCAAGCTGACTCCGAGAAGAGTGGCAATAGCATTGGTAATCCGAACTAGGGGTGATATTATTAGCACCCCTCAGGAACTTTTCTCCCCTTTATCCGACTAATTTACTGCGATAAATAGTTGACTATATTAGTCGGGTATTACATAATCGCCATCAGGTTGTGAACAAGGGGTGAGCTAGATGCGTTTAACAACAAAAGGTCGATATGCCGTCACAGCAATGCTGGATTTGGCGCTGCATGAAGGTCGTGGGCCGATCAGCCTGGCGGATATTTCCAGCCGCCAAAAGATTTCTCTGTCCTATCTGGAGCAGCTGTTTGCCAAGCTCCGTCGTAACGAGCTGGTAAAAAGTGTGCGTGGACCAGGTGGTGGCTACCAATTAAGTCGTGGCAAAGAAACCATCTATGTCAGCGAAGTGATCGACGCGGTTAACGAATCCGTCGATGCTACAGGATGCAATAGCGCTGGCGATTGCCTTGAGGGCGAATCCTGCCTGACTCACCATCTGTGGTGTGATCTCAGTGAACAGATTCATCATTTTCTGAGCGAGATCAGTCTGTCTGACTTGGTTGCCCGCAAAGATGTGCAAGAGGTTTCTCAACGTCAAGACCGTGCACAAACACAGTTATTGAATACCATCGAAATGGAGGCGGTTGTATAGATCTACAGGATCTAATGCAGCTCTACCTCGGAGATATATAGATGAAATTGCCGATCTATCTGGATTATTCCGCTACAACGCCGCTTGACCCACGAGTTGCGGAAAAGATGTCGCAATGCCTGACTTTGGAAGGCAATTTTGGTAACCCTGCCTCGCGTTCACACCTGTTTGGGTGGAAAGCAGAGGAGGCGGTGGAAACTGCTCGTCGTCAGGTTGCTGATCTGATAAATGCCGATCCCCGTGAAATTGTCTGGACCTCCGGTGCGACCGAATCCGACAACTTGGCAATTAAGGGCGTTGCTCATTTCTACAGCAAGAAAGGCAAGCACATCATTACTTCGAAAATCGAGCATAAAGCGGTGCTTGATACCTGTCGCCAACTGGAGCGGGAAGGTTTTGAAGTGACTTACCTGGATCCAAGCAAAAAGGGCATCATTACCCCGGAAGCGGTTCAGGAAGCATTGCGTGATGACACCATTCTGGTTTCCATCATGCACGTTAACAATGAGATCGGTGTGATCAACGATATCGAAGCGATCGGTGAAATTACCCGGGCTAATAAGGTGTTGTTACACGTCGATGCGGCTCAAAGTGCCGGTAAGGTCAATATCGATCTGGAACGCTTTAAGGTCGATTTGATGTCTTTCTCTGCTCATAAAGTTTATGGCCCTAAAGGCATCGGTGCACTTTACGTACGCCGTAAGCCTCGTGTTCGTTTGGAAGCTCAGATGCACGGTGGTGGTCATGAGCGCGGAATGCGTTCCGGAACCCTGGCAACCCATCAGATTGTGGGTATGGGAGAAGCTTTTGCGATCGCCAAGGAAGAGATGCACGAAGACAACAAGCATCTGATGAAATTGCGCCAGCGTCTGTGGGAAGGCGTTAAAGGGATGGAAGAGGTTTATATTAACGGTGACGCTGACCAGCGTGTCCCCGGCAACCTTAATATCAGTTTTAACTTTGTTGAAGGTGAGTCGCTGCTGATGGCCCTTAAAGATCTGGCGGTATCGTCCGGTTCTGCCTGTACCTCTGCGAGCCTTGAGCCATCCTATGTGCTGCGTGCTCTAGGTATGAATGATGAATTGGCCCATAGCTCGATCCGTTTCAGCTTTGGGCGTTTTACCACAGACGAAGAAGTCGACTATGCCATTGATAAAATTTTAACGGCGGTCGGCAAGTTACGTGAGCTGTCTCCATTGTGGGACATGTACAAAGACGGCGTAGATTTGGAAAAAGTCGAGTGGGTACACCACTAAGTACCCCCTTCGGAGGAAATTATCATGGCATATAGTGAAGAAGTTCTCGATCACTACGAAAATCCCCGCAACGTCGGCAAGATGGACGATAAAGACGAAAACGTGGGTACAGGCATGGTCGGTGCACCGGCTTGTGGCGACGTAATGCGTTTGCAGATCAAGGTTAGCGATGAAGGCGTTATTGAAGACGCAAAATTCAAGACCTACGGCTGTGGCTCCGCTATCGCTTCCAGCTCTCTGGTTACCGAATGGGTTAAGGGTATGACGCTGGATCAGGCTGCTGATCTGAAAAATACGACAATCAGTGAAGAGCTAGCCTTGCCGCCAGTTAAGATCCACTGTTCTGTGTTGGCAGAAGATGCCATCAAAGCAGCGATCGACGATTATCGTAGTAAGAAGAAGTAATCGACTTAAGTTAGACTATCCGGCCGCCCATCGGGGTGGCCATGCATCGGAGTAAGGTTGATCTATGGCCATCACCATGACGGACGCTGCCTTTAATCATGTCAGCAAGTTTTTGAGTAACCGTGGTAAGGGTGCTGGTATTCGCGTGGCGGTAAGAACCACCGGATGCTCTGGCATGGGTTATGTACTTGAGTTCGCCGATGACGTTGAAGCTGATGACGAAGTGTTTGAGTTTAGCGGTATTCGAATCATCGTAGATCCAAAGAGTCTGGTGTACCTCGACGGTACCGAGCTTGATTTCGTTAAAGAAGGTCTCAACGAAGGCTTCAAGTTCAACAACCCCAACGCTCGCAGTGAGTGTGGTTGCGGCGAAAGCTTTAGCGTCTGATCGCTGAACGCGGTCGCTGTTTTTCAATAGCCGCTGTCGCGGTCCCTAGGTGGCCGCTGACAAGTTGGAAAAGCTGAATGCAACTGGAACAAAATTTCTTTAAGTTGTTTGATCTGGCTGAAGATTATCACCTTGATATTCATCAGCTTTCTGACCGATATCGGGTATTGCAGAAGGAGACGCATCCTGATCGCTTTGCCCAAGGCAGTGAGCGAGAGCAGCTGATCGCTGTTCAATATACGGCTCACATTAATGAAGCGCTCAATACCCTCAAAACTCCGTTAAAACGCGCCCAGTATTTACTTAAATTGCGTGGTAAAGAACTCTGTCCTGAATCCAGTGCTCCGATGGAGCCGATGTTTTTGATGCAGCAGATGGAGTGGCGGGAGTCCCTTGAACATATCTCCAAGAGCGATGATCCGGAAGCTGAGCTGGAAGCGCTTGATGATGAAGTCGCATCCACCTGGCGGCAGATGGAAAAAGACTTTATCGCTGCGCTTTCAAATGAATCTGAATTGGAACAGGCTGTTTCCACCGTGCGTAAAATGCAGTTTCTCGATAAACTGCGGCACGAGATAGAGCAGGCTGAAGACGAATTGTTGGACGATTAAACCATCATGCTATTGCAGATCGCCGAACCGGGGCAGAGCGCCAAACCCCATCAACACAAGCTAGCTGTAGGTATCGACCTGGGAACTACCAATTCGTTGGTGGCGACGGTTCGGAGCAGTGAGGCGCAGACGTTACCCGATGTTGACGGTCAACACATTCTTCCCTCTGTGGTGCGTTACCACGGAGATGGTGCGATCACTGTCGGTCGTAAAGCCAAGCAACAGGCTAGTCAGGATTCTGCCAACACCATTCAGTCTGTGAAGCGCTTGCTGGGCCGTGGTGTTAGTGACCTTCAACAGTTGGGTGACCAGTTACCCTATGATTTCAGTGGCGATACTGAGGGTATGCCCTATATTCGTACCGCTGCCGGTGATAAGAGTCCGGTAGAGGTTTCTGCCGAAATTCTTAAAGTGTTGGCTCAGCGTGGTGTTGAATCCCTGGGTGGTGAGCTGGTTGGCGCGGTTATAACCGTGCCTGCTTATTTTGATGAGGCGCAGCGACAAGCGACTAAGGATGCGGCAAAGCTAGCTGGTCTGAACGTGCTGCGGCTACTGAATGAGCCAACCGCCGCCGCTGTGGCCTATGGTCTTGATCAAGAGGCCGAGGGAATCTTTGCGGTATACGATCTGGGTGGTGGTACCTTCGATATCTCAATTCTTAGGCTCAATCGAGGAGTCTTTGAGGTGCTGGCCACCGGCGGTGACAGTGCTCTGGGTGGGGACGACTTCGATCATGTGGTTGCCGAATGGATTATCGCTGAGATGGGTAATCCCAGTCTTAATCGTGACCAGTTGCGGAGTATTCTTGATGCGGCCTGCGATGCCAAGCAGCAGCTGACCGATGATGACTCAGCGAAGATCGTGATCAGCGATAACGATCTTAATTGGCAAGGACAACTAAACCTGGCGCAATTTGAATCTCTGATTGAGCCTCTGGTAAAGAAAACTCTGCGTGCCTGCAAGCGCGCACTGAGGGACGCGTCGGTTACAGCAGACGCGGTGCGGGAAGTAGTTATGGTGGGCGGTTCTACTCGTGTCCGTCATGTTCGTAATAAAGTTGCCGACTATTTTGGCCGTCCACCTCATATCGAGATCGATCCGGACCGTGTGGTGGCGATCGGCGCTGCTATCCAAGCCGATGTTTTGGCGGGTAATAAGCCCGGTTCCGAAATGCTCTTGCTCGATGTAATCCCGCTATCCCTAGGATTGGAAACCATGGGTGGCTTGGTGGAGAAGGTGATCGATCGTAATACCGCCATTCCAGTAGCGCGGGGCCAGGAGTTTACCACTTATAAAGATGGCCAGACCGGCATGGTGATCCATGTATTGCAGGGCGAGCGTGAATTGGTGGACGATTGCCGTTCACTGGCTCGATTTATCCTGCACGGGATTCCGCCCATGGCTGCTGGAGCTGCCAAAGTGCGGGTTACTTTCCAGGTTGATGCGGATGGATTGCTGAACGTATCGGCGCGAGAATTGACCAGTGGTGTTGAGAGTGCAATCGAAGTTAAACCTTCTTACGGTTTGAGTGATGGCGAAATCGCGCGAATGATCAAGGATTCGTTCTCTCACGCTCAGGAAGATCACGATGCGCGTACCCTGCGGGAACAGCAGGTTGAGGCGGACCGTTTGATCGAAGCGCTGGAGGCTGCGCTGGATGCAGATGGAGATCGCCTGCTTACCCCAGAAGATCAAGCCATACTGCGTCAGGGTATCGCTCAGTTAAGTCAGCTCAATGGCGGTAGCGATCACAAAGCGATCGCCAAAGGTATTGAAGTGTTAAGTGCGGCCAGCGACGAATTCGCGGCCCGTAGAATGGATGATGGAGTTCGCCGGGCACTGGCTGGGCACTCGGTGGATGAGGTTGAAACGTAATGCCGCAGATTATTTTCCTACCCAACGATGATCTCTGCCCTGAGGGTCAGGTGATTGATGCAGAGCCGGGTGTAACCGTTTGCGATGCAGCGATAGCTCATGGTATCGAGATCGAGCATGCCTGTGAAAAATCCTGCGCATGCACTACCTGCCATGTGGTGGTTCGTGAAGGTTTCGATTCGCTTGATGAGGCGGATGAATTGGAAGAAGACATGCTGGATAAGGCTTGGGGTCTAGAGCCTGAATCCCGTTTAAGCTGTCAGGCTGTGGTTGGTGAAGAAGACCTTGTGGTAGAGATTCCCAAGTACACGATTAATCAGGTTTCTGAAAACCACTGAGCAGGGGAGGTTGGCGATGACTTTAAAATGGACGGACAGTCTGGATATCGCTATCGAACTGAGTGAGCAGCATCCCGATGTTGATCCACGTTACGTGCGTTTCACTGAACTCAGTGAGTGGATTATGGAGTTGGAAGAGTTTGACGACGATCCCAAGCATTGCGGAGAGAAGATTCTCGAAGCGGTGCAGATGGCTTGGATCGAGGAGATGGACTAAGCTGATAGTCAGCTGAACAAAACGCTACCTTGAGGGTGGCGTTTTTTGCTTCTGGGCGGTGCTTTTTTCAAGCGGAGGCGCTGTCCGGCCCAGAGGTTTGGAAGGCTAGGATAATTCTATCCGAACCCTACATATTGTGGTTGTTTGGGGGCGGGTGCCGCTATATAATGCTCCCTTTTTTTCTTCGACCGGAGAAAGGCGAAAAGTCATGTTACGAGTTGCTGAAGAAGCTCTTACCTTCGATGATGTATTATTGGTTCCAGGCTACTCTGAGGTGCTTCCCAAAGAGGTCTGTCTTAAGTCACGTCTGACCAAAAAGATTGAACTGAATCTGCCGTTGGTGTCTGCTGCCATGGATACCGTTACTGAAGCACGGCTTGCGATTGCCATGGCCCAAGAAGGCGGCATGGGAATCATCCATAAGAACATGACCATTGAAGAGCAGGCCAAAGAGGTTCTTAAGGTTAAGCGCTACGAAAGTGGTGTGGTTAAGGACCCGGTTACTTGCCGCTCTGATCTCACTGTTGGTGAGCTCCACAAGATAGCCGACAAACATGGTTTCTCTGGTTTTCCTGTTGTAGATGATGGTGATCTGGTTGGTATCGTGACCAGTCGTGATATGCGATTCGAAAAGCATGTGCACGCCAAAGTTGATTCCATTATGACCCCCAAGGATCGCCTGGTAACCGTCGAAGCCGGTGCAGATTCCGATACTGTTCGCAATTTGCTGCGTAAGCATCGCATCGAAAAGATACTGGTTGTGGACGATCAGTTTAAGCTGCAGGGAATGATGACCGTTAAGGACATGAATAAGGCAAAGGCCTATCCCAATGCGGCTAAAGACTCCGAAGGGCGTTTGATTGTTGGTGCTGCTGTTGGTACCGGTCCTGAGACTCCAGATCGTGTTACCGCACTGGTTAATGCAGGTGTTGATGTCATTATTGTCGATACTGCTCATGGCCACTCCAAAGGTGTAATTGATCGTGTTCGTTGGGTCAAAGACACTTATCCTGAGGTTCAGGTGATCGGTGGCAATATTGCTACTGCAGATGCAGCGATCGCATTGGCTGATGCCGGTGCCGATGGTGTTAAAGTGGGAATCGGTCCTGGTTCGATCTGTACTACACGGATTATTGCCGGTATTGGTGTTCCTCAGATATCTGCGGTAGCCAATGTGGCTGCTGCTTTGGCTGAGCGTGGTGTTCCATTGATTGCTGATGGTGGTGTGCGCTTCTCCGGTGATTTGGCAAAGGCTGTTGCAGCCGGTGCCAGCGCGGTAATGGTCGGTAGTATGCTGGCTGGTACTGATGAGGCACCTGGTGAGGTTGAGCTTTATCAAGGTCGTGCCTTCAAGGCATATCGTGGTATGGGGTCAATTGGTGCCATGGCGCAATCCCAAGGTTCTTCTGATCGCTACTTCCAAGATGCGGATGAGGGAGCAGAAAAGTTGGTACCTGAGGGTATTGAAGGGCGAGTTCCTTGCAAAGGTCCAATGGCGGCTGTGGTACACCAGTTGATGGGTGGTTTGCGTTCCAGCATGGGTTACACCGGTAGTCAGAGCATTGAAGATATGCGCACTAAACCCAAGTTTGTTCGAATTACCGGTGCGGGCATGAAAGAGAGTCATGTCCACGATGTGACTATTACTAAGGAAGCGCCGAATTATCGGGCTGGCTAGTAAAGAGTTTTTTAGTAATGGGGCTGTCGCAGGCAGCCCCATTTTCGTTTTTAGAATGCAGTAAAAAGACGGTCCGTAATCATCGGTTGCGGATCCAAAGCCTGACAGGCGGAGTACGACCGTGACTAAAGACATTCATGCACAACGAATTCTAATACTGGATTTCGGATCTCAATACACTCAGCTGATCGCACGTCGTGTGCGTGAGTGCGGTGTCTACTCGGAGATTCGCGCATTTGATATGAGCGAAGAGGAGATCCGCGAATTTAATCCCAAGGGTATTATCCTGGCAGGTGGCCCAGAGTCTGTAACCGGCTCCGACACTCCCCGTGCACCACAAGTGGTGTTTGAATTGGGTGTGCCGGTTTTGGGTATCTGCTACGGCATGCAAACCATGGCCGAACAGCTGGGTGGTAAAGTCGAATCCTCAGAGCAGCGTGAGTTTGGTTATGCTCAGGTTCGCATCGAGGGTGCCAGCGCGCTGTTGGATGGCATTGAAGATCACGTTGCCAACAACGGCATTTTGTTGCTGGACGTGTGGATGAGCCACGGTGATAAAGTGGTCGAGCTGCCAGAAGGTTTCCATCTGATGGCCTCCACCGAGAGTGCTCCTATCGCTGGTATGTACGATGAGCAGCGCCGTTTCTACGGTGTTCAGTTCCATCCTGAAGTGACTCATACCAAGCAGGGTGAGCGTATCGTTTCACGTTTTGTACGTGATATCTGTGACTGTGAAGCACTCTGGACTCCTAGCAATATTGTTAAAGATGCCATCGAGCAGGTTCGCGCTCAGGTGGGCGATGATCATGTGCTATTGGGTCTATCTGGCGGTGTTGATTCCTCTGTTGTGGCGGCGCTGTTGCACAAGGCGATCGGTAAACAGCTGACCTGTGTGTTTGTGGATAACGGATTACTGCGTAAACACGAAGGTGATCAGGTGATGGACATGTTCGCCAAGAACATGGGCGTCAAAGTGATCCGTTCCAACTCCGAAGAGCTTTTCCTGGGTAAACTGAAAGGCGTTAGTGATCCGGAGCAAAAGCGTAAGGTTATCGGTAACACCTTTATAGAAGTATTCGACGAAGAAGCCGCTAAGATCGACAACGTTAAATGGCTGGCGCAGGGTACCATCTACCCGGACGTAATCGAATCTGCAGCAGCCAAGACTGGTAAGGCTCATGTCATCAAGTCACACCACAACGTTGGTGGTTTGCCCGAAGATATGGCGTTGAAGCTGGTAGAGCCATTGCGCGAACTGTTTAAAGACGAAGTTCGGAAGATCGGTCTGGAGCTGGGCCTCCCTTACGATATGGTCTATCGTCATCCGTTCCCTGGTCCAGGCTTAGGTGTTCGTATCCTCGGCGAAGTGAAGAAAGAGTACGCCGATATTCTCCGTGAGGCGGACGCGATCTTTATCGAAGAGTTGCATCGCTCTGGTTGGTACCACAAAACTAGTCAGGCTTTTGTGGTATTCCTGCCGGTTAAATCAGTAGGTGTTGTCGGCGATGGTCGTCGCTATGAGTACGTGGTATCGCTACGTGCGGTAGAAACTGTCGACTTTATGACTGCCCGCTGGGCGCATCTGCCTTACGATCTGCTGGAGACTGTTTCCGGGCGGATCATCAATGAGATTTCCGGTATTTCCCGAGTAGCTTATGATGTTTCCAGTAAGCCGCCCGCTACCATCGAGTGGGAATAGCACCTGCTTCCCGGTAGAGATTTCAAAGCCCGCTAATTAGCGGGCTTTTTTGTGCTCTGTAGAATCTTGGTGGCCTCTAATTATCGATCATTTTGAGTGACTTGGTTTGCTCGCCATATGATCTGGTGTAGATCAAAACACCGGATTGAAAAAACGTTATAACGTATCATTTCGCAAAGTATGTTATGTGATAACATCATTGTTCTGTTTAGAAGATTTCTCAAAAGGGGAGCGAATGATTAATCGTTGGATGTTTTTAGGGTTGGGTTTGAGTTCACTGGTATCCATGCCAGCTTCAGCTTCCCCTCAGGTTGGTGAAATACAGCAGAAATTACAGCAACTTAAAAGCCAGTATGAGCAGCGTATCGGTGCGCTAGAGGCGCAGTTACAGCAGTTGCAGAGCAACGAGCAGCAGACTGTTCAGCAGTTGCAGAAGGTGAATAAAGAGCTGCAGCAAGCAAAACAAGGGGCTTCAGATGCCGCTAGCTCCGGATTTAATCCGCAGATCAGCGTTATTCTTGATGGTCGTCTCGCCAGCTTCGGAAATGATCCAGAGGCCTACGAGCTGCCAGGCTTTGCCCTGGGTGGGGAAGCCGGCATAGGTGAGGAAGGTTTCGCTCTTGGGCATACGGAAATTGCATTCAGCGCTAACATCGATAATCGCTTTTTTGGTCAGGCAACCGTCGCCATCCATGAGCATGAAGGTGAGACAGAGGTTGAGCTGGAAGAAGCTTTTATAGAAACCATCGGCTTGGGAAATGGCCTTACAGTTAAATTTGGACGTTTCTTCTCTGGTGTTGGTTATCTTAACGAACAACATGAGCATGCCTGGGATTTTGCCGATGCACCGCTGATCTATCAGGGCTTGTTTGGCAACCGCCTGTGGGATGATGGTATTCAGGTCAGCTATGTGGCTGATACTGAAACCTTCCTGCAATTGGGAGCGGAAGCACTCAGTGGTCGCCAGTTCCCCGCTGGTGGTAGCCATGAAGCGATCGGTGCCTGGAGTCTGTTTGCCAATGTCGGTGGCGATATTGGAGCCGATCACAGCTGGCAGCTGGGGTTGAGCCACTGGCGCAGCAACGATATCGAAGGACGTACTAGCGGTGGTCATAGCCACGGCGGCGGTGCGGATGAGATTCCATCATTTGATGGCGATAGCGAAATCAATGCTATCGATGTCGTCTATAAATGGGTGCCAGCGGGAGATGCTCAAGGGCGTAACCTGAAATTACAGTTCGAATATTTCGAGCGTAAAGAGGATGGTACCGTCACGCTGCTGAATAGCTCACCACTTGAAACCACCAGTTACGATGGTGATCAGAGTGGTTGGTATGCCCAGGCGGTTTATCAGTTCAAGCCGCAATGGAAATTGGGTCTGCGATACGATCGATTGGATGCGGACAACAGCGGTTCTGATGAGGATGTGCTGGAGGAAGCAGGGCTTACTGACGAAGGCCATACGCCAGAACGATACAGTGCCATGGTTGAATGGAACGCCAGCGAATTTAGCCGTATCCGATTCCAATATAATCGTGATCGTTCCTATGAGGATAGCGATGATCAATGGTTCCTGCAGTATACCCATAGTCTCGGCAGCCACGGCGCTCATCAGTTCTGAGGATGGCGATGATGCGACTATTATTTAGGTTGTCTTTGTTGTTGGCGCTGTTATTCAGCGCCGGCGCTCGTGCCGAGCTTAATGTACTGGCATGCGAGCCGGAATGGGGTGTATTGGTTGAGGAGCTGGCTGGTGACAGGGTTAAGGTTTCAAGTGCTACCCTAGCGCGTCAGGATCCTCACCATATTCAGGCACGCCCCAGCCTTATATCCAAGGCTAGACGTGCTGATCTTCTGGTCTGTACCGGCGCTGAACTGGAGATCGGTTGGTTGCCGCTACTGCTGCGTAAGTCCGGGAATGGCAAGATACAACCTGGACAGCCCGGCAATCTTATTGTGACCGAAGGCGTGGAGTTGTTGGGTAAGCCGGAACGTCTGGATCGCAGTATGGGCGATGTGCATACTGCGGGTAACCCTCATATTCAGATGGATCCTCAGCTGATTGCTGTTGTTGCAGAAAAACTGCAGCAGCGACTAGCGCTGCTCGATCCGGATAACGCTGATTTCTATGGTCAGAAGGGAGCTTATTTTCAGACCCGTTGGCGTCAGGCTGCAGAGGGATGGAAGAAACGGCTGCAGTCGTTGCAGGGTAGGCAGGTGATCGTTCATCATAATAACTGGCCCTATTTAGCGCGCTGGTTACAACTGGAACAGCTGGCAACCCTTGAGCCTAAGCCGGGTGTGGCCCCGACCACCGCTCATCTGGGCAAGCTTTTGACTGCAAGTCAGAAACAGCTGCCGGATATGATTTTATTGGCGGATTACCAGAACGATCGAGCAGCGCGCTGGCTGTCGGACAAGACCGGTGTGCCTGTAGTGAAGCTGCCGTTAAGTGTTGACCTTGGTGGTTCACTGTTCGAACTCTATGGTGAGGTTGTCGAGCGGTTACTGCAGGCTGCTAGATGATGGAAGGGCAGTGGCAGATCCTGGCGCCTGCTCTGGCTGCCGGACTGCTGGTATTAGCCAGTCATGTGCCCCTCGGGCAAGAGGTGCTGCGGCGGGGAATTATCTTTATCGATCTGGCGATTGCTCAGATAGCTGGGTTGGGGGCACTGCTGTCCCACAAATATTGATCAAAAAGGAATCCTCATTTGAGGGTTCCTTTTTTTCTTGTCGGGTGTAACAGGATTAAGCAGTTCCGCGAGAG
>JAPHRD010000083.1 GCA_026196225.1 Motiliproteus sp.
ATCAAAAAACGAGCAAATGATGGCGATCATGCGGCCGAATGGCTTTGATGAGCGATATTGTTCAATAAACAGGACTTAATCACAGGATCCCTAGGTTTTTTTAAGATCGTTTTGACCATGTAGAGGATATTAACTATTTGAAAATCTGTAGCTTTTAGTTGAGGAGCGGGTGGCCTGTTGATCGGTTTTATTGCTACTGAGTCCTGGGAAGTCGTTGAGAGCTGGGCGGTGCTAGGTTTTCAAATAAAACGGCCCCGTTGTTTGATCAACGGGGCCGTTAAATAAATGATGCTCAGGAAGAGCTGAGCCAGCTACTTGGATACACTCCAGCGTACGAAGTAATAGCCTTGTACCACCACTTCCATCACTTTAATCATCAACAGATAAGAAAGGCTGGTTAAAGCCAGCGGCAATTGCGCCAACACCTTTATCGCTGTTTGCTGTGCCCAGAATCCAGGGGAATTGAGTTCGGCAAGTACCCAGAGGTAGATCCAATAGGCAACGGACAGAATTGCCCAGACGGAGGCAAAACCGCCGTCACTGGAAGCATACGCAGCCAGGGTACCTAGCACGGCCACTGCAACTACGGGGGAACTGTAATCACTCAGATCTTTGCGGATCTCGGCGCCGTCTTTTTCCCACAATCGGATCGAAGGGGTGGCCAACTGACTGCCGCGCCACTGCTGTTCGGTGTGCATGGAATTTATTCTCCAACGTAAATGTCGTCTGCTTACTCGTATCCATACGACAACTTGGACTGTGTGGATAGGATGGTAACTATAGTTGAATCCTAACCACATGGCCGCTGGCGGTCTATGGACTTCGGGGCATATTCAGCCAATATGCGCCAAAAGGTGTATTCGCTTTGACGGCTGTCAAAACAGTCGCTCACAGGTATAGGCCGAGTTAACCGAATTTTCCTTATATGCTGTTCAGTTAATATTCAGCTAGAGTTGGTAAACATGGTGCTATATCAGAGCGGCTAACCCTTAAGGAAAAACTATGAAATCTTTAAAATCTACGATCGTGGCAATTGTTCTCGGTTCTGTCGTTTCCGCGCCGGTAGCGCTAGCAGATTCTGCCAATAAGCAGGAGCGGGAAGCCCGCAAAGAGCAGATGAAAAATGAGCGTGAAGATGCCAAGCGAATGCGAGAACTCGAGCGAGAAGAGCGAAAAGATTACCAAGAAATGATGCGTGAAGAGCGAAAGCATCAAGAAGAGATGGAGCGGGAAGGTCGGAAGCATGATGCTGAAATGGAAAGAGAAGATCGAAAATATTATGAGGAACAGCAACGGGAGGCACGTAAAAAAGAAAAAGAGATGCGTAAAGAATCCCGCAAAAAAGATAAGTACTGATCCGGTAATTCAAAAAGGGGCAGAATAAGCCCCGTTTTATTATGTGTCGTACAAAGATCTATATCTAAGCAGCAATTGGATGGTTTTGTTGCTGATACCAATCTATGCATGCTTTAGCCAGTGCCCGAGTGGCATCCATACCGAGATGACGGTAATTGGATTCGATTCGGTCCAGGGCCAGGGGGATTTCGGTGCAGCCCAGAATGACCCTTTGAACACCTTGGTCCAACAGTGATTTCAGGCTGTTTTCCAATAGCCCCCCGCCTTCGATGATGTTCCCTGATTTTACCCGATAGATTCCATCCATTATCTGCTGCTGAAGGGCTGTTTCCGGAATGCTCAGGTCAATGCCAAATTTCTTTAACTGTTCAGGGTAGAAGCCGGCCTTCAAAGTGCCGTCTGTAGCCATTAGGGCAACACTGCTGATGCTATCTAGGGATAACTGTTGGGCGCATGCCTCTGCGATATGCAGTACGGGAACCGTGCTTTTCGCTGCCAGCGCCGGGTGCCAGTAGTGAGCGGTATTACAGGGGATGGCAATACAGTGGGCGCCGGCCTCGGTGAGGGTTGTTAATCCCTGCAGCAGCGCATCCAGCGGTGATTCGCCAGTCCCCATCAGATTAGCGGTACGGTCAGGAATCTGTGGCACCGAATGAATCAGCAGGGGGAGGTGATCTTGATCCCGTCTGGCGGGGGTCTGGTCGATAATTTTCTCGACAAAATCGAGGGTGGCCAAGGGGCCCATGCCCCCGAGGATTCCGATGGTTGCGCTCATAACTAGTTCTCCCTGATGAATGACAGGCACTCTAGGGAGGGAAAACGGTAGCGGCCAATGCCGTATTCGCAAGACCCATGCAGAAACGGCATTGGTCTACAATATCCATTTGAATATCAAACGGATGCAGGCATTATGCAAAGGCTCTATAGGCTATGCGAAGTTGGTATAAGCAGGCGGAAATGGCGGAACAGATGGCCAGCGGTAGTATACTGAGCCATCGATCCGGATCGTTTGAATAATAAAAAGGACAGCGTGGGATGAATATAGAGACCAAGTGGCTGGAGGATTTTCTTTCCTTATCCCAAACCCAGAGTTTCTCCCGCTCTGCTGAAGAGCGACATCTTACCCAACCGGCTTTCAGTCGTCGCATCAAAGCCCTTGAAGAGGCATTGGGGTGTGTGCTGGTGGATCGTAGCAGCGTACCCATCCAATTGACCGATGCCGGTCGCCTGTTTCAGATAACCGCTCGTAATCTGGTTTCGCAGTTGGACGACAGCATTAATCATCTGCGCTCATTAAAGAAGCGAGGGCGGGTGGTGATCGATTTTGCCGTGTCCCATAGCTTGTCGTTGTCGCTATTCCCCGAGTTTTTGCAATCACTTCGAGAAGAGCTGGAAGGCGTCGAAACCCGGCAGGTGGTGGCCAATGTTGATGACAGCGTGCAGGCACTGAAAAACGGCATCTGTGATTTTCTATTGGCCTTTGAAGACCGCTCCTTAGACGCAGATGGTTTTGATCGTATTGCCCTTCAGACCGAGCAACTGGTACCGGTCAGTCGCAGTGACGAAGAGGGCTGCCCGGTCTTTAATCTTGACGCTCATAATACCGACAGTTTGCCCTTGCTGGCCTATCCGAAAGATATCTATCTGGGACGTTGTGTTCAGCAGTTGCTGCGAAAGCCTCCCGGGCAGGTGGAGCTCCAGCAAACCGTGGAATCTCCTATGGCCGATAGTCTCAAAGTGATGGCCATGCAGGGGATGGGCATCGCCTGGGTTCCCAGTTTTGCCATTCGGGAAGAGTTACGTCAGGGCTTTTTAGTCCCTTGCGGAGGGCCTGATTGGCATCTTTCTTTAAAAGTCTTTCTTTATCGCTGCAACAGACCATTGGCTTCTGAGTCGGAGGCTTTGTGGCAGTTACTGAAACAACGCTTCCAGTCATCACCTTCAGCAGAGGGTGGCGTTTAAGATGATCAGGACGGTCTGCTTTCTGGCGCTGCTATTTTCGCTAATGCCTCGGTTACTGCTGGCTGCAGACGAGGCCGTACTCACCAATAAAGGGTCCGTAAATGCTGTTGAATCCTCTGAAAATAACAATTCTGATTCGATCATTGTGGTGGGTGGTGATCACAACTATCCACCTTACGAGTTTCTTAGTAAACAGGGGCAACCGGACGGCTATAACACCGAGTTGACCCGCGCCATCGCCGAGGTGATGGGGATGGATATCGAGATTCGTCTGGGTGCCTGGGATCAGATGCGCGAAGGCTTGGAATCCGGTGAGGTGGATGTGCTGCAGGGTATGGCCTTTTCTGATGATCGGGCGCGAAGCTACGATTTCTCGCCTCCCCACGCCATCGTTCACCAGTCGATCTTTGCCCGAAAAGGGGCAGCTAAAGTCAGTAAGCTGAACCAGCTTAAAGGCAAAGAGGTGATTGTCCAACGGCGCGGCATTATGCACGACTACCTGGTGCAGAACGATGTGGGTGCAGAGCTGGTTTTGGTGGATACCCACGCTGATGCTCTGCGGATGCTGGCGTCGGGAAAGCATGACTACGCTCTGGTAGCAAACCTACCGGGCCTCTATCTGGGACAGGAGCTGGAATTGTCCAACCTGATTCCGGTGGGTAAACCCTTCAGTGCCCAGCGTTACGGGTTCAGCGTTATCAAGGGTAATCCGGAATTGCTGGCACAGTTCAGCGAAGGCTTGGCCATCCTGATCAATACCGGACGCCAACAGGCGATCTATGACAAGTGGTTGGGGCCCCTGGAGGGCAGTGGCTTTCCCTGGAAGAAAGTGGGCAAGGCCACAGCCCTTGTATCGGCTCTGCTCTTGATTCTGCTGGGGGGGATCTTTATCTGGAACCGGATGCTGACCCGCGAGGTCAGTCGCCGCACCAAGGAGCTGAAGGTTCAGCAACAACAGCTGATTCAAGCCGATAAGATGACCTCCCTGGGGATTTTGGTATCGGGGGTGGCTCATGAGATCAACAATCCCAGCAGCCTGTTGTTACTCAACCTGCCGGTGCTGAAAGATGTGCACCAGGATCTCGAAGAGATTCTTGAGGAGCACTACCAGCAGCGAGGTGATTTTGAACTGGGTGGTCTGGCCTACAGTCGTATGCGAGAGGAGATTCCCTCGATGCTAGACGACATGATGAGCGGTACTCAGCGAATCCGGCGCATTGTTGATGACCTACGGGATTTTGCCCGTCAGGGGCCGGCCGATCTTAATGATCAGGTGGATCTCAATGAGGTGGTAGCTACTGCTATCCGTCTGGTAGATAACACCATCAAAAAATCCACCAATCATTTTCAGGTCAGTTACGCGGAGGCATTGCCCCAATTTATGGGCAGTGCCCAACGGATCGAGCAGGTGGTGATCAATCTGGTGGTAAACGCTTGCCAGGCGTTGGATTCGGTAGAAAAAGGGATTGTGGTTCGGACCTGTTATCTTCCCGAAAAGCGGATGATCAGTCTGGAGGTGGAAGACCAGGGTCAAGGTATCGAGGCTGATGATCTGCCGCGACTTAGTGACCCCTTCTTTACCACCAAGCGGGAGCAGGGGGGAACTGGGCTTGGGCTGTCGGTATCGGCCTCCATCGTCCAGGAACACGGTGGTATCCTCGTGTATGATTCCGCTCCCGGTGAGGGCACCCTCGCTATCCTGTCGTTACCAGTGATCAAGAGAAACTGATATGGCCGTAAATCTATATCCCAATTTCGGTGTGCTGTTGGTGGATGACGAAGCCTCCTTCCTGCGCAGTCTCAGTATCACCCTGGAGCGTCGAGGCGTGAATCATCTTTTCCGCTGTGAAGACAGCCGCGAAGCGCTGGGCATAATTGACCGTGAAGCTATCGGTTTGGTGTTGCTCGATCTGACCATGCCCCACCTCTCTGGCGAAGAACTGCTGCAGCGGATCGTTGAAGAGCACCCCGATATTGGCGTGATTATCATCAGTGGTCTCAATCAGCTGGAAACGGCAGTTAACTGCATTCGCCTGGGGGCATACGACTATTTCGTTAAGACCACCGAAGAGGATCGCCTGATCGAGGGGATTCGCCGCGCTATCCGGATGCAGGAGATGCGCTTGGAGAACCAGGCGATGCGTCGGCGTTTTCTCACCGATACCCTGGAACGGCCGGAGATCTTTGCCAATATCATCACCCGCGACAAGAGTATGCGCTCGGTGTTTCAGTATCTGGAGTCGGTTTCTGTCAGCAACCAACCGGTGTTGGTTTGCGGTGAAAGCGGCACCGGCAAGGAAGCGATCGCCCAGGCCATTCATACTCTCAGCGGTCGTAGTGGTCCGCTGGTGAGCGTGAACGTCGCTGGGCTCGATGACAACGTCTTCGCCGATACTTTGTTTGGTCACCGACGGGGCGCATTTACCGGTGCCGACAAAGCGCGGGCCGGGATGGTGGAGCAGGCCGGCGACGGCACTCTTTTTCTGGATGAGATTGGCGATCTGAGTCTTGCTTCCCAGGTAAAACTGCTGCGCTTGCTGCAGGAAGGTGAGTACTACCCCCTGGGCAGCGACCGACCCAAGCGGATGCGCGCACGGGTAGTGGTGGCGACCCATCAGAACTTGGAACAGAAGCAGCTCAGTGGTGAGTTTCGCAAGGATCTGTTCTACCGGCTGCGCACCCATCAGGTGGAGCTGCCGCCACTGCGTAAACGTAAGGACGATATTCAGCCGTTGCTAGAACATTTTCTGGCGCAAGCGGCTCGGGAGATGGACAAAAATATACCCACCATTCCCAAGGAACTGCCGGTTTTGCTGTCCAATTACAGCTTCCCCGGTAATGTTCGTGAGTTACAGGCCCTATGCTATGACGCCGTTAGTCAGCATCGCTCCAAGGTGATGTCCATGGAGGTGTTTCGCAAGGTATTGGGCCAGGGGGGCGATAGTCTTCCCGAAGCGGTCACCAGCGACAGCTTGCTGTTTTCAGCCGAAGAATCTTTACCGACCTTGCAGGAGGCGGCTGATATGTTGGTTGCCGAAGCGATGCGGCGCAGTGATGGCAACCAGTCTCTGGCCTCCCGGCTACTGGGAATCTCGCAACCAGCCCTCAGTAAGCGGCTCAAGCGTCTTCAGGATGAGGACCAGATTTAAACCCCTATAACCATAGTTAGCGCTATAACTTTGGTGATGCAGGTTAACTCTTTGATATAAAAATGATTAGTGCCTTTTTGATGGGGTGGCTATTCCGATAGTTATACCCCTTCGTCGCAATTGTTGTTTTCCTTTCTTATATTTAAATCCTTTTAAATCATGGGTTTGTGCTGCCTGTTCTTAGTTGGCATCGCCATTGCTATAGCTTACCCAATTGGAGGATCTATCCCTCCACAGCCAATAAAAACAAATCGAAGGTAAGCACATGGCAGAAATTGCACTGAAACAGCAGGCAGATCAGGGTCGTAGGGAAAAGGATCTTTTGGGCGAAGCATGGGTTCCCGCAGACGCCTACTACGGTATTCAGACCCAGCGAGCTTGTAAGAATTTTGATCTTAGCGGCGTCAGGATCAGCCACTTCTCGCAACTGGTGGAAGCGCTGGCGTTGGTGAAAATGGCTTGCGCCCGTGCCAACCAATCCCTGGGTCTGCTGGATGATACCAAGGCCGATGCCATCGACGCTGCCGGTCGCCAGCTTCTGGATGGGAATTTCCACGATCAGTTTGTTGTGGATATGATTCAGGGTGGTGCGGGTACCTCTACCAACATGAATGCCAACGAGGTGATTGCTAACGTCGGCCTCGAGATCATGGGGCACGGCAAGGGCGAATATACGCACCTGCATCCCAATAACGACGTCAACATGTCCCAGTCCACCAACGATGCCTACCCCACCGCGGTGCGTCTGTCGATCTTGCTTAAGCACAGCGAATTGGTGAAAGCGCTGGCTTCTTTGCGCGATGCCTTTGCCGTTAAAGCCGATGAGTTCTCCCACGTAATCAAGATGGGCCGCACCCAGTTGCAGGATGCGGTGCCGATGACATTGGGTCAGGAGTTCCAGTCCTTCGCCTCTAACTTAGGGGAAGATATCCAGCGTATCGATGGTTTGTCAGATCTGCTGAAAGAAGTAAATCTGGGCGGTACCGCTATCGGCACCGGTATCAATACTGACCCTGAATATGCTCGTTTGGCGGTCGGTCATCTGTCAGAGCTGAGCGGCTTCGAGTTCAAACGCGCCTCCGATCTGGTAGAAGCCAGCTCCGATATGGGCGCCTTCGTACTCTTTTCTGGGATGCTCAAGCGCCTGGCGGTGAAACTATCAAAAATATCCAACGACCTGCGCATGCTCAGTATGGGACCCCGTTGTGGTTTGAATGAGATCAACCTGCCGCCTCAGCAGCCCGGTAGCTCTATTATGCCGGGCAAGATAAATCCCGTTATTCCTGAAGCCGTTAATCAGGTGGCCTACCAGGTGGTGGGTAACGATCTGGCGGTCACTATGGCCGCTGAAGCAGGCCAGTTGCAGCTCAACGCCATGGAGCCCCTGATCGCCTACAACGTGCTGGAATCGATCCGCATGCTCACCCAGGCCATGGATATGCTCAAAAACCGTTGTGTTCGCGGCATTACCGCCAACGAAGAGCGCTGCCAGGAACTGGTGGATAAAAGCATCGGCATTATCACCGCCGTCAATCCCTATATCGGCTACGAGAACGCTACCCGCATCGCCAAGCAGGCACTGGAATCAGGCCGGGGTGTTCTGGAGCTAATCCGTGAAGAACAGCTGATGAGCGAGGAAGACCTCAACGAGGTTTTGACTCCCAGCAACATGATTCAACCCCAGCGCCGTCGGCGCTGAAATCACTCTAGATCTTGTTAGATCAAGAAGCCCGCAGGTGGGCAATCCAAAACAACGATAAAAGGATAAAAGTCATGCAACAGACACTGGTAGATCAAGGCCGACCCGGCTTTTGGAGTGGTATGTCACTCTGGAAGAAGATTATTATCGGTATGGTGCTCGGCGTTATCGTCGGTGCTTTTATGGGACCCGACGCTGAGATTCTGAAACCTATAGGTACGCTGTTTATCAACGCCATTAAGATGTTGATTGTACCCTTGGTATTTTGTTCGTTGGTGGTGGGTGTGACCTCCATGCAGGATACCCGCAAGATGGGGCGTATCGGTCTAAAAGCCGTGGTGCTCTATCTGGGCACCACCGCAGTGGCCATCAGTATCGGCCTGGGTATGGGTACTCTGTTTGCGCCCGGTGAAGGTATCAACATGGTTACCACCGATACCGCTGCGATCGCCAAAGATGCCCCACCTTTAATTCAGACTCTGCTCAACATCATCCCCAAAAACCCAATCAATGCATTGGCTGCGGGCAACATTCTTCAGATCATCTTCTTTGCCCTGGGATTGGGTATCGCACTGACCCTCTGTGGTGAGAAAGGCCAGCCTGCAGTTAAGGTATTTGAAGCTCTGGCAGAAGGCATGTACAAGCTCACCGAGTTGGTGATGAAGCTTGCTCCTTACGGTGTATTTGGCCTGATGGCTTGGGTTGCTGGTAAATACGGTGTCGATATTCTGATGCCTCTGATTCAAGTAATTGCCGTGGTCTATATTGGCTGCCTGATCCACGTACTGGTGTTCTACACCGGTCTGGTTGCTGTGGTTGGTCGACTGAGCCCTGTGCGTTATTTGAAAGGTTTACTCAACCCTGCAGCGGTCGCTTTCACCACCACTAGCTCCTCAGGTACTTTGCCTGCCACAATCAAAGCGGCTCGTGAGGAACTGGGTGTTTCAAAAGGAATTTCCAGCTTTGTACTGCCATTGGGTGCCACCATCAATATGGATGGTACTGCGCTTTACCAAGGTGTTTGCGCACTGTTTATCGCACAGGCCTTCGGTGTCGATCTGGCGATGTCTGATTACCTGTTGATTATCATGACTTCCACCCTGGCTTCTATCGGTACCGCTGGTGTACCTGGTGCCGGTTTGATCATGCTGTCTCTGGTTCTGACCACTGTTGGTTTGCCAATGGAAGGTCTGGCCATCGTTGCTGGTATCGATCGTATCCTGGATATGGCCCGTACCACCGTTAACGTTTGTGGTGACATGATGGTTTCTCTGCTGGTTGGCAAGAGCGAGAACGAAGTAGACGAAGCTATCTACAACCGTGAGAGTGCAGAGGGCGAGCTGGAAACCGCTTAATCCTTCAGATTCTACGTTCACTTCAGTCTGAGGGGGAAGGCGCTGAGCCCTGCCTTCCTCCTCTTCTCAAAAGTTAGAAGTTCAGGATCGAGATTGCGTCTCAGGGAGGAGACGACCTCAGCACTGAAAATCAGAATACCCCCTATCTCTGAGTTCGTTGTGCTTTTGGCCGCCTTTAGGTGGCCATTTTTTTGCCTGTAAAAAATACTAGAAGGGTTGGGTCGAAAACCGCTGGTACTGCAGGGTTTCAGCAACTTCTTTGGCCTTGGATTCAGAACTCATCTTTTTCAATAACATCAGTGCCGCCTGGTAGCTCACCAGACTGCCGTTAGATGTGATGAAATTACCGTCAATTACCACGTTGCGATCGTGTTCGACCTTGACCGCTGGGTAGCGACGCTGCAGGTCTGATTCTCCGCCGGCCCAGGTGGTTGCTCGTTTACCGTCAAGAGTGCCCGATTCGGCCAACAGGTAAGCGCCGGAGCAATTGCTGGCCACCCACTGCGCATGGTTTGCGGTTTTCTGAATAAATTTAATTAAGGCGGTGTTGCTGATCAACGGCTCCATCTCATAACTGGATGTGACGATCAACGCATCCAGTTTAGGTGCGTCGCCGATCCAATAATCGACACCAATTTTCAGCCCCTCTTCGGTGGTAATGGTCTGTTGTTTTTGGACAGAAATGGTTACCGGCTGGTAGTCGCTGAACCAGCTTAAACGGCTGGCAATTCCAAAGACTTCCAAAGGTGCTGTGACATCTGAGGTTAGAACGCCGTCATAGACCAGTATTCCGATGCGTTTATCGGCGGCAGAGGCCGTGTGACTAAGGGCAAAAATAGAAAACAGGATCGCCAGAATAGCTGATCGAAATGGATGTGGGTGAGTAAGGCTCAGAGTGTTCATAGACGCTTTTCCTCAATGCTATTAAAGATTGGATGCGCCTATTCTAGAAAGTTGATTGAGTGATAAAAGGTCATCTGTAACACTATAGAAGTGAATATAATTCTGTAATGGTGTCTGTATGGATAAGGTCAGAGCCCTCAATTTCTTTTTGGCGACCGTAGATAGTGGTAGCTTTGCTGCCGCTGCCAAGAAGTTTGCTACTGATCCCTCTACCGTTAGCAAAGCGGTGCAGCGACTGGAGTCTAATTTAGGCATCCAGTTGTTTCAGCGTTCAACGCGGCGACTGCAATTGACTTGGGCAGGGCAGAGTTATGCTGTAACCGCACGCCGTGTTCTGGAAGAACTGCAAGGCTGCGAGGAACGGCTGAAACAGGAGAACGAAGAGCCGGCCGGGCTGCTAAGAATCAATTCCCCAATCTCCTATGGTCGGCGTTATATCCGCCCGCTGTTAACAGAATTCAGACGTCTTTATCCGAAAATCGATATCGAGATTCAGTTTAACGATGCCTATGTGGATATGATCGCAGAAGGCTTTGATATTTCGATTCGTAGCGGTGTGCTTCAGGATAGTTCCTTGGTAGCTCGCCAGCTAAGCCCAATTGATTTTTTGATCTGCGGCAGTGATGAATACCTCAGCAAGCATGGTCGACCAGATTCTGAAGAGGCACTGCTGGAGCATGCCTGGATCAGATTCCGCTTCAAGCAGACCGGAAAACTATTTCCCCTGTTGCTACAGAGCGACCAAGGCCTTATTCATCGGGATACCCGTGCAGATTTTGTCGTCGACGATAGTGATTCCATGGCAGAGCTGTGTGCGCAAGGGCTTGGGATAACCCAGATACCTCATTTCATTGCCCGGGACTGGTTGCATGACAATCGTATCTGCGTGCTGTTTCCACCCCTCCGCCATCCCGATATGGGAGTTTATCTTTACTATCCCAAGCGTGAGTTTTTGCCTCGTAAGGTTCGAGTGTTTATCGATTTCCTGATCCAAGCAACCGAACAGAGCGGAGAAGGGCCACGGCATCTCTGGACCGAGAAACTGATCTAAACTACAGACCCACACGTATAGATTTTATGGACTAAATTCCTTTAAAAAAACAGGGGTTTCTAATTTAGCTGCACGCTCCGATTTCCTGCTATGCTGATCTCTAATGGCGGTTGCTTTGGAGTATTTGCAAGGTGGATTTGAACAAGACCGGGCATACGGTTATCGATATGCAGCATATGCGAATTTTGGATTGGTTCGAAAAACTGGAGTCGATACCTGCAGAAAAGCGTTTTGGCCCATACGCTTCAGCGGTGCTGGAGGATTTGCAAGTCTACATTCAGGAACACTTTGAGCTGGAAGAGGGGGTGATGGATGAATGTGAATTCCCCGATCTGGACCGTCACCGCCATCTCCATTCCCAACTGAGTGGGCAGGTGGTTTCGTTTGTAGATCAATATCATCAAACCGGTGTGGTGGATCAGGACCAGTTGATCAAACTGCTCCGTGACTGGCTGATACGCCATATCAATCAAGAAGACGCAAAGCTGGCTGAGTTTTTAGAGCAGCAGATTCACTAAGAGAACACTATTAACGGGATTCGGGTAGCCAGCCTGTGGCTGAGTACTGCTTCCTGTCTGGATTTTAAGAGGTAATTTTTATGATCAAAGTAGGCGACAGAATACCTAGCGCGGCAATCACTCAAGTAAACGATAGCGGCCAGGATATGGTGACATCGGACCAGTTTTTTGCTGGTAAGAAGGTGGTGTTGTTTTCAGTACCGGGCGCTTTTACGCCCACCTGTTCAGAAGCCCATCTTCCGGGTTTTGTGGTGATGGCCGACCAGATATTGGCGAAGGGGGTTGATGAGATTGCTTGTCTGGCGGTTAACGACGCTTTTGTGATGAAAGCTTGGCGAGAGGCTCAGAATGCCGAAGCGATTACCATGATCGCTGATGGTGGTGCAGGCTTTACCCAGGCGTTGGGACTGGAGATGAAAACGGGTGATTTCGGCGGTATTCGCAGCCAGCGATTTGCCATGATTGTAGAAGATGGGATTGTTACGCTACTGAATGTAGAGCCACCCAAGAGTTTTGAGGTTAGCAAAGCCGAAGTGATCCTGGCCGCCTTGTAAGTCAATAGGGCTTGATAGATGAGCCTGAGCAGTTTAAATGAAGTTAATTCTGCGGTAGATGGCTTGTTCTGAGCAACTTAAGTGATGGTCAAATAAAAAGGTTCATCGCGCTTTACCGGGAAAGGCATCTTTTATCTTCAAGAAGAAGTACGTCTTGTCCCGGTAACCGTATGCCATCCGCTTTAACACTTTG
>JAPHRD010000014.1 GCA_026196225.1 Motiliproteus sp.
ACTGGAAGCAGACGGAGCCCTGCTCCGAGCCGGTTTTACGACTCGGGCGTATTCGTCCCGAGGACTTCCATCGGCAATCGCCCACAGGCTCTTGTAACTAAAGAATGCCAACATAAACTATCCAATAACCCTCCCATCAATAAAACTAAAATATCCAACGGCATGATCATTTTCAGCAATTAGGCTCAATACATTGGTATAGTGGCCGAGAACCCCCACACTAGCTAATCCCATCTAACTATTGCTAGCCGTATAAGCCGTACCTAAACTTCATATAGACCTCTAAGAGATTCTTCTCGGAATTAAAGTGAATATTTTTTACCGCAGAGTTTGGGCGCTGGGTGGATTGTGGGCGACCTTGACGCTTTTCTTTATCTTTATGCTGCTGCTACTCGATATCAGCCGGCATCGGGAGCAGTTGCAGTTAGAATCCAGCGTTATCTATGAATACGCTTATGAACGTGCACTAATCAACGAAATTCTGATTAATAACTTTGTAGCTCTGGTTGAAAATGATCAGGCTGATCTTAGTGCCGTCCGAAAATACGCGGCTAAGATGCGAGAACATTATCCTCATATCTCCTATTTCTTGCTTTACCGACGGGTTACAGCAGAAAACATCAGCAGTTTTGAAGAGGAGATGCAGAGTCAGGGCTTAGAACAGTTCAGCATTCGGCTGCAAAAACGGGGGCAGGCTGGTATAGAGGTAAACAGCGCCGACCAGACCTTCTTTTATCCAATTATTTTTGTTGAACCTTTGAGCTCCAGTACTCAGCCTTTGCTTGGACTGGATGGTTATTCCATTGCAGCAAACCGGGTTGCGATGATGAAGGCTAGTTACTATCTAGATGTTTTTGCGGCGAAGGCCTATCCAATGGAATCTGGCGAGATGGGGTATCGCTTGTTCCACACCATTGACCCTTCACTGTACGGAGACTCTGAAGAGGGGCATCTAATCGCTTCTCTCGTAGTAAAGGCAAATACCCTGTTGCCACCGCGACCCCATGTGAAAGATCGACTAAATATCGTTCTCAGTGATGGCGCGGGCAACCAGTTGGGTATCCGTCATGCCAATCAAGTGGCTAGCTGGATGAGTAAACAGCTGCTGCCGGAGATTGAGGACCGTAAAACCATTGACCGATTCGGTCAGTCCTTAGAGATAACAATCACCAAGCAGATGTTCTGGAGTGAAGTTAGCTGGTTAACGGGTTTTATCGTTTTAGCCTTTTCCCTGGCAGCCTTCCTGCTGACCTATCAAAACTACAGTCGACGCAAAGATACTCAGCTTGAAATGGAGCAGCTTAATGACAAATTGGTGTATGAACGTGATCAGTTAGAGCAGCGGGTACAGGAGCGCACCTGGGAATTGGTGAAAGCCAATTCTGATCTGCGCGGACAGATGAAAGAGAACCGCAGCCTGACTCAGAAAATCATCACAATCCAAGAAGAGGAACGGCGAAATCTTGCCCGCGAGTTGCACGACGAGATGGGGCAATCTTTGACGGCAATTCGTACCGATGCCCAGTTAGTGAAAAATACCTCGGCTGAAGACCAGCAGTCGGTAGCTTTCCAGGCAGCGGAATCGATCGATAAAATAGCTCAGCGAATCTACGGTGTGACCTATGGCCTGATGCGGGCATTACGTCCAGCGGCATTAGATGACCTAGGGCTTGCTGATGCGCTTAATGAGTGTGTAGCTAACTCCCACCTGAAAACTGCGGGGATTTCTTTCACCCATGAATTCAAAGGACCGCTCAATGAGTTGCCGGAACGTCTCAATATCAGTTGCTATCGACTGCTACAGGAAGCTCTCAACAACTGTGTGAAACACTCAGGGGCAACCAGCGTGGAGATCAAAGTTATTCGAGATATGTCTCCTGACCGGTTGTTGGTTTTTGTGCGCGATGATGGCTGCGGTTTTGACCTGGCGGCCGATAACGAAGGGTTCGGAATTATCGGTATGCGTGAGCGGGTCTATGGTTTAGGCGGTAGTTTTAACATTACCAGCGAACCCGGTCAGGGCACGCTGGTGCATGCGAGTATTCCTGTAAGAAAGAGCTAGTGAGAGCTGAAGCTACAGTCCTAGTCCAACCCGCGGAGCCAGGTCTGACTTCAGATCTACCTCAGGCAGGCAGCTGAATAGGCGATCTGCCTTAACCTTGGCCACATCTAAGAGCTGTTGTTTAACGTTTTCAGATCGTTTCAGTGCCAATGTGTTGAGTGCTTCCTTAAGTTGTTTCTCTGGCATCTGAACTGAACTGGCTGCGCCTGACGCCGTTTTTCCGGATGCCTGTTTGAAGGCCCCGATAATCGCCTGTTGATCCGAGGCAACTGCATAGCCGCAGAGGTTTAAACGGATGCCCTCTTTTTTCTTCAAAAGATCACCGATCTTACCCAGATAATCCTGAGCTTTGGCGGACAAGATCGAAGAACCCGGTTCAAAACTGATCGGTTCCAGATCGACAGCGTTTTTACTGGCAGATTTAGCTACCAGCCGTCCCAGACTGATCAGCGCGCCATAAGGCTGCAGCGCAGTAGTCAAATAGCTGATAGCGCCCTCTTTGGCGGCCTTAGCCATCAGAATTTTAACGACACTTTGGTAGCCAAATTCTGGGTCATCTACTGATCCGGATATCGGAATATCGAGAGAGACATTGTTGTCATCGTCGGTCAGGATAGAAATCGCGGTTTCCAGAGGCATACCAAGTTTTTTGTTGAAGCCATCGGTATCGCTTTCCTTGGCCTGGTTGATATCCAGATTCTCAATTTTCACAGTGTTTTTACTATCAACATTACCCGCTTTTACCGTGCCGCCGGTAGTTATGTTGAACTGACCGCTTTTGATTTGGTAGCCGCTATGGCGTTGCATATAGGGGCTAAACGGCGGAAGTTCCAGATTGGACAGTGCGCCTTTCCAATCACCGTTAGGTGTGGGAGACATCCAGCTGTAATTACCACCCATCGCCAGTTCGCCAAAGCGATTGAGCTTGGCTAGCAATTCGAAAGGACCCGGATCGCTGGAGTTGGTATCGATATTGGAAATGGCTAATTTCTCCACCAGAATTTCAATATCTTTAGCATTGACCGACTCATCGCTGAATAGGATTTTCGCCGGAGCGGTGGTGCTGAATGACTTCAGGGAAAATTGGAAAGGTGTACGGTCTTTGGTGTTTGGAGTGGCAGGTTGGTCCGATGGCTGTTGCCCCGTTAAAGCCGATTGCCATGCTAACCAGGCGGCCGGCTGGCCCTCTTTGTCGAGGTTCAGTTCTGTTTCCAGGGCCGCTAGTTGAATGGTATCAATTTGAGCCGATCCCGGAGCCAGCAAGGCTTTATCGATAACGACCTTGGCAAGAGAGAGCAAAGGCTTTTTGTGGCTTAGGTTGATTTTATCCAAGCTCAATTGACCGATACCCACTTGATTATTAGCTCCGGACGACAAGGAGTATGCGGATATCGCGGCTACTTTTGCCAGCGGGGTTTTGTCTTTTGACTGAATCTCAATCTGCTCAAGTTTGGCTGTTCCGCTTAGTGAAGCCAGGCTGCCGTTGGTTAGATCAAGGCCTGCTGAGCCCTGCCAGAAGCGTGACTGGCTGCTGAGTAGCAGTGCACCCAAGTCCATCTGGGAGGGTGAGGTTTTGAAGATTCCCTTGGCATTCAGCTCCTTGTCGGGGGCGCCGCTAATGGTTCCCTGCCAATTAATTCCCGACTCATTCATGGTGATGCCCGGTTGTTTAACCGCTAGGGACTTAATCGCTAACTGGCCGTCATTGAGCAGGTTGGAGAGGGTTTGCTCCGCTAACTCCAGCTGGTTGGTTCCTTGCCAGTTGATCTGTTCTGACTGCAGATCGAGCTGGGCCTGTTGCAGATGAACGCTATCCAGGGCCAGTTGGCCATCACTTTTGATCTGCTGAGGGCGCTGCTGTTGGAACTTAAGGTTGTTGGCTCCTTGCCATAGAATTTTCTTGGTGTTCAGGGTTAGTTGGTTCTGGACCAATTTCAAAGCTTTAATTGCTAGATCACCCTCCAGTTGGGTGCTAGCCAGTTCTCCTTTTTCAAACCCTAACTGGCGTTTGCCTTTCCAGTTGATGGAGTCTACGGCGAGATCTAGTTCAGGCTGTTTTACCTTGAGAGCATCGAGACTCAATTCGCCATCAGCAGCTATTGTCTTCAAGGTTTGACCATCGAGGTTCAGGCGGGTGTCGCCTTGCCAGTGGATGCGATTGCTATCCAGTTGAAGCTCCGTCTGCTTTAGCTGAGCCGCAGCGACCTCCAGGGTGCCCGACTGGCTTAAGGATAATCCGGACTCGCTCTGAGCTACGGTTAGTTTCAAGTTGCTGCTCAAACTGCCCTTAAGTTCCGGGATCCAGGCTCTAAGCAGCGAATGGAGATCCAGTTTTTCAATATTCAGACTGAGTTCGCCACCGGCAGATTTGGCCAGTGGTGTACCCTGGCTATCGATGGAGAAAGGGCTTTTGTTCAGTTGGCCGCTAATGATAAAGAAACTGTTCTGATCCGGCAGCCAGTTGTAGAGCAGGCGGAGTTGACTGTTTTCGATGATCAGCTGATGTTGCTGATCGGGTAGTGTGGCATCCACCTGGAGATTCTGAATATCCAGCTGACTCAGTCCCCAATGCCAGTTGTTGGACGTTGGCTTTTCGGTATTGTCCTCGCTGGTGACTGCAAAATGGAGTGGGCCGACATTCCAGCCTTCCTTGTTTTGGTGGACCGGAATCTGGCTGTTTTGGAGTTTTAAAGCATTAACTTGGAGGCGCTTTTTCCACAAGGCTTGGTAGCTGACCTCTGACTCCAGCAAGCCAAGAGTTAATGGGTCACGGTTGTTAGCTTGGGCAGATAGCCCTTGCAGTTCCAGTCGCCCTGTCCAAATATTGAGATACAGGCGCTCAATCTGGACCTCTTCAGCGCCATTTTCCAGCATCCATTTTTTCAGCTGGGATTTCACCACAAAAGGTGTCGCCAGGGAGACGACTAACAGCAGGATTAATAGCGAGCCCGCCACTTTGTACGAAGATCTAAGTTTCATAACGCGAATCACTCCCTTGGCCTTTCTTAAATCGCAATGACAGAATATATATGATCGCCGATAAAGAATCAGTAGAGGATTGGATCGATGACGACGTTAAGAATAGGCCAAGTTGCCAAAGCTGTTGGTTTAAGTGTCGAGACTATCCGCTATTACGAACAGCGTGGGTTATTACCTCAGCCTGGGCGCAGTGAGTCCGGCTATCGAATTTACACAGAGCGATCTATTCAGGTCCTAGTCTTCATATGTCGCAGCAAAGGCTTGGGGTTTTCTCTACAAGAGATCAAAGAGTTGCTTGATCTGCAACGAATGCCTGAAGCGGACAGCGCCACAGTAAAAGGTTTGGTAGAGGATAAGATTCAGTTGATCAACGCTAAACTAGCTGAGTTGTCTGAGCTAAAGCAGAATTTGTCGACCCTGTCATCCCTGTGCGACGGTGTGGGGCCTGCGGAGCAGTGTCCGATACTGGATTTTCTCAGTACAGGCACCGAAGCCGGTGCCTGTCATCATAAGTAGGCTGGGATCAGCGAGTCAGCACTTCTACGCCCTGTTGGGTGCCCATTAGCACGATATCCGCCGAACGCTCTGCAAACAGACCGTTGGTGACCACGCCCACCAGATTATTGATCTTGGATTCCAGAGCAACGGCATCTTCGATCTCCAAGTCATGAACGTCGAGGATCTGGTTGCCATTGTCGGTGACAAAGCCATCACGGTAGATGGGTTCGGCGTCCAGCTTGCACAGTTCACGAGCTACATAGCTGCGGGCCATGGGCAACACTTCGATAGGTACGGGGAATTCTCCCAGCAGATCGACCTTTTTGGTTTCATCGACAATACAGATAAAGGTTTTGGCCACTGCGGCAACGATCTTCTCCCGGGTCAGTGCGCCACCGCCACCTTTGATCAGTTCGAACTTTTCGTTGAATTCGTCGGCACCATCGATATAAAAATCCAGCTGGTTGACGGAGTTCAGATCGTAGACCGCAATGCCATGTTGCTTGAGACGATCTGCCGTGGCTTCAGAACTGGCTACGGCACCATCAAAGGTATGCTTGATCTTGGCCAGCTCATCGATAAAGAAATTGGCGGTAGAGCCGGTGCCAACACCCACAATGGATTCGCTTTCCAGTTTGCTCTTAATCTGTTCAACGGCAGCCTCGGCCACCGCTTGTTTCATTTCATCTTGTGTCATGATTTCCCCGGAAACGTATTTGGTCTAGCTATAACGCCAAAATTTGTCGCAATTATACGTTGCAATCGACTTGCCTTGTAGACGTCAGCACCCGATAGTTATTACTATTATAAGTTTTGTTACTTACTGTTTATCCCGGTGCCCTTAGGCGTCCGTTGTGGATTCTGGAATACCCATGCCCCACCAATATATCAAGAAAATCCTTCAGGCTCGTGTCTACGATGTGGCTAAAGAAACGCCGCTGGATGAAGCCCGATCCATCTCAAAGCGCCTCGATAACCGCGTACTGCTGAAACGGGAAGACCTGCAGCCGGTTTTCTCCTTCAAACTGCGGGGCGCCTATAACAAGATGGCCCAGTTGTCGGAGCAAGAGAAGGCCAGAGGTGTGGTGGCCGCATCGGCAGGAAACCATGCCCAGGGCTTGGCGTTGTCTGCTTCCGTGATGGGGGTTCAGGCCACCATTGTGATGCCCAAGACGACGCCAGATATAAAAGTGAATTCAGTTCGTTCCCGGGGCGGTCATGTGGTGTTGCATGGCGATACTTACGACGAAGCCTTCAAGTATTCTCAGAAGTTGGTAGAAGAAAAGGGTTACGTTTATATCCATCCCTTCGATGACCCCGATGTGATTGCCGGCCAGGGAACCATCGGCATGGAGCTGTTGCGTCAGGAAACCGGACCTATTCACGCCGTATTCGTGCCGGTGGGCGGCGGCGGCTTGGTGGCAGGTATCTCTGTGTACATCAAATACCTGCGCCCAGAGATCAAGGTGATCGGTGTTGAATCGGAGGATTCTGCTTGCCTGAAGGCCGCGTTGGATGCCAATGAGCGGGTGATACTACCCCAAGTGGGAATCTTTGCCGACGGCATTGCCGTGGCTCAGATCGGCCAGAACACTTTTGAGATCTGCCGCAACTACGTAGACGAAGTGATCACGGTTAATACCGACGAAATCTGTGCTGCAATCAAAGATATCTTTGACGATACCCGCTCTGTGACCGAGCCGGCAGGTGCCGTCGCTCTGGCAGGGCTGAAGAAATATGTCGAGCGTGAAGGTATCGAGGGTAAGAATCTGATCGCCATCGATAGTGGTGCCAACGTCAACTTCGATCGTCTGCGCCATGTTTCTGAACGGGCTGAACTGGGTGAGCAGCGTGAAGCCATTATCGCTGCCAAAATCCCTGAGCGCCCTGGTAGTTTCAAGCAGTTTTGTAACGTTCTTGGACGTCGCAATATTACCGAATTCAACTATCGCTACAGTGATGACGATAACGCCGTGGTCTTTGCCGGTGTGCAGATCAAGCCTGGCGGCAGTGATCGAGAGGATTTGTTGAAGGAGTTGCGGGAACAGGTTGAAGAGGTTGAAGATCTGTCCGATAACGAGATCGCCAAGATCCACGTGCGCTACATGGTGGGTGGCCATGCGCCAACGGCGGTGAACAATGAAGTCGTGTACCGTTTTGAGTTCCCCGAGCGTCCAGGCGCGTTGGTACGTTTTCTCGATCGCTTAGGTGGTCGTTGGAATATCTCCATGTTCCACTATCGCAATCACGGCGCTGCCTACGGCCGGGTACTGGTGGGGCTGCAGGTACCTGAAGACGAGCGCGATCATGTGGTGAAGTTTCTTGAGGAGATCGGTTACAACTACACCGAAGAGACCGCAAACCCTGCCTATCAGCTGTTTCTTAACTGATCAGTCAATCACAGTGGCAGCTGGATGTTTACTTCCAGCCCGCCACTGGCGCGGTTGCGGGCACTGATCTGACCTCCGTGTAAGCCAATAACTTTGGCAGCAATGGCCAAGCCCAGTCCGTAGCCACCGCTCTCCCGTTGTCGTGCTTCATCTACTCGGTAGAAGGGTTCGAACAGTCGGTCGAGCTTCTCTTCGGCAACCCCAGGTCCCTGATCCAGGACTTTCAGCTCCAGCTGTTGAGGATGTTGTTGTAATAGTAGCTGGATCTCACCGTCGCTGTACTTCAAGGCGTTGCTGACAATATTTTCTACCGCTCGATAGATCAGCTTGGCGTCGATGCTGCAGCTAAGTTGCGTTGGTCCATTGAGGGTGACCCGAGTTTGTTCGAAATTGGCGTCTTCCACCAATGGTTGCAACAGTGCAATTAGATCTGTTAGTTGACGATGGAGGCCATCGGGTCGAAGGTCCAGTCGTACCAGGTTGAGAATTTCGTCGATCATCTGATTGATGCGTTCTGCTTCCAGCTCCATCCGGTCCAGTTCTGTGGCCTCGCCATGGCGCTTTCGAGCCAGTTCAAGAGCGATACGCAGACGCGCTAAGGGTGTTCTGAGATCGTGAGAAACATCCCGCAGCATCTGTTGCTGACCTTCGATCAGTTGTTGGATGCGATGGGCCATGGTGTCGAAGTCCTGTCCCAGCTCTCCCAGCTCATCGCGTCGTGAACCGATGGCGGCGGATACCCGGCTGTCGAGATCTCCGTCTGCCAGCTTGCGTGATGCCCTCTGTAGCAGTCGCACCGGCCGCACCAGATAGTGGCTGAGCAGCATAGCGAAGAGCGCCACTATGGCGATGGAGATACCGATCCGCCAGAGAATGGTGGAGCCTGAATAGAGGTGGTCTACCAGTTCGTGAGGGTTAAATATCACAAAGTGATAGCGGTTGCCGCTGGCACTGTTAATGGGCCAGATGAGCGGTCGTTCCTTTCGATCCCGGAAAAATCCGTGGCGCCCGTCCCGTTTTTTCGACTCCCAGTATTCGTCATTATCATCCTCATGATCGTGGTCTCGATATTTTGGCCGCTGACGTCGATCAAAAAGCTTTTTGAAGCGTGGAGGGAGTAGTTGCCGAGTAACGGGGATGTTGTTTTCGTCGAGTAGGGCAACCTTCAGTTCAGTGCGACGCTTGAGTTTGTCCTGCCATTTAACCAGTCCGGGACTGCCTTTTTGTTCAAAGAGGTTGGCAGCCTGAAAGGCTAGCTCGGAGATATGTTCCTGCTCCTGCTCGGAGTCCTTAAAATGCTGGTACTGAAACCAGGTGACCGCCAGATTGGTGGAGATAATCAGAATCATAACCAACCAGAAGGCGAAGAAGATTTTCCAGTACAGGCGACGCATTAGCTTTCACCTTCCGGTAGCAGTAAAAGGTAGCCCATGCCTCGAACGGTCTTAATACGGGCCTGGCCGCTGCTGTAAGGACCCAGTTTGCGGCGTAAATTGCTCATATGCATATCAATACTTCGATCGTAGGGGCCTAGCTTTTTGTTCAGTGCTTTGCGGGTCAGCTCCTCTTTGCTGACCAGGCTGCCTGGTTGCTGCATCAATTGCTGCAGCAAGCTGAATTCTGTGTGGGTGAGCTCAAGGGAGGTTTGATCACAGAGAACTCGATGGGCACCGGAAAACATCTCCAGGTCGGCGACAACCAAATGATCGCTTTCGGTTGGTTGGCAGGTTTCTCCGCCGCTTTCCAGGCCTACCCGGCGAATAATGGCTTTTAGTCGAGCTACCAGTTCGCGGGGGCTGCATGGTTTGGGCAGATAGTCATCGGCCCCCATCTCAAATCCGACAATTCGATCTATCTCTTCACCCCGGGCAGTCATCATCAATACCGGTGTATTGGATTCGTTACGAAGCTCCCGCAACGTGTCAAAGCCATTCAGCTTGGGCATCATTACATCAAGGACGATGACATCGTAATAATGATTGAGTGCCCTTGTCAGTGCGCTCTGGCCATCGTGACAGACATCCACGTCAAAGCTTTCCAATTGCAGAAACTCCTGCAATAGCTGGCATAGCTCTTTATCGTCGTCAACTAACAGAATGCGACTCATTGGACCTCCTTCCTATTTCCTTAAGGATATTCTGCCATAGCCTCTTTAGACAACCAGCCCGCTTTACACAAACTTTACACAGCCTTGACCGTGCTTTGCATTGGTATCTCTAGAATGGATCCTGAAATCAATGATTACGGAGAACAACATCATGAAACGCAAGCTGATTATTACCACCACAGCCTTGGCACTAGCTGTAGCCGGAACCACCGCAGTGGCTGTTGGCTCCAACTACGGCGACCGTTATTGCGATAAAGATGATCGCATGGGATCTAAAGGGCGTTACAGCGAACATAGCCAACGCGGCGGAATGATGGGCGCTAAAATGCTCCAGAAGCTGGATTGGGCTTTGGAACTGTCAGCGGAACAGCGGGACCAGATTCGCGACATCATGAAGGATCGTCAGGCTGAGATGACCGGCAAACGGGATCAGATGATGAGCCTACGCCAGAGTATGAAAAATCTGGATCCTAATACCGCTGACTACCAAACTCAGGTTAACAAGCTAGCCCAGCAACAAGCTGATGCAGCCCGCGAACGGGTATTGGGTCATGCAGAAACCTATGCGGCTATCCATGGCGTTTTAACCCCAGAGCAGCAGGCTGAATTTAAAGAGTTGAAAGAGAAATGGGGTGACAAACGAGAAAAAAAGCACAGCCGCTGGAATTAACGGCGCAAGGGGTAAAGATTAAGTCGGCGATCTATATTGCCGAGAACCAGAAGCAGAAAACGGTGGTGTTCTAAAGAGCATCACCGTTTTTTCACTTATCTTTCCGGGCTAGCTGGGCTGGTGACCGGTACCTGCGGCGAGTGATCGTAGCTGTCATCGGTGAAGGCCTGAAAAGTAAAGATCAGCAAAGAGATCAGGCCCCAGGCAAGACCGACCACCACGCCAATATCAATAATGCCACGCCAGGGTTGCTCTAATTGATGCACGACCTGGACGATGGCAATGATCATCAGGGTGATGACAAAGGTAATAATCTGGCGTTTGCGTTCAATATGGAAGTAACCCATGCAAAATAGTGGTGCCAGAATTAGCCGAACTGGGGTTGGATTTTGATACAAGTAAGCGATGCGGGCGGCGACGCGAGGGGAGAATCCTTGCTGAAATCCGCGATAACCTTCGCTGAAAGCCATAAACACCAGCCATATTAGCCCTACAAGCCAGTGATACCAATCCAGCGAATGGGTGAAGGCCTCCATTCCGACGATGGAGAGACGATAGATAGCGCTGCCTAAAATAAGGCAGATACCAGAAATCCCCCAAGCGGTGGCGACAAACCCCATGAATGTTACCCGTGAAAAAGTGGTCTTTAAAAAGGCTCGCTAGTATACCTTAACCGTTGCTGCCCTCAAATGTTCAGCGCCCCAGGCCAGTTAGCCTGGGCGACCGTCCACTCGAGGTTTCAGCAGGTAAGGGATGTAGTTGTAGGAGAACAATGCAAAAGCAATCGCCCATAGCAGTGCCGCGATTCCGATCAGCGCATTGTAAGCACCGGCAAAAATCGCAAATCCTGCCGCCACTCGGACCACAGCGGCTACTGCCAGAATAAATATCCCCCAGACTGTCTGCCTAGGCAGTTCCAACATCCGGCCGGTATGGCCCAGAGATACCCGTCCCATCATTCCCAAGGTGATCATACCAATGCCGCCAACGGTAAAGGCGTGAGTGGCTGCGGACAGGGAGACCAGCTGGAATCCGGCCAGACCTTTGAGTAGAAAACCGGTAGCAATCCAGCAGTAGGCTACATGCAGTACCCAGATGATGGGGTGCGACCAGATCCGCTTATCGTACCAGCCACTCATACGGACGTAATGGATCACTGCAACGATGATGGATACAACGGCTAAAATCATGGGAGATAGCTGAAGTAGATCCAGCAATATGATCAATACCACACCAGCGACGGCAGCAATCTCGATAAGGGGCCATTGACGGGGCTCCATACCGGGCAGTGGGTTGCGGGTGAAGAACGGAATAACTCGTCCACCCAAAACGACGATCACCAGAATAACCAGGCTGAGGCCCATCTGCATACCCAGAGCGCCGGTGTTAGCTGCACCAATCGCCTGCAGATGCATTAGCAGATTGGCGATGAAAAACATGGTCAGAATGGCTAGGAAAGCGATATTTCGCATGACTTTTGCAGCCAGCAAGGGTTTTGCTAGGCCAAGCATCACCAGCGGAACAAAGGCTAGATCAACGCCCATGGTTAGCCAGTCGGGCTGTCCGAAATCGATGCTGGATAGCACACGCCCTGCCAACCAAACCAGAGTCAGGCCGATCAGTGGAGCCCCGGAGGGGACTTCCATGGAGGTCCAGTTGCGGACGGCTGTCAGCAGGAAGCCGGCGATCACAGCCAGGCTATAACCGAATAGCATTTCGTGGCCATGCCAGCCGATTACACCGTAGTAATCATTAAGAGCAACATGGCCGCCCAAAAACGGCAGCCAAATCAGCATTAGGATGACGGCGCTGACGCCAGCCATAGAAAAAAACGGGCGAAAACCCAAAAAAAACAGTGCGAAGGCATCTTCAGGGATGCGATCTTCCGGTCGTTCAATATTCAGCACAGTGTTAGGTCTCCTGAAAACAGCGGAGCTTCGAATAGTGTAAGGTTCTTAGAGGTTAAATGACCTCTTTATCCTGCTACCGGGGAGTCTATGGATTTCGCCTGAAAGCGCCTTGATATGGGTCATATAGGCACTGAGGGGTAAGACAAAAAAGCCCCTTTTTAAAGGGGCTTTTGAAGGGATTAGCTGGAAAAATTACTTGGCCAGGTTAGCGGCAACAAAGTCCCAGTTAACCAGAGCCCAGAAACCGTTCATGTAATCTGGACGAACATTGCGGTAGTCGATGTAGTAGGCGTGTTCCCACAGATCAACGGTCAGCAGAGGCGTTTGGCCTTCAGTCAGAGGGCAGCCAGCGTTGCTGGTGTTAACGATTGCTACGGAACCGTCGCTGTTCTTAACCAACCAGGTCCAGCTAGAACCGAAGTTGTTGATCGCACTGTCGGTGAACTTGGCCTTGAATTCTTCGAAGGAACCGAAAGCACCGTTGATAGCGTCAGCTACCGCACCGGTAGGCTCGCCGCCACCGTTAGGGCTCAAGCAGTTCCAGTAGAAAGTGTGGTTCCAAATCTGAGCTGCATTGTTGAAAACACCACCAGCAGGTGCAGAGGTGATGATCTCTTCCAGAGATTTGTTTTCGTACTCGCTACCCGGTAGCAAACCGTTCAGCTTGACCACATAGGTGTTGTGGTGTTTGCCGTGGTGGTAGTCCAGAGTCTCGGCAGAGATATGGGGTTGCAGCGCATCCTTGGCATAAGGCAGAGGAGGTAGTTCAAAGCTCATGATGTGACCTTCTTTCTATCGTGTTTAAGCATAAACTGTCAGCGATTGTGGGACGCTTCTACGTCGGGCATCCTCACGAGAGGGAGGATACTACCATTAATATGATATAAATCATATTAAACTACTCAGGTATAGAGCCTCGACTAAAGTGGATTCCACAACCGCTGCATTAGTTCATAGAATATATGAAATTTTTTTAGAAATAAGAACAAAATAGATACCCAATGCCTAGATTCTTTCTTTTTCTGGCGGCTTTTGCCCTGGTGGGCTTTGCCATCTCAAGCCGTTTTTTCTCTCCCGCACCGACATGGGAGCCCTTTAATGAATCCTGCCTTCGCGGAGGTAGTGGGACCAAGGAGCAATGTGCCTGCCTGACTGACTATATCCATGATCGTCTTGACCAGGATGAGATCGACGCAATTATGGAGAACCGGGTTTCCGGCAGGGCGTTTCAAGACAAAGTTGCCAACATTGTCCGGCTAGGAACTAAGAGCTGTCGCTGAGTTTCAATTCTCTAGGGTGGGTAGGTATTTCAGCCAGTCGATCTGGCTGTCTCCTACTACCAGAAAATCTGGATTGAACAGGTCGGCTTTTTGGTTGTATCGAATCGGATTGCCTTGCAAGTCGGTCAGACGGCCGCCTGCGGCTGTCAGTACTGCATCGGCGGCAGCAATATCCCACTCACAGGTTCTCCCAAGGCGGATATGAATATCTGCCAGCCCGTCTGCGATCAAACACAGTTTTAGCGAACTACCCATAGGAGTTGTGGTAACAGGTGCAAGTTTCTGCAGTTGCTGCTGGTATGAGTCTAGACGGGGATTCGGGTGGCTGCGACTGACAACCATGCTGATCTTTTTAAAGGGCGCCAGTGGTTTGGTTTTGATACTGGCCTGCTTGCCCTGGCCGTCTTGCTTAATCGCTCCGAAACCTGGAACACCTGCGTAGAGTGTGCGGCTGACCGGCGCGTATACAACACCAAGAACGCTGCGGCCATTCTCGATCAGGGCGATATTGACGGTGAATTCGCCATTGCGCTTGATAAATTCCTTAGTGCCATCCAGTGGGTCCACCAGCCAGTGTTTTGGCCAGGTCCGCCGCTCTTGGATTGCGTCAGGATCGGATTCTTCCGACAGGATTGGTATCTCCGGCGTCAGTCGTTGCAGGTTGGCAACAATATGGCGATGAGCCATGAGGTCGGCTTCGGTCACCGGGGTTTGGTCGTCTTTAGTTTCTACCTGCAGGTCGCTGGGGCGCTGGTAGATTGCCATGATCGCTTCGCCCGCTTCCTGGGCAATGGTCATGATTTGGGTGAGTAGAGCTTTCTTATCCACGGCTGTTTCTCATTAAGACTGTCTTTGCTGCAGCCAGAGCAGCAGTGCTGCTATGACCCGGGCTTCTGCAAAGTGATCTTCCACAATTAGGTCCGTCAGTTGGTCGATAGGGTAGGGAACAACTTCGAGCTCTTCCGGTTCATCACCGGGTAGGCGTTTGGGGTAGAGATCTGTGGCCACAATGACATCGATCTTATGGCCCATGTAGCTGGGCGAGGTGGTCATGGTTTTTAGATGGTCAAGGTTGCGGGCGCCGAAGCCGACCTCTTCCATCAGTTCCCGGTTGGCCGCTTCAAGGGCTGTCTCGCCCGGATCCACCAGGCCCTTGGGTAGGGTCAGCTGATAATCGTGAATTCCCGCCGCATACTCGTTGATCAGTAAAATTTGCCCATCGGCCGTGACCGGGATGACCATCACCGCACCGTGGCCACGGCTAGTCAGGCGTTCATAGATGCGTTCGACGCCGTTAGAAAATCGAAGAGACAGTGCTTCCACTTCAAACAGCCGGCTTTTCGCTACGCTGCTTGCCTTCAAAATCTTTGGCTTTGTGGGCATACTGAAATCCTCTAACGACAGAACTGTGACGGTAGCTGTAAATATTATGCTGAACTGGGATGACATCGATATCGTGCTGCTGGATATGGACGGTACCTTATTGGACCTCCATTACGACAGCTATTTTTGGCTGGAGCATCTTCCCGTTCGCTATGCCGAACACCATGATCTGGAACCGGGCCAGGCAAAGCAACATCTGCTAGAGCGTATCATAGCCGAGCAGGGCACACTAAACTGGTACTGCGTCGACTACTGGTCAGAAGAGCTGGGCGTTGATATCGAAGCGCTGAAGCGTGAGATCCAGCACAAAGTGGCTTTTCGCCCTCATGTGGTCGACTTTCTTGATAGCTTGCGTGGGGCAAAAATCCGCTCGGTAATCGTCACCAATGCCCACCGCAAAAGTCTCAATATGAAGCTGGAAAGGACCGGTTTGGACGGCCATGTCGATCAAATTGTCTGTTCCCATGATTATGGTTTGCCTAAAGAGGACGTGACTTTTTGGGACAAGTTGCAGGAGCAAGTGCAATTTGATCCGCAACGAACCCTGCTGGTCGATGACAGTCTGGCTGTGCTGCGTTCGGCCCAGCGTTATGGTATCCAGTATCTGCTCACCATCCTGCAGCCAGATAGCCAGCAGCAACCGCGGGATATTGACGAATTCGCTGCTATCGATCACTTCAACGAGATTAACCCCAAGGCTTCCGATGAGTAGAGCAAAGTCCAGCAATCAAAGTGCTGAAGCGAATGCCAAGGTTCGCCTCGATAAATGGCTGTGGGCAGCCCGTTTTTTCAAGACCCGAGCGCTGGCCAAGCAGGCGATTGAAGGGGGCAAGGTCCACTACAATGGTGTTCGTGGTAAATGCAGCCGGGTTGTAGAAGTGGGCGCGATTTTACAAATTCGGCAAGGTTTTGATGAGAAGACCGTCGGAGTGCTGGCGGTATCGGACCAGCGTCGAGGCGCGCCTGAAGCGGCCAAACTCTATGCTGAAACCCCAGAGAGCATCGCCAAGCGAGAGATGAGTGTGGAGCAGCGTCGGTCTATGCGGGCGGGTCAGCTTGTGTCTGACGGCCGGCCCAGCAAAAAAGATCGCCGTAAAATTGCCGATTTTAAACAGCGCAATCATTCTCTCGACGACGATTAAATATCCCCAGGGCTGATTCATTTTCTCCACTGCCGTCTTATGTTGCTGTGTTAAAATGCTGTCCTTAGAAACAAACACTAAGCCCGAACCAGTTCTGTGGTCTGGGTAACTAGCAGGTAATTAGGCAGTTTAAGTAGTTATGAGCAATTGCGATCAAATTCAGCGTTTTATATTCGACAATACCGACGTGCGCGGAGTGCTGGTGGGGCTTGAGGAAAGTTATCAAGAGGTGTTGGCCACCCAAGCATACCCCATCAAGATCGCTTCTCTGCTAGGTGAGATGCTGGCTGCTGTTGGCTTGCTCAGTTCGACGCTTAAGTTTGAAGGGCGGCTGAGTTTACTCGCTCGAGGTAGCGGACCAATCACCACCTTGATGGCCGAGAGCAATCATCAGCGCGATCTGCGGGCCATTGCCCGCTGGGAAGGTGGTATTCCTGAAGAAGAAGGACTGGCATCAATACTGGGGCAGGGCCAGTTGGCGATCACTATCGAGCCAGACAAGGGCAACCGCTATCAGGGCATCGTTCCACTCCAGCAATCTACACTGGCCGGCTGCTTAGAAGATTACTTCCAACAATCGGAACAGTTGGAAACCCGTATAACTCTGGCCGCCGACGGCAGTCGCGCCGCCGGTATGTTGTTACAGGTACTGCCCGCCAGCGAGCAGTCTGCTGACAAAGATAGCGAAATCGAGAATTGGAATCGCATCGCCCATCTGGGTTCTACTCTCAGTAGCCGAGAGTTGCTGCAACTGGAGAATTCGGAGCTGCTGCACCGACTCTATCATGAGGAGCAGGTGCGAATGTTTGAAGAAGAGCCGCTACGATTTGGGTGCGATTGCAGCCGGGAGCGCAGTTTGCAGATCTTGAAAACAATGAATTCGAGCGATTTGGAAGAGATGCTGGAAACCGAAGGCAGTATCAATATGGATTGCCAGTTTTGTAATACCCGATACAGCTTTGATCGCACCAGTATTGCCGAAATTCAGGGCCTTAGTGGAGCTGTTGGGCCTTCCGATAGCCAGCATTGAACGGCATAATCTTGGAAATACAGAGATATCCCGCTAAATTAATGGGGTTGAAATAAGCAAGGGTTCTGCAATGGTCAAATTTGACGGTGATGATTCTGCTACGGTGTTTGTTAATTTGGAACGTTCCGAGCTGATCGAACAGGCGGTCGCCAGGGGGGAAGGTAAGCTGGCTGATACCGGTGCCTTGGTGGTATCAACAGGTCGCCGTACCGGTCGCTCGCCAATGGATCGCTTTATCGTCGAAGAGCCTAGTACCGCCGATGAGATTCACTGGGGGCCGATCAATAAGCCGTTTTCAGCCGATCGGTTTGATGACCTTTGGGAGCGGGTTGAAGAGTATCTGGCGACTAAAGAAGATCATTTTGTTTCCACCGTCCATGTGGGCGCCGCTAAAGACCACTATCTTCCCGTCCAGGTTATTACTGAAACCGCATGGCACAATCTGTTTGGCCAAAATCTGTTTATCCAGCCGAAAGAATACAATCCCAAGGCCAAGGAGGAGTGGAAGATCCTCAGCGTGCCCAGCTTTTGCTGCGATCCTGAGCGTGACGGTACCAACAGCGACGGTTGTGTGGTCATCAATTTTGCCCGTCGGAAGGTGCTGCTGGCGGGTATGAAATATGCCGGCGAGATGAAGAAAGCGATGTTCAGCGTGCAGAATTTCCTCTTGCCTGAAAAGGGCGTGCTGCCCATGCACTGCTCTGCCAATGTCGGCGATGAGGGCGATACCACGTTGTTCTTTGGCCTCTCGGGTACAGGTAAAACCACATTGTCTGCAGACCCCGAACGTTTTCTTATTGGCGATGACGAGCACGGCTGGGGTAAGGGTATGGTGTTTAACCTCGAAGGGGGCTGTTACGCCAAGACCATCAATCTCAGTCGCGACAATGAACCGGTTATCTGGGATGCCATTCGTTTTGGGGCTATCGTTGAGAATGTGGTGCTGGATGGCCAGAATGCGACCGATTACAGCGATGTCTCACTGACAGAGAATGGTCGATGTGCTTATCCGTTGAAACATGTGGATAAACGTTTTAAGAAAAATAAAGCCAATGAGCCCAGCGCTATCATCTTTCTTACCTGTGATCTCACTGGAGTGCTGCCTCCGGTTGCGAAACTGAGTCGGGAAGCCGCGGCCTATCATTTCCTCAGTGGTTATACCGCCTTGGTGGGCTCGACCGAGATGGACTCTGAAGCCAGTATCAAATCCACCTTTTCTACCTGTTTTGGCGCACCGTTCTTCCCTCGACCGGCGGGAGAATACGCCGAACTACTGATGAAACGAATGAGATCGGCGGATTGCCCAGCCTATCTGGTCAACACCGGTTGGAGTGGGGGTGGCTACGGTGTCGGAGAGCGTTTCTCCATTGCAACTACTCGACAGATCATTGCAGCGATTCAAGACGGTTCCTTAGATAACGCAGACTGTACCCATCTGCAGACTATTAATTTGGATATTCCAAACCAGGTTCCCGGTATCGATCAATCGCTACTTAACCCCCGTGATACCTGGCAAGACAAAGCGGCTTATGATCAGGCTGCGAAGCAGTTGTCCGAGCAATTTATCAATAATTTCCAGAAATTTGAGGTGGAGCCCGAGATTCTGGCGGCGGGGCCCCAGGCCTCATAGAATCTGGTCTTTTTAAAATTCTCATACCAATGAAGTAGGAATAATTGAGACCGACGGGGCTTGATTTATGTATTATGGTCCCCATCTACAACGAATCACCTGAATTTAAAGCGTCACTTCAGTTTAAACAGCGTTGTTTAAGATTGAATATAAGCTGCGCGCTTCCATAAAATTTCCGGTCAATGCTATTATGGGCGACCTAAATGAGTCGCTAGTGCCTTGGAGACAAGATCTAATGAGCGAAAATATTGTCAATGTGACAGATGCAAGCTTTGAGCAAGAAGTGCTGAAAGCAGAAGGAGCCGTATTGGTTGATTATTGGGCTGAATGGTGTGGCCCTTGTAAGATGATCGCCCCAGTATTGGAAGAAGTGGCCAAAGATTACGGCGACCGCCTGAAGGTATGCAAGCTGAACATCGATGAGAACAGCGAAACACCGCCAAAGTTCGGTATTCGTGGTATTCCTACTCTGATGCTGTTTAAAGACGGCAACGTCGAAGCTACCAAAGTGGGTGCTTTGTCCAAGTCACAGCTGACTGCCTTCTTGGAAAGCAGCCTGTAAAATTATCAATTTCTGGAGTAGCCAGTGCTGCTCCAGGATTTGTTTCTGATCCAAACAGCCATAATCTCGCCGTAGTACTTGCTTTCCCAAGCATTAATCGCCAGAATAGGCTCACACTTCCTTCATGAACGTGAAGACCTTTTCCAACTAGTCCCCTCTTTATTAGTAGCCAGCCATCTGCTGCGCGCACTCGACAAATAGATTATGAATCTCTCTGAATTAAAACTAAAACCCGTTAAAGAACTTCTCGAAATCGCCAAAGACATGGGCATGGATAACCTAGCCCGTTCCCGTAAACAGGATGTCATCTTTTCGATTCTGAAAAAGCACGCCAAGGGTGGCGAAGATATCTATGGTGACGGTGTCCTAGAGATCCTTCAGGATGGTTTTGGCTTCCTGCGTTCTGCAGACAGTTCCTACCTGGCTGGCCCGGATGATATTTATGTCTCCCCTAGCCAGATTCGTCGTTTCAATCTGCGCAAAGGCGATACCATCGCCGGTAAAATTCGACCGCCAAAAGATGGTGAGCGCTACTTCGCGCTGTTGAAGGTTGATCAGATCAACTTTGATCGCCCCGAACAGGCCAAGAGCAAGATTCTATTTGAAAACCTGACGCCACTGTTCCCCCAGGATCGACTGGTGTTGGAGATGGGTAATGGTTCCAAAGAGGACCTGACAGCGCGAGTCATCGATCTGATCGCTCCTATGGGTAAAGGTCAGCGTGCTTTGGTGGTATCGCCACCGAAGGCTGGTAAGACTCTGATGTTGCAGAACATCGCTTCTTCCATCACCCGAAATAATCCCGAGTGTCATCTGATCGTATTGCTGATCGATGAACGCCCTGAAGAAGTGACCGAGATGCAGCGCTCGGTACGTGGCGAAGTTGTTGCCAGTACTTTCGATGAGCCGCCTGCCCGTCACGTTCAGGTCGCCGACATGGTGATCGAAAAGGCCAAGCGCCTGGTTGAGCATAAGAAGGATGTAGTGATCCTGCTGGACTCTATCACCCGTCTGGCCCGTGCTTACAACACTGTTATCCCTTCCTCCGGTAAAGTATTGACCGGTGGTGTTGATGCTCATGCTTTGGAGCGTCCTAAGCGCTTCTTCGGTGCCGCTCGTAATATTGAGGAGGGTGGCAGCCTGACTATTATCGCTACCGCATTGGTTGATACCGGTTCGAAAATGGACGAGGTTATCTTCGAAGAATTTAAAGGTACCGGTAACTCTGAAGTTCATCTGGACCGTAAAGCTGCAGAAAAGCGGGTGTTCCCTGCTATCAATATCCGTCGCTCCGGTACTCGCCGGGAGGATCTGCTGACATCCGAAGATGAACTGCAGCGGATGTGGATTCTGCGCAAATTGTTGGACTCTATGGAAGACACTGCCGCCGTCGAGTTTGTTCTCGATAAGCTGAAAGACTTTAAGACCAACGACGAATTCTTTATGTCGATGAAGCGTAAGTAAGCGCTGACACCGATCTACCAATAAGGGTAAGTCTCTGGCTTGCCCTTTTTTGTTGTCTGATAAAACTCATCCAACTTGGTGCTGGCCGAGAACCGTGCAACTGGCTAGAATCTGCCCTAAGCTTTTGTAACACTGGCAACCGGTAAACCATATGAAATATAAGGATCTACGGGACTTTATTGATGCTCTGGAAGGAATGGGTGAGCTGCAGCGGATCCGCGCTGAAGTGGACCCCTATCTGGAGATGACCGAGATCTGTGACCGGACCCTGCGTGCTGGCGGTCCGGCTTTGTTGTTTGAGAATCCCAAAGGTCACGACACTCCGGTACTGGCAAATCTGTTCGGTACCCCGCGACGGGTCGCCCTTGGCATGGGTCAGGACAGTGTTGAGCTGCTGCGTGAAGTGGGCAAGCTGCTGGCGTTTCTGAAAGAGCCGGAGCCCCCAAAAGGGATGAAGGATGCCTGGCAGAAGTTGCCGGTATTCAAGCAGGTGATGAATATGGGGCCGAAAGTGGTGAAGCAGGCTCCCTGTCAGACTCACGTGCTGCGTGGTGAAGAGGTGGATCTGACCAAGCTGCCTATCCAGACTTGCTGGCCAGACGATGCCGCCCCTTTGGTTACCTGGCCATTGGTTATTACCAAAGGTCCCCATAAGGACCGGCACAATCTGGGGATTTATCGACAGCAGCTGATAGGCAAAAACAAATTGATTATGCGATGGCTTTCCCACCGCGGCGGTGCTCTAGATTTCAAAGAGTGGCAGGAGGAGCATCCGGGGGAGCGTTTCCCTATCTCGGTAGCCTTGGGGGCTGATCCTGCGACGATTCTGGGTGCGGTGACGCCGGTGCCCGATACCTTGTCAGAATACGCCTTTGCAGGATTGCTGCGGGGAGAGAAGACCGAGCTGGTTAAGTCGATTACCAATGATCTGCAAGTACCAGCCAGCGCCGAGTATATCCTGGAAGGTTACATCGAGCCGGGAGAAATGGCCGAAGAGGGACCCTTTGGCGATCACACCGGCTACTACAACGAAGTAGAGAGCTTTCCGGTATTTACAGTTGACTGTGTTACCCACCGTAATCGTCCTATCTACCACAGTACCTACACCGGGCGGCCACCTGATGAGCCGGCAATTTTGGGTGTGGCGCTGAACGAAGTATTTATTCCGATACTGCAGAAACAGTATCCGGAGATCGTCGATTTCTATCTGCCGCCGGAAGGCTGCTCCTATCGTTTGGCGGTGGTGACCATCAAGAAGCAGTACCCTGGTCATGCCAAGCGAGTAATGATGGGGGTGTGGTCGTTCCTGCGCCAATTCATGTACACCAAGTTTGTGATTGTCACCGACGATGATGTTGATGCCCGCAATTGGGAAGATGTGATCTGGGCTATAACCACTCGCATGGACCCTTCCCGTGATAGCGTATTTGTGGAAAATACGCCCATCGATTATCTCGACTTTGCATCGCCGGTTCCGCGTCTGGGGTCGAAAATGGGGCTGGATGCGACCAATAAATTGCCCGGTGAGACCGAACGGGAGTGGGGTGTTCCTATCGCCATGGATGCGGCGGTAAAGCAGCGTGTAGACGAGATCTGGGACAGTCTCGGTATCGATCTTAACAAGGGTTCCCAGTAATCCTAAACTGGATGCCAACGAGGTATTTTTAAATGACGACTGAAAACAACGGGCCTGACTCTTCCACTGAGGTGAATGACGCTGAATGCGCCGCCACCCATTGGCCGCAACTTACCTGCACCTGCGATGTGTTGGGGGTAAAGTTGCTGGCCGCATCGGTGTATGAGGTGCGGTTGCGAGTTCCGCAACTGGGGCAGGAAGTTGGCTTTCATGCCGGTCAGTATTTGGAGCTGGTGATGGAGGATGGCCGCGGCGTACCTTATTCAATCGCCTCGGCGCCCAATCAGCAGGAGCTGGAGTTGCACATATTTAATCAGGGTGAAGGCACTCTGTCAGACCAGGTGCTGGATCTGTTTCGCTCTCAGTCTTCAGTACAAATTCGGATGGCCATGGGCGAGTGTATACTCTTCCCTGATCACCTTGATGACGATGATGAGCTACTGTTTATTGCCGCCGGCACCTGTTTTGGCCAGATGAAATCGATGATCGAACATGCTCTGGATGAAGGGATCAAAAATCCGATTCATCTCTACTGGGGTGTACGTGAGCAGGAGCAGTTCTACTTACGCTGTCTCGCCGATTCCTGGGCCAAGGACCACCCTCAGGTGCATTTTGTGCCGGTGGTTTCTGATCAGTTGGAGGAGTGGCAAGGGCGCACAGGTTTAGTCCACGAAGCGGTGATTCAGGATTTCGAAGGCCTAGAGCGTATCAAAGCTTATATCTGTGGATCGCCGCCGATGGTGTATGCGGTGGAGGATGCGTTCCTTGATCACGGCCTGAAGAAGGGCAGTATCTTTTCAGATGTGTTTGCCTACGCCCCTAGAAGCTAATGTAATGGCTTGGCAAAAAACCAATAAAAAAGGTGGCTGGTCAGCCACCTTTTTTTGTTACCTGTTGTGTCTAAAGATCAGCTGTTGCCGGCAGGTAGTGGCAGCTTAGGCAGGCTTTCTTCGGTGCTGCCGAAACTTTCTTCCATCAGCTTCTGACAACCCTCTGCATCTTCCAAGTGGCGCAACAGTCGAGCCAGTTCACCGTAGGCTTCCTGAGATTTTTCCAACGCCAAGCTGCGTTGGAAGTAATCCCGTGCTTTCTGCCACTGTGCATTAAGCATAGACAGGCGGCCGAGGGTGAGGTGCAGTGTGGCGTTGTCAGGATGCTCATCGAGCCAGCTCTCTGCGAACTTCAGCTGTTTGGCCGGGTTGTTGCCGGCGATCTGACCGTAGCGCTTGATCAGAGAGTCATCCCAGTTGTGCTTGAGATTGTCTCGCAGGAACGCTTCCGCCTTTTCAGGGGCGTCGTTATCGATCAGCAGCTTGGCATAGCTATCGGCCAGGGCGCTGTCATGGCTGAGTTCTCCAGGAAGTGATTTCCAGGTCTTGTTCAGGGTTTTCAGACGGGTCTGCTCATCTGCTTCCACTGGCAGCTTATCGAGGGATTTGTTCATCAGTCCCATGTAGGCTTGTTGCTCCAGTTTCTTCAGCTGAATTTTGCTGAATACATCGTGCTTATGCAGGTAAGGCACCAGATCGGCCAGCGACTGCCAATCCTGCTGCTGCAGGTAGGCCTGCTTGAGCATCTTCAATACCAACGTGTGGCGAGGCGCAATGCCGCGCAGACGTTTCAGGGTTGCTACGCAAGGCTCTAGCTGACCGCGGGACATCTGAATCTGTGCCTTGGTTAGGCCAATGGCCGCTTCCGCTTTAGGCATCGCATTATGAGCCTGCTTCAAGAAACGGTCCGCTGCGTCCGGCAGGCCTTGCTCGTGAGCGGCACGGGCGGCCGCCAGGTAGTTGATCAAAGGCGTTTCCGCTTTGTCGGCGGCTGACACCAGCATCCGCTGTGCTTTCACCCAATCACCGGTAGACATCGCCAGCAGACCTTTAAGGGTGCGACGATTGGCTCGGACGCGAGTACGCTTTTCATTCCAGTCGCCAATCTTACGACGGCGTTCCAGAATGTACTGAAGTAAACGTACGGCGAGATGGAAAATGAAAAAGGTAACCAGTACAACAATGGCCAACCCCCAGATCGAGGTTTCAACGGTGGTGCTTTGGTAGCTCAGTAACACATAACCGGGATCTTTGATCACCAGCTCACCGACAAAGGCGCCCGCCAGCAGGATTATGCCTGCAACAATTAGCAGTTTCATCAGGCTGCTCCTTTGCCGCTATGGACATCCGTAAAGTAGGCTTTAAGGGCGTTGAGGGAGCCTGAAATATCCGGTAAGGCAGGAGACACTTGGACAGATTTCAGATCGTTCAGACCTTTCTGAAGGGCTTGGGTTGTGCCGTCATCAGCCTTGAAGTACTTGCCGACCCACTCGCCTGCTTTTTTCAGGCTGGCGTCGTAAGAACCCTGGTGGCCTTGTAACAGTGACAGCTGCGCCTGTTCGATCATCAGGTGTAGGTTCTGCTGTAGGAAGTAGACCTGTTCAGGTGAAAGCAGAGGCTCAATGGGCTTATCACGATGCTGGATAACTACCAGTTTTTCCAGCTTGTCCATAGCCTGATTCCAAGAGGTCTTGAGCCCTTGGTTCCAGGTTTCAGTTACACCCTCAGGAGTAACTTTCTCCAGCATTGCAGGGAATTCACGCTTCTCCGAGATCGGGATCAGTTTCAGGTTTGCGACCTGCTCGTTAAGCGCGGCCAGCTTCAGGAAGATGCCGTCGATATCCAGCTTGGGCACTGATTCCAGTGCTGCGATGTCGCTGGCGATCGCCTTGCGGACGTTGTAGATCGAAACGTCATCAGTCTCTTTAAGGATACGGTCAGAGGACTGCAGCAGTGCCAGTGCGCCTACTGGAGATTTCTCCATCAGGGCGCGTTGATTGGCCAGTCGCAGTAGATATTCAACCTCGGCCAACAACCAGTCTTTGCGCTTGTCGGTTCCAACCTGGCTGATCTGCTTCATGCTGCGGGTTAGTCGGTCCTGCAGCTCATTGACATTGTTAGCCTGAGCGCTGATTTCCGATTGCAGTGTTTGCAGTTGAGCGCCTGCTGAAGAGGCTTGCTTGCCAGCCTTGGCGGCTTCAGCCAAGCTTTGTTGCAGGTTGCTCTCCAGATCCTTGTTGAGCCCTGCAGTTGTGGACTGCAGAGTTGCGGCCTGGGCCTGCAGCTCTTGGATCTTCTGGAAGCCGTAGCCGGCAACGATCAATGCACAGATCGCCAGGAAGAAAGCCAGAACGCCTATCCAGGAACGGCTTTTTTTAGCTTCCTGTGCAGGTTGTTCTGTTTGCTGAGCAGCAACGGGTTCGGTGACGTCGTCTGGCACTACTTCGTCGCTGGACGGTTGATCGCCCTGCGTTTCTTCGGTGGTGCTTTCGGTATCGCCATCTACTGCTTCAGAAGCGTCTGTCTCCAGTTCCGCCTGATCGCTGTTGACCTCTTCGGTGTCGACAGCTTCGGTGGTGTCACTGACATTCTCTTCATTGGTCTGCAGGTTTTCCTGCTCTAGCTCTTTGTCATTCATGGACTTTTCCATGTTCATCATCCGCAGTGGTTTGTTAATTATTAAGCTGTATGGCCTCAATCATGGCCGTATCGGTAGCATTTTCTGCCACCAGAATTCGGTTGTAGCCTAATTGTTCTGCCGTTGTGGCGACCCGTTGGCTGGGAACGACCACAGGAACTTGATGCAGCTGTTCAATCGGCAGGGGGTGGCTTTTGCCCCGGCACAGTTGATCCAGATTCGTTAAAGACTCTTTGCTGGTCACTAACATAACTGAAGGTAGAAAATTATAAATGATACTTTCGATGTCCTGTTCAGGGTAGTCGGGCATCCGGCGGCGGTAAAGTTCAGCATAGTCCACTCGCGCCCCTCTGTTGCGCAGAGTATCGGCTAAACACTCTCGTCCACCTTGGCCTCGGCAGATAAGTATCCGTTTTTCCTCGACATTATGCAGCAACGGAAGTTCCAAAAGTGCTTCCGAGTTCATGCTTTTACCGGGGCTGGTGGGTTCGATCTGTAATTCTTGCAGGGTTCTTGCGGTGGCGTCGCCAACCGCCAGCCATTGAATACCCAGCGGCAGTTGCGGCCAATAACGATCAATCCAGTCATGGCCGAGTCGGGCAGCGTTGGCGCTGACAAAAATAACGATATGGTAAAGATCGAGGTCGAGAAAGATCTGTTTCAGGGGCTGAACATCTTCCAAGTAATCATCTGCAGCCTGAATCTGCAGGGTGGGGAACGGCACTGGTTCCGCACCTGCATCGTTCAAAGCACCGCACAATGAGGCGCTTTGATGGGCGGGGCGGGTAACCAACACCCGTTGCCCGCTCAGGGATTTACTTGGGTTTGGGGTCATTCCCCGTAAACTTCCTGGAGGATCGCTTTGGCCCCCTGAGACAACAGGTCTTCAGCCAGATCGACGCCCAGCTGTTCGCACTGTTCAGCCGGTCCACTGATCTCACCGCGGAGAACCAAACTACCGTCAGGGCGTCCCACCAATCCACGGAGGTGGATCTGCTTATTGTCGTCGAGGGTTGCGTAACAGGCTATCGGTACCTGGCAGCCCCCTTCGAGGTGCTTGTTCATGGCGCGCTCTGCTTTGACGCAGTAGGAGGTGTCTTGATGGTGCAAGGGTGCCAGCAGATCCAGGGTTTGCTGGTCGGCCATTCGGCATTCAACGCCAACAGCACCTTGGCCACCGGCGGGTAGGCTCTGCTCGGCCGGGATCTGGGCCTTGATGCGATCTTCCATACCCAGGCGGATCAGACCGGCGGAGGCGAGGATGATGGCGTCGTACTCGCCGTTGTCCAGTTTGGACAGGCGGGTGTTGACGTTGCCACGCAGGAATTTGATCTGTAGGTCGGGGCGGGATTCACGTAGTTGCGTTTCCCGACGCAGGCTGGAGGTGCCAACCACAGCACCTTGAGGTAGTTCATCCAGACTGTTGTAGGTGTTGCTGACAAAAGCGTCGGTGGGAACTTCACGCTCGCAAATGATGGCCAGGCCGAGACCTTCGGGAAACTCCATCGGCACATCCTTCATGGAATGGACGGCGATATCGGCTTCGTTTTCCAGTAGGGCGTGTTCTAGTTCTTTGACGAAAAGGCCTTTTCCGCCCACTTTTGCCAGAGGAACATCGAGAATTTTGTCACCCCGTGATGTCATGCCCAGTAGCTCGACCCGAATACCTGGATGATGTTTTTCCAGCTCAGCTTTGATGAACTCGGCTTGCCAAAGGGCCAGGGGGCTTTTACGGGTTGCGATACGGATCAGTTGTTCTGACATCTTGAGGGTCTCGTTGTACTAAACGTGGCACGAAATACGGTACTTATACACCGGTCTGGTGACCGATTGTCGGCGTCGGCGGATAGGGCTGGTTTAGCCACTGGGTGCGGTTCCACGGCGGTATCCGGCTGCGCGTCAGTGTAGCAGAAAGCTATCATGAACTGCACCATTGCGACTTGCTTAGGATCAATCTTGAAAGGTGTGGGTTCGGCTGCTGGAATTCGATGCCGTTGCCCGTCGCAGAGCGGGCTCTAGCGCTGTATAATACCGCCTCGCGAGAAGCGGTCTCCGGTCTGGGGCTCGTTATCGTAACCAATTTTGCTTTTACTACTCAGTCCATAGAGGTTGCCACTCATTATGTCCAACAACAATTCCAGCAGTCAGCCGCAGCAAGCCAACCAGCAATGGGGTGGCCGCTTCAGTGAAGCTACCGATGCCTTTGTGGCTCGCTTTACCGCTTCTGTGGATTTCGACCAGCGTATGTACCGCCAGGATATCCAAGGCTCGGTTGCTCACGCGCGGATGTTGGCCAAGGTGGGTGTGCTAACCAACGACGAACGGGATGATATTGTTCGCGGGCTGCAAGAGATCGTGGATGAGATCGAGAGCGGTGAGTTTGAGTGGTCTGTGGCCCTCGAAGATGTTCACATGAATATCGAAGCGGCGCTGACTCAGAAGATCGGTATCACCGGTAAGAAACTGCACACAGGTCGCTCTCGAAATGACCAGGTGGCCACCGACATTCGTCTTTACCTGCGCGATGAACTGGATGTGATCCTGTCGGAGCTATCTCGCCTGCAACGAGGATTGTTGGATGTAGCCGAGCGTGAAGCCGATACCATTATGCCGGGATTCACCCATCTGCAAACAGCTCAGCCGGTTACCTTTGGTCATCACCTGTTGGCTTGGTTCGAGATGCTCCAGCGTGACTTTGGCCGCCTCCAGGATTGCCGCAAGCGTATCAACATCATGCCCCTTGGTGCTGCAGCACTGGCAGGCACCACTTATCCGATCGATCGTCATTACACTGCGGAGCTGCTGGGCTTTGATTGTGCCAGCGAAAACTCCCTGGATTCAGTCAGTGACCGTGATTTCGCTATCGAATTCTGTGCCGCTGCCAGCCTGATCATGACCCATCTTTCACGGTCTTCCGAAGAGCTGGTGCTGTGGACTTCTGCCCAGTTTGACTTTATCGATCTGCCCGATCGCTTCTGCACCGGATCATCGATTATGCCGCAGAAGAAAAACCCGGATGTGCCTGAACTGGTGCGCGGCAAGAGTGGTCGGGTGACTGGTCATCTGGTGTCCCTGTTGACCCTGATGAAGTCGCAGCCTCTGGCTTACAACAAAGACAATCAGGAAGATAAAGAGCCGCTGTTCGACGTGATCGACACTTTGCAAGGTTGCCTGCGAGCCTATGCCGATATGATTCCGGCAATTACCTCTAAGAAAGAAAATATGCGCGAAGCGGCGCTGCGAGGCTTTTCTACCGCTACCGATCTGGCTGATTACCTGGTGCGCAGCGGTGTGGCTTTCCGTGACGCCCACGAGATCGTCGGTAAATCGGTTGCTTACGGTATCGAACAGAGTAAGGATCTGGGTGAGATGAGCTTGGCTGAATTACAGCAATTCTCTGACCAGATTCAAGAGGATGTGTTCGAAGTGCTAACCTTGGAGGGCTCGGTTGCTGCTCGTGATCATATCGGTGGTACCGCTCCTGATCAGGTTCGCGCTGCTGTTGCGAGAGGGCGTCAAAAGCTCACCGATCGCGGATAATCGAACAGAGCATCGCAGAACAGAACGAAAAAAGCCGGGTGATTTCCGGCTTTTCTATGGGCGTCTGATATAGGCGTTTAATATGTTTAGTCGAGGGTTATGTCTACCATCAGGTCGGAGGCGATCGCTTCCAGGCCGTCTTGCAACTCATCCAGATCGGTTCCGGCGGGCACCAATAATTGGGCTTGGGCTTTGAACAGCAATTCCGCAGACATGGAACCGCTTACCACTTCGGTTTCCAGTTTATCAACGCTGATGTCACGCTTGGCTAAAGCTCGAGAAATCTCGCGAACAATGCCCGGTTTGTCGTGTCCGATCAATTCCAGGGTCAGGGCCTGGCCCTGACGTTCACCGCTGCCGCTATCCACCTCGGCGATCACTTTAAGGCCTTGGGCTTCTAGCTGATCAAGGGCCTTTAGCAATGACTCTGTGCGTTCTTTTCCGACACTGGCGATCAGAATGCCGGCGAATTTCCCCGCCAGCCTGGACATGCTACTCTGCTGCCAGTTAGCTCGGTGTTCTGCCAGGGTTCCGGAAACCAGTTCTACCAAGCCGGGCTTGTCGGGACCGATCAGTGTAAGTACCAGGGAGGTTTTCATTGTTCACAACTCCAAATCAGCGAAGGGTGTTGATTTCATTCTATGCGTGACGCTTCCCTGTTAGCAATGGCAACGCACCAAAATGACCACGGTAGGCAATGATGGCTGAGTTTTACAGTGTTATAAATGCCTTGGGGCCGGTGTTTGCTTTGGTGATTATCGGCTACGGTTGTCGGCGTCTGAACTTTCCCGGAGAAGGTTTCTGGCCGTTAGCAGAGCGATTTGTCTACTATCTTCTGTTCCCATCGTTATTGGTTTATAAACTAGCCACTACCCCTTTACGCCAGCTTGATCTGTCGGAGGCGATGACGGCCATTGTGGCTCTGTTGGTGATCTCTTCGCTGTTGGCGCTGCTGTTGGCCAAACTGCTAAAGATGTCGGCGGCCGCTACCAGCTCCTTCTATCAGGGTGGGGTACGATTCAATACCTACGTTGGCTTGGCTGCGGCAGCAGAGTTATTCGGTGATACTGGATTACTCTGGGGAGCGCTGTTCCTGGCGGTGATGATCCCGTTGGTCAATGTTGCCTGTATCGGCGTGTTCGCTGTCGTGGGTAGCCAGCAGGGAGGGAGTCGCTTGGCCAGCTTAGTCAGCGGGCTGCTTAAAAATCCCCTGATTATCGCCTGCATGGTTGGCATCGCTTTGAATTTAACCGGCGTGGGGCTGCCTTTGGGGGTAGAGCCGGTATTGGCCTTGTTGAGCCCAGTGGCGCTTCCCCTGGGATTGCTGGCGGTTGGGGTTGGGTTGGATCTGAAAGCACTGAGCCGGGGCGGAATTAATCTTTGGCTATGTTGTTTATTTAAGTTGGTGCTCTACCCGCTGTTGTTTTTGGCTATCGCCCGGACGCTGGATCTGGATGTTACAGCCACTCAGGTGCTGTTGGTGTTTGCGTTGCTGCCTACCGCTCCCACAGCTTATATCCTGGCCCGTCAATTAGGTGGTGATGCCCCGATGATGGCGGCGGTAATTACCCTGCAAACACTGCTGGCGATGGTGACTATGCCTGCCATGCTGTTGCTATTGAATTAGAACCGGCCACTAACACTAATGAACAAGCTGCTGTTTGGTTATCAAGGGTCTATACTGAAATCCAGTTAATACATAAGCTTATGAGTTTCTGGGGTAAATTACTGGTCTCTAAGTGATCAAAGTCGTTGGCGGTGCGCACATTGAACCCTTTCTGAAGCGCAATACCGCCTGCAGTAATGGAGATTAAGGGGGATCCATTGCTTTCGAAACCGGAGTTTCCATATATTTTATTTGTCACCGCGGCGTTGTTATTTGCTTGGCCGCTGATGGAGGTTTATCGACAATTTAGCCCCATGGGACGGTTGTTCTACTTTTTTGGCATATGGGCGGTGGTCGTAATCCTGCACTATTTTATGTCCAAGAAGGTCGGCTGAGGGTATGACGTCGACACCTCTACGAATTTACAGATCGGTTTGGCTGGTAGTAGCGATTGTTAGGATTGGACTGAATGTTTGAAACCAGCACGGTTTTGCTGATTTTCTTTGCCTACATGGGGGGGCTGTTTTTGGTTGCGCTCCTAGTTGAGCGTAGTAAAAGCCTTTCACAGTATTTGTCACAGCGCCCCTGGATTTATGCGCTTTCCATCACCGTTTATGCTACCTCATGGACCTTTTACGGTAGTGTGGGACTGGCTTCGAAATCGGGTTTGATGTATCTCCCTACCTACCTTGGACCTACTGTAGCAATCGGTTTGTGGTGGATACTGCTTCGTAAAATGGTGCGAATTAAAGAACGCCGCAGTATTACCAGCATCGCTGACTTTATCTCTGCTCGATATGATCGCTCTCAGGGCGTGGCGATGATCGTTACCTTGATCGCCTTGCTGGGTACAGTGCCTTATATCGCCTTGCAACTGAAAGCCGTAGTGACCAGCTTTAGCATTGTTACCGGTGCCCCGGAAACCCAGCTGGATTGGAATGGCATCGGGCTATGGGTAACCATCCTGTTGATTACTTTTACTGTGTTGTTTGGTGCCCGAAGGTTGGACCCCACCGAGCGACATCAAGGGATGATGGCAGCCCTGGCAGTTGAATGCTTTGTAAAACTACTGGCTTTTCTATCGGTTGGGATCTTTGTCACCTATGGATTATTCAACGGTTTTGGCGATCTTCTTGGTGCTCTTCCAGAGATTGAGCGCCAGCAGCTGACACAGGTTGGTGATGACCAGTATCAAAGCTATGTGCGCTGGATGACGGTGTTGCTGCTTTCCATGGCTGGTATCCTGTTCCTGCCTCGCCAGTTCCATACAGCGGTTATCGAAAACTCCAATGAAGAACATATCCGTACCGCCATCTGGCTGGTACCCGCCTATCTACTATTGATCAGCTTGTTTGTTGTGCCGCTGGCGGCAGCGGGCAAGGTGCAGGGTTTGCCGCCGCAGTTGGCCGAATTCTTTGTGTTGTTGCTGCCCATGCAGGCGGACCAGCATTTTCTATCGATGCTGGTGTTTATCGGGGGCTTGGCTGCCGCGTCGGGGATGATTATCGTCAGCTCGGTAACCCTGGCGACCATGAGTACCAACCACCTGTTGGTGCCATTGCTTAACCATTTTGACAGCCTGCATTTTCTCAAGCGTTACCTGCTGCCGGCACGATGGCTAGCAATCGCCTGCGTGCTGATGTTCGGCTATCTGTTTGCCCGTGAGCTAACCGAGGGCCGGTTGCTGGCAAATATCGGGATTCTAGGATTTTGTGCAGCACTTCAATTCGTGCCGGCTATCGTTGGGGGGCTGTTTTGGCTTCGCGGTAATAAGATGGGGGCTTTGTTAGGCCTTAGTGCCGGATTTATTATCTGGTTTTACACCTTGATGGTGCCGATGTTGGCGCAGTCTGGGTTTGTTCCACTGAGCTGGCTTACTGATGGTCCTTTGGGCATGGCTTGGCTTCGTCCAGAAGGGTTGTTTGGGTTGGATCGTTTTGATTCGGTCACCCATGCAGCTTTCTGGTCGTTATTTTTTAACAGCGGTTTTTACTTGCTGGGGTCTTTGCTGGCGCATCAAAAAGAGAGCGAGCTGGAGATGGCCAGTGCGTACGTACATGCACTGCGTTTTAACACCAGTAGCGAAACCGACAGTGACAGCGATAGCAGCCATATTCCTAAATATGAAAAAGTATCGGAAGCGACAGCGCTGCTAGAACACTATTTTTCCGAGAAGATTGCCCGCAGCAAGATCCGTCAAATAACGGAAGGGATGGGGGTCCTGGAGAAAGATATGATGTCTGCTGGCGAGTTATTGAGATTCCATCGGGAGTTGGAGCGGGTGCTGGCTGGTGCCATCGGTGCTGCGGCTGCTCATCAGGCCATGAAACAACACCTGAGTTACTCCGAAGTGGAACACGGACAAGTCAGTCAGGTGTACGCCGGTATCCTTGCGAACCTCCAGTTGAGCCCCGATGAGTTGTTGGAACGGATCTCCTATTTCGAGGAGCGGGATAAAGCGCAACGTATGCATTCTCGTGAATTGGAAGCGCGGGTGATGGAGCGCGAAAGCGAGATACGTGCTCGTAGACGAGCAGAAAAAGAGACCGAAAACGCCTTGAAGTCTCAGCAGCTGCTGAACGAAATGTTGAAACTCTCTCTACAGCCTGCTCCGCTAGGAGTGATATTGCGGCGGGCTTTGAAAAAGATTTTTGCCTTATCTTGGTTGCCTACCGATCCGAAAGGGGCCGTTTTTTTGGCGGATCGGCAACAGCAGACCCTTCATCTTAAATCCCAGTTAGGACTTGATCAGCTGGAGTTGGATTGTAGCCAGATAGATTTCGGTCACGGCCTTTGTGGCCAGGCCGCCGAATTGAAAATTCCGCTGCATTCCGATGATGAAATGGCAGTCAATTCCAGTGGCAAAGACGCGTATCCGGATGGTCATTATGCGGTTCCCATATTGGCTGACGATGCTGTATTGGGAGTGTTGATTATCTATCTGCACCATGGGCATCAAAAACATTCCAGAGAGATTCAGTTTCTGGAGACTGTGTCTCATGGGCTGGGCGGTTTGATTCAGCGTCACCGTGCTGAAAAAGAGTTAAACCGCACTCAGCGTTGGTTGCAGGGTATTCTCGATAACAGCACCGCGTTGATCTATCTGAAGGATCCCAGCGGTCGCTATCTGATGGTGAACGAAAAGTTTGAACAGGTGATTGGTAAAAGCGAAAGCCAGCTGATTGGTCACCTGGATAAGGATCTTATTGACGATGTGGCGGCTGAGCTGCTGCATGAAAATGACCAGCGTGTCATTGAGACTAATCAGTCCGAAGAGGTGGAGGAAGTTTATCCCCAAGAGGATGGGGTTCATACCTATCTGTCGATGAAATTCCCGTTGCATGACGAGCAGGGAAAGGTGATTGCGGTGGGCAATATCTCCACCGATATCTCCGCCCGTTCTTTGATGGATGCGGAGTTGCAGATGGCATACTCCTCCATGGAACAGATGGTTGAAGAGCGGACCGCTGCACTAAGTAACACACTGATTCAGATGGAGAAAGAGATCGATGAGCGCATTCTGGCGCAGGAGAAGGTAGAGAAGGAAAAGGCCGAACAAAAACTGCTGATTGGAAAGCTAGAAGAGGCCCAGAATCAGTTACTACAATCGGAAAAAATGGCCGCAATCGGTCAACTGGCGGCGGGGGTGGCCCATGAAATTAACAATCCTGTGGGCTACATCAACTCTAATCTTGGCACCCTTCGTCAGTATCTGGAGGATCTTAAAAAGGTCCTATCCGCCTATGACGAGCTGGAACTCAATCCCGCTGCAGTCAGCGACATTCTCAAGAAGATCAATGCCCTTAAAGATGAGGTCGATTTTGAATTTCTCAGCGATGATCTTGATAACCTGCTGGATGAATCGGTCGAAGGTGTGGATCGGGTACGCAAGATCGTTAAAGATCTGAAGGACTTCTCCCATGTTGATCGCGGCGAGTGGGTGATCGCCGATATTCATACCTGCCTCGATAGTACTCTCAATGTGGTTTGGAATGAGCTCAAATACAAAGCTGAGGTGGTCAAAGAGTACGGAGATTTGCCAGAAGTAACCTGCCTGGCTTCTCAGCTGAATCAGGTCTTTATGAATCTGCTGGTCAACGCAGCACATGCTATCAAGGATCGTGGCCAGATCACTATCCGAACCGGAACCGAAAATGATGGGATTTGGGTGGAGATAGAGGATGACGGCTGCGGTATCAGCGAAGAGCAGCAAAAACGCATATTTGAACCCTTCTTTACAACCAAGCCAGTGGGTAAAGGCACGGGGCTTGGGTTGTCCCTATCTTACGGGATTATCGAGAAGCACAAAGGCAGTATCGTCTTGGACAGCGAACCCGGGCGGGGAACTCGATTCCGAGTTTGGATTCCTGAACAGCCCGAAGAGGAAGTCGGTGACGAAGCGACGGAGTCTGAAACTACCGAGAGAGCTGAGTCAGCGGGACCTGTAGCAAGCTAATTGCACCTTTCTGCAATTATTTTTCAAAAATATTTAATGTTTCCTATCTTCTGGCCGATTTAGCCAGCGAGTGACATGATTATCGTTATAGATCATGAAATAAGCGCCTATAGTTGCGTTCCTTCTTGAGAATATGCGATTATCTCGTCCTCGGTTTGTGTAGTGAGTGCGTACTAACGGGATAGCTCAATGAAACAGGGTCCAGACCTCATACTGATTTTGATTGTCGTATTTGTCGTCGGCTTTGCGATTACTACTGTCAGTCAATCCGATCTAGAATTCAGCACAGCGTTAAGCCAAGTTATTAGCGGCTAAGCTTCGGATTCAAATAGACGGCTGCGTCAGTGGCCACGCCTGCCAGTGGGACGTCCCAACTGGCCAGCTCTAACCTATCTGTTTTTTGTAGTTCATGGGCCAGGCCTAATAGCTTAGGGCCTTTTAACGTGCCAGGGCGTTGAGAAAAGCTGAAGGTGCGGTCGTAATATCCGCCTCCCATTCCTAGGCGTCCGCCTTGGGCGTCAAAAGCCACCAGGGGTAACAACACCAGATCCAATGACCAGGCAGGGACCTTCGGGTTGCGTTTGTCGCAGGGTTCTTCGATGCCGTATTTATTGCGTTTCATGGCGCATCCGGGTTGGTAACGGACAAACCAAAGGCGGTTGTGGCGTACAGGATGAAGCACCGGCAAATAGACGGAACGTCCAGTTTTCAGTGCCCACTGAATAAGAGGCTGGGCAGATATTTCCCCATCGCTGGCCAGGTAGCTGCCGACACGTCGTGCTGATAACCACATCGAGTGACCAACCAGGTTGCGCTTTAAGCGAAGGGAGGCGACTTGTTGCTGCTTTTGAGAAAGGCTTCTGCGCATGCTGCGCATCTGTTGGCGAAGCTGTCGACGATCCATAGGGGGAATTTTCAATAGCGTTGAGGGCTCCCCGCAGTGCCGGTGCTGACGTCGGCCCTGAACCCGAAGGTTCAAGGTGGCGGTTTCCGAGATACTTTAGGCTTTCCGTCTAGCGGACGTGCACATCGGTACCTGCTGAAAACCTCCGGGGTGTTAATTATCGGCTCGAGGGACTGTGCCAGCTGCCGAACACCTCAGGGAGTAGGGATCATTATACGCCGCTTGCGAGCAATGTCAGGTCTTGAATTATCTGTGTTCTGTGCTAGGACGGTTAGGGGCCGCTGGTTGTGGTTTATTACTATTCGCTGGAGTCCTTGCTGGCCAGGGCTCGATCAACTTTAGCGGATAGTTGTGCTGTTTTAGCCTGGAGCTCTTCAAGCTCTCTATGGGCTTGGATCAGATCATGGGATAGATTCAGTGCAGCCATCACGGCGATACGTTCAAGGCCAAATACCCTTCCGCCACCTTTAATTTCACGCATCCGCTGGTCCAGCAGTTTGGCTGAAGAGAGAAGTTCTCCCTGGGCCTCTTCTGGACAGTTGATCAGGAACTCTTTATCAAGAACTCGAATAGAAACAGTGTTGTCGTCACTGGATTGCATTATTGCTGCTCCATAGCTTTAAGACGCGTTATCATCGCTTCCACTTTCGCCTGTACCGAATCTCGGGACTGGATCAGCTTGGCTCGTTCAGTTTTCCAGCTGTTTTCCCGTCGCTGTAGCAGCTGATTTTGCTGTTGCAGTTGCTGACAACGGCCGATCAGGAGATCGATTTGTTGCTCCAGCTGTTGTAGATTCTGATTTGACATAGTCCCTGTTCTATCGCTGATTTGACGATTTCCACAACTATACTGACACGGTGATAGCAGGGCAATATTTGAGCGCTGGTTGAAAGTGAGTTGGAGCAGTACTCAAAGTACTGCAAACCATGACCAGGGGGTCTTTGATAGGGGGGAAGTTACTGGACTTGTTTAATACTTCCCTAGGATAATGGGCTTTTTAAACCCACCGCCGGTAGACCCCGGCTTCAGGCCCATAGACAGGTGATAGATGTTAAGTGCAGATTCTAACGATAAGGCATTGCCGGACTTTGATGATTTGGCCAGCGCCATATTGCAGGTGGGAGGTTTAGGTTCTCCATCAGAACTCCACGGTTGCCTTTGTGGTCAATTGGCAGCAGGTGGGCGTCAGAGCAATCAGGGTTGGATCGATATCGCTTCTGAGTTGCTCGATGTAAACGATATTAACGAGACAGCCCTTTACGGCTTGCTGCTGCAACTTTATGCAGGCAGTTTGGGTCAACTGGAGAGCGATGACTTCGGCTTCGGCTTGTTGCTGCCAGACGAAGAGGTTGCCATGTCGCAACGGGCTGATGCATTAGGATTATGGTGTCATGGCTTTTTGAGCGGTTATGCCATGGCTGGCGGCGAATTGGAAACCGGACTCAGTGATGATGCCCAGAGTGCACTTCAGGATATGGTTCAGGTTTCTCAGATCGATGCGGATCAGGACGATGATGGCGATGAGGCCGATTTTACCGAAGTCTATGAGTATGTCCGCATGTCCGTGTTGCTGGTATTTTCTGAATGCAACCGATCCATGACGGAATCTGGCTCTCCTGCGGGTGAGTCGCTGCACTGAGGAAATCACCGTTGCAAAAACTCCCTGTCACTCACTATCCGCAACGCCGAACACAACTGATTCAGCAGCTGCCTGCCGGTAGCGCAGTCATACTCTCGGCCGCTACCTTGCGCTACCGCAATCGGGATGCCGAATATCCCTTCCGACAAGACAGTGATTTTCATTACCTCAGCGGTTTTCCAGAAGCCGATGGGGTATTGCTGTTGCTGGCGGGTGAAAATCCTCGCTCAGTACTATTTTGCCTGCCTCGTGATCCCGAAAAGGAGATTTGGAACGGCTATCGCTACGGACCAAAAGGTGCGGTGAGTGAGTTTCTGCTGGATGATGCCTACGATCTCGATCAGTTGAACGCCAAGATGGTTGAGTTGTTAGCGGGTTGCCAACGAATTTATTATCCGTTGCGGGATTTAGATCTGGGAAAACGTATTGACGACTGGCGTCAACGTATAAAGGGAAAAGCACGCAGCAGTATTCCGGTTCCGGATATGCTCCAGGATCTGGATCCGCTGCTTCATGAAATGCGCCTATTTAAGTGCCCACAAGAGCAGGCAATGATGCGCAGCGCTGGTGAGTTATCTGCTGCAGGGCACATCGCTGCCATGCAGAGCTGCAAACCGGGTCTGATGGAATATCAGCTGGAAGCTACCATCTTGCACTGCTTCGCCCAGCAGGGTGCCCGTTGGCCGGCCTACAACACCATTGTGGGTGGCGGTGCCAACGGCTGTATTTTGCACTACACCGAAAATCGCGATGCTCTGGCCGATGGGGATCTGGTTCTGATCGATGCCGGTGCTGAGGTGGATGGTTATGCTGGTGATATTACCCGTACTTTCCCGGTCAACGGACAATTTGGCCAGGACCAGCGTTTGTTATATCAGTTGGTGTTGGATGCTCAGCTGGCAGCGATTGAGGCGATCAAGCCGGGCGCCAATTGGAACGACCCTCATCTGCAAGCTGTGCGTGTATTGACCGAAGGATTGCTGGAGCTGGGATTGCTTAGCGGCGAGCTACAACAGTTGATCGATGACGAAGCCTACCGCACTTTTTATATGCATCGCACTGGCCACTGGTTGGGGCTGGATGTGCATGACGTGGGCGAATACAAGCAGCAGGATGATTGGCGGCCTCTACTGCCGGGCATGGTGCTGACCGTAGAGCCTGGGCTGTATATCGCTCCAGACTGCCAAGAGGTAGATGAGCGCTGGCGGGGCATCGGCATACGTATCGAGGATGACGTGCTGGTGACCGAACAAGGCTGTGAGATATTAACGGCTGCTGTGCCCAAAGCGATCGATGAAATTGAGGCTTTGATGGCCTCTGCTAAGGAACAGGAATAGCGATGAATAGCCAATATGATATTGCCATCATTGGCGGCGGTATGGTGGGAGCAAGCCTGGCGGTCTCGTTGCTGCCCGCGGCTCGAAAGCACGGCCTGAAGCTGGCGGTAATCGAAGCCTTTGTCATGCCAGAGCCAAGTTCCAAAGAGCTGCAGCCCAGTTACGATGCTCGATCCACTGCGCTCTCCTACGGTACCCGTAAACTCCTTGAGCAGATGGGGGTGTGGTCCTCTCTGGCAGGTCAAGTCAGTGCCATCGGTCGTATCAAAGTCTCTGATCGTGGCCATTTTGGTGCCACTCGTTTGGATGCCCGGGACTACGCCGTGCCTGCATTGGGATACGTGGTTGAGAATCGAAGTTTAGGCCAAGCGTTACTGGAGAAGTTGCACCAAGACGGTGAGGGCGTGGTTGATATGATCTGCCCTGCCGAAGTAACCGAGGCAAAGCCCCTCGGTAAAGGGATGTGTTTACAAGCTGAAGTTGATGGCGAACAGATAGAGATCGAGGCCGGCCTGGTGGTAATGGCGGATGGTGGACGATCAACATTGCGAGAAGGGTTGGGCATCGATTATCGCCAACAGGACTATGGTCAGTTTGCCGTAATTGCTAATTTGACCCCCGATCGTCCCCATGATCATGTGGCCTACGAGCGATTTACTGCCGAAGGCCCAATGGCATTGCTGCCGCTGACCGATGATGGTGACGGCCAAGCCCGTTGTGCGCTAGTGTGGAGTGTTCCCGAAACTGACATTGATGAAGTATTAGCCTGGAACGATGAACAGTTTATTGATCGTCTCCATCAACAATTTGGCTACCGTGCCGGCGCCTTTGTCGCCGTTGGGGAACGTCACTGCTACCCCTTAAAGCTTACCCGGGTTCAGGAGCAGGTACGGCAAGGGCTAGTGGTATTGGGCAACGCCGCTCATACTCTTCACCCGATAGCCGGACAGGGATTTAACCTGGCTCTACGAGGAGCCCTGACTCTGTCGGAAGTACTATTGCAGGCTCTGGCCGATAAGCAGCCCTTGGGCTCCATGCAGGCACTGGGACGGTTCCAGTCTCAACTGAGTTGGGATCAGGAGAAAACCATTGGCTTTAGTGATCAAGTTACCAAGCTGTTTTCCAACAATAATTCTGCCTCTGTGGTCGCTCGCAATATAGGGCTGGTAACCATGGACCTGTTGCCGCCTGCCAAACAATGGTTTGCCCTCAGTGCCATGGGGTTGGATGTACCTGAACCTCAATTCTTTAGCGGAGGTGGTCGTGGTTAAACAAAAAGCGCCTGAGATCGTAGATGTCGCCATTGTTGGCGGTGGATTGGTTGGCCTGACTCTGGCTTGCGCCTTGGGTGGTAGCGGTTTTAGAGTCGCCGTGATCGAGCCTCAACCTAGAGAGCCAGAAGCCTACTGGCAGCGGGTCTTGAAGCAGAATGATGAAGGCTACGACCCTCGTGTCAGTGCTCTAACCCTGGCGTCAGAGCAGATTCTTCGCAATCTGGGAGCCTGGGATTACATGGAGCAACTGCGACTCTGTCCTTACCGTCATATGCACGTGTGGGATGGAGAAGGCACGGCCGAGATCGATTTCAACGCCGCCGATATGTACGAGCCTTATCTGGGACATATTATCGAGAACCGGGTTACCTTGGCGTCGCTCTATCAGGTGATGGAAAAACACCCTAATTTGCAGCTGATCCAGGGTGTCAGTTTAAAAGGTATGTCTGAACCGCACTTGGCCGACGATGGTGATTTTTCGCTACGGTACTTGCAGCTGTCGGATGATAGCGAATTGCAGGCGCGTCTTGTGGTGGCGGCCGATGGTGCCCGTTCACAAACTCGTCGATTGGCGGGTCTCACCATCAACGAATGGGATTACCAGCACCACGCCATCGTCACCACCGTTACTAGCGAACGAAGTCATCAGTTTACCGCTTGGCAGCGCTTTACCGAGGATGGTCCATTGGCATTGCTGCCGTTGGCTGGCGACGATGACAACACCACCTCCATTGTCTGGTCGACCTCGCCCGATCATGCCCGTGAATTGATGGCGATGGATGAAGAGGCCTTCAAAGGGGCGCTGACCCAGACCTTTGAGGAGCGCTTGGGTAGGATTTTAACCACCGATGAGCGCTTCTGCTTCCCGTTGATTCAACGCCATGCCGCCAGTTATGTGGAAGAGGGTGTCGCCTTGGTAGGCGATGCCGCTCACACTATTCATCCGTTGGCCGGTCAGGGGGTGAATCTTGGTTTCCTAGATGCGGCTACCTTGGCGGAAGAGCTACTTCACGCCGAAGAGGTGGGGGCGGACTTCGGGGATAAGCGTTGGCTGCGTCGTTATCAGCGACGCCGACAGGGTGAAAACCTACGAATGATGGGGCTTATGGGCGCTTTTAGGCACCTCTACGGTGAGGTGCCCCCGCCGTTGCATTGGCTCCGCAATAGCGGCATGAACGTAGTCAATCGGGTAGAGCCATTGAAGCGATTCTTTGCGGGGCGAGCCATGGGCTTGGAGTCAGGGCGGCCAGAACTGGCACAGCGCCCTGTAGTTACTTAGTGCTAGTCCATTGAATTTGGATGGTTGCGCCCCCATCTCAGCGATTGAAGACGGATAATTTCAGGTGGCTTCAGACTTTTCTTAGGTATAGAAGCTACCGAATGCGCGGTTGAGCGAAGCGCTCAGCCGGCAACGAACAAACAGGACGAGTTATGGGACAAAAGACAGCGCTTTATAACCAGCACCTGGAGATGGGTGCCAAGATTGTAGATTTTGGTGGATGGGATATGCCACTGAACTACGGTTCACAAAAACAGGAGCACATTGACGTCCGTAGCTCTGCCGGGATGTTTGACGTATCCCATATGACCGTGGTGGATGTGACGGGTAATGATGCCCGGGATTATCTGCGGCACCTACTTGCCAACGATGTAGCGCGGCTGACAGAAACCGGCAAAGCGCTCTATACCGCCATGTTGAACCATGATGGCGGTGTGGTGGACGACCTGATCGTTTATGCCATGGGAACGCCCGGCTCAACCGGCGAGTGGTACCGTCTGGTTGTGAACTGTGCCACCCGTGAGAAGGATTTGCGGTGGATGTCCGAACAGAGTGCCCGCTTCGAAGTGTCTCTGACTGAGCGGCCGGAACTCTCCATGGTGGCCGTACAGGGGCCGGATGCGATCGCTTTCTTTAATCGTGTGGCCACCGAAAGTCAGCAGCAGGCTATTGCCGATCTGACGGTATTCCGGGGCGCGGCTGTTGGCGGTTGGTTTATTGCCCGTACTGGCTATACAGGTGAAGACGGTTTGGAAATTATGGTACCGGAACGCGAGGTGGAGCGGCTTTGGCAGCAACTGGCTGATGCGGGGGTAAAACCTTGCGGGCTAGCAGCACGGGATACTTTACGCCTCGAAGCCGGGATGAATCTATACGGTTCCGATATGGACGAAGCGGTTTCACCGTTGGCGGCCAATATGGCTTGGACCATTGCTTGGGAGCCAGAAGATCGTCAGTTTGTCGGTCGAGAGTCTCTGCAGAAGCTGCGGGCTCAAGGCAACGCAGATAAATTGGTGGGATTGGTTCTAGAAGGACGCGGAGTACTCCGTGCTCATCAGAAGGTGATCGTCGAAGGGATTGGTGAAGGGGAGATAACCAGTGGTACATTCTCACCAACTCTGGGTCATTCCATCGCGCTGGCTAGAGTCCCAAGAGCGACTGCGGATAGCGCTGAAGTAGATATGCGCGGTAAGCGTGTAGCTGTTTCTATCACAAAGCCCTGTTTTGTTAGGCAGGGTAAGAAAGTTTTTGCTTAAATAGTACAACTGTTACTAATACATTTTTGAGGATTGCGTAATGAGCAATATTCCAGCCGAGCTGAAGTATGTGTCCAGTCATGAGTGGATTCGGATCGAGGGTGACGGTGTTGTTACCATCGGTATTACCGATCATGCCCAGGACCAGTTGGGTGATGTGGTGTTCGTTGAACTTCCAGAACAGGGAACATCATTTTCCGCCAGTGATGATTTTGGTGTTGTTGAATCGGTGAAAGCAGCATCCGATCTCTATGCCCCTATCAGCGGAGAGGTGTTGGAAACCAATGAAGCCCTGGAAGAATCTCCCGAAATCGTAAACAGCGATCCTTATGGTGATGGCTGGTTCGTGAAAATGAAGGTTGAAGACGAATCTGAGCTTGAAGGTCTGCTCAGTGCCGAGGGGTATAACGAGGTTTGTGAAGCGGAAGACTAAACCGCTTCGGCAATTCTGTAGCGCAAATGCTATAGATGTTGCTGAGTTATGAAGAGAAGCGGCGTTGCCGCTTTTCTTTTTTGCAGCTAATGCGTGAAATTTTCTTTATCAGGGCATCCAAGCAACGATGCTTTGATCTATTTAGGTACAACACTGATGGCACTCCAATCACTGCGCCTCAAAGCGAAAGCCGATAAGCGCCTGCGGGCAGGACACCTTTGGATCTATAGCAACGAGGTGGATGTTGGGCAGACACCGCTTAAACAGTTCTCTGCTGGTGAGCAGGTTGTGGTAGAGCAGGCTGGTGGGAAACCTCTGGGGGTTGCATACCTCAACCCTAATAACCTGATCTGCGGACGACTGATCAGCCGCAGTGCTAGCCAGCTTTTGGATAAGTCATTGCTGGTACACCGGATTAAGATCGCGCTGGCGCTTCGTGAACGTTGTTTTCCAGAGCCCTACTATCGCCTGGTCTACGGTGATAGCGATAACCTTCCTGGATTGGTGGTAGACCGTTTCGGCGGTGTGCTGGTGGTACAGATCTCCACCGTGGGCATGGAACTGCTGAAAAATGAGATTGTGACAGCATTGGAGAAGGTGCTAAAGCCTGATGCGATCCTGCTCAAGAATGATGGCAAGATGCGCAGCGCTGAAGGGCTGGCAAGCTATGTAGAGACTGCGTTGGGTGATGTGCCGGAACGGGTGTCGCTGATCGAGAATGGCACCTGTTTTTTGGCGCCAGTGATCGACGGTCAGAAAACCGGTTGGTTTTACGATCACCGTATGAATCGTGCGCGGTTGCAGAATTATGTTCAGGGCAAGCGAGTGCTCGACGTATTCAGCTACGTGGGTGGTTGGGGGCTGCAGGCCGCCAGTGCTGGCGCAGAGCAGGTGACCTGTGTGGATGCCTCCCAGTCCGCTTTGGATGTAGTGCGTGAATCGGCAGCCATGAATGAACTGCAAAGTAGCGTCGATTGTATTCAAGGAGATGCTTTTGATACCTTGCGACAATTAAAGCAGGATGAGCAGCGATTCGATGTGATCGTGGTTGATCCGCCGGCGTTTATTCAAAAGAAGAAGGATATCCGTAACGGTGAGCAGGCTTACGACCGTATCAATCAATTGGCGATGCGCTTGCTTGAGCGCGACGGTTTGCTTGTTTCGGCCTCCTGTTCCATGCATCTGCAGCGGGACAGGCTGGTGGATATTATCCGCGCCGGCAGCCGTAAACTGGACCGTCAGGCCCAGATAATCGAGCAGGGCCATCAGGGACCGGATCATCCGGTGCATCCGGCGATCCCGGAGACCGATTATCTGAAATCTTTCTTTGTCAGAGTGTTGCCTAATTAGCGTTGGGGTAAGTGATGAAATACAACCAACTGGGGAATAGCGATCTCAAGGTCAGCCGCATCTGTCTCGGCACTATGACCTGGGGTGGTCAGAACAGCGAAAAGCAAGCCCATGAGCAGCTGGATTACGCTTTTTCCCGGGGGGTTAACTTTCTCGATACCGCCGAGATGTATCCTATTCCGCCAGCGCAACACCACTATGGTGATACCGAGCGATTTATCGGTAGCTGGATGAAAAAGCGCGGCAACCGTGAGCAGGTTGTAATTGCGTCTAAAGTGGCTGGCCCCGGCGCCTTTGTTTCCTATATTCGAGAAGATATGCGTCTCGACCGGTCTAATATTCGTGCCGCAATTGAAGGCAGTTTGCAGCGCCTGGGAACCGATTATATCGATCTATATCAGTTGCACTGGCCAGACCGGGTGACCAACTTTTTCGGTCAGCACGACTACCGTCATAAGCCTAAAAAAGACGGCACGCCTTTGTTGGAAACGCTGGAGGCGCTGTCGGAATTGGTTAAGGAAGGTTTGGTGCGCCAGATCGGAGTCTCCAACGAGACACCCTGGGGATTGATGCGCTATTTGGCATTGGCTGAGCAGCATGATCTTCCCGGAATGGTGACCGTCCAGAACCCCTACAACTTGCTGAACCGGACCTTGGAAGTGGGGCTGACAGAAGTGCTGCTGCGAGAGAATGTAGATCTGCTGGCCTATTCGCCATTGGCCTTTGGAACCTTGACCGGAAAATACCTCAACGGTCAGATGCCGGCAGGATCGCGGCTGGCGCTTTATAAACATTACGTTCGTTATATTACCGAGGCTGGAATGAAGGCCACCGAGCAATATGTTGAACTGGCCCGTGATCATGGTCTTGAGCCCAACCAGATGGCCTTGGCGTTTGTAACCCAGCAGCCCTTTGTTGGCGGCAATATTATTGGTGCGACATCGATGGAACAGCTTAGGAGTAATCTCGACAGTATCGAGCTCACCCTGTCAGACGACCTGTTGACTGCCATCGATAAGATCCATTTGGATCGGCCAAATCCCTGTCCTTAAATCCCCCCTCCAAAAAAAAAGATTCAGACAGTCAGATTGATCGAGGATGAGATAGTGTTTTCGCTATCTTTTTCATTTTGATCAAGTGCGGTTTGTTTGAGGTATTGTCGACTCTGCTCGACAAAAATATCGATCGCTTCAATCCACTCCGAAGAATAGTTGCTAGGGACGTCGTCTGAATGGGCCACCGTCAGATAGGTTTCTATCTGGTGCTGGTGGTGGTTATGTTGATTGATCTTCAATGCAGTTTGCCGCTGCTCTTGATTAAAACGTCGATCTTCTGATTTCGAATCAGTGGCGGGCTCTATTGAGGACGGTTTGCTGTCAATCGTACTCTTGGTGACATTAAGATCCGGTTGAGGATAAGTCGACAGGTTAGAAAAGTTGCTCACAGGCAGTGCGGTCATTGGGTTGCTCCCGGATGATTTAACTTACCAACAAGCTTATTGCTCAAGTCCTGAAGTAGATAATGAATACCAATTAGCGGCGTTATAAGTTTTGGTTATAGAATTTTCTCACCTGCTTTCGGTTAAGTATTTTAATGGCCATCTGTTGGTGCTGAATCTGTTAATATAAGGCCGTTTTAATTACCGGCATTTGCGGAAAATTCCATGTCATTCGAAAACTGGCTGCTGTTCTGTTCCATCGCTTTTGTCGCCACCATTACGCCGGGACCGGCGATTTTGCTGGTGACCTCCCATAGTTTGTCACAAGGCCCTTTGCGGGCGGTGGCGACCATCATGGGTAATATCAGCGGTCTGTTCTGCATGTCTTTGGGATCGGTGTTGGGCTTGAGTACCTTGATTCTCTACTCTACCACCGCGTTTACGGTGGTGAAGATTGTGGGTGCGCTATACCTGATCTACCTCGGCGTGCGTTTGTGGCGCCAAGGTTTTCGCTTTGATGGCAAAGCCAGGGCAGAGGGTCGAAAGACTCCGTTGCTGGGGCTCTACGCACAGGGGTTGATGGTGTCGTTGACCAATCCTAAGGCGATTGCATTTACCACCGCCCTGTTCCCCCAATTTATCGATACCGGTGCGCCGCTGGCAGGCCAGTTCGCGATTTTGGTTTCCACCTTTATGGCGTTCTCTTTCGCATGTTTGTTGGGCTACGGAGTGGTGAGTGTTCGTGCCAAAAACTCATCTACCGGATTAGGTGTCGGACGCTGGATGGGTAAAGCCTTCGGTAGCGCCTTTATTGGCTCTGGATTGTTGCTGGCGTTCTCCTCTCAGCGCTAGCTGCGAACCAGGTAGCGCTGCTGAAAATCGCTGCTGCGACGGTCCATCCAGCGATTAAGAATGGCCACCACCACAAGTGAATACGCCAGGCGCATCCACAGGATGCCCGACAGATCGGCACCCAGTAGCATGACCAGCAGGGTGTCCTCGATCAGGCTATGGCAGAGTCCCAGGAAGGCCATGGCAGCGAAAACATCCCGCTTAGAGATATGACCTGCTTGCGCCTCTTTGATCAGCAGGCCGCCGCCGAATGCCAGTCCCAGAGTGACCCCGATGATGGTGATGGAAGTGGCTTCGCGGCCAATGCCCAGTACCTTTAGCAAGGGTTGCAGTAACCAGGCCATCAGCTTTTCGATACCCAGTAGCTTTAGGATTTTCAGTCCGGTCAACAGCACGATAATGACCAGCTGAATCATCACCAAACTTTCAAGTTGCGCAACTAGCCAGCCACTGAGGCTGGTATCCACAGGGTCGGGTTGCCATAGCAATTGGTTAGGCTGCTGCAGAGTGTCCGTGGTGCTGTAGATTTGATGCAATAGCCAGGCAAACAGCAAGCCACCACCAATACGCAGTAGCAGTGTCGCTCTCAGCCGCACGCCTGCTTTCTGAGCAATGCGTGCTTCGATAGGCAGGCCGTGGGCCATTAGTAGCAGACCACCCAGAACTGTGACTTGTGCAACGCTAAGGCTTTGCTGATCTGGAAGATTGAAAAACACCAGCATGCCGGCGTAGATATTGGTGGTTAGTGTTGCCGCCCATACCAGTCCCATGCTGTCGGGAAGGCCGATCAGGTTCATCAGTGGGCCGATAGCGACCCCCAGCAGTGCTACGCCGCCCAGCTCTTCAAGTATCTTGACGACGATGATTACCGGGATCATCAAACGGAACAGGCTCAAGGAGACTGTGTAGATATCTTTTCCTAATTCCAGGAAAAACTGACGAAAATGGAGCATCAACAAACCCATGAAAACTGCGTTGAGAGGTGCCTAGTTTAGATGGGCCTGGCAGATGATGTATTTTTATTTGTATGGTTAAGATCTATATTTAATTAGTAAATATAAAAATAAAGAAAATTAAACTCAATTGAAAACGGCTTAAACAAAATAAATGCATATAGATAGAATAGATCGTCATCTTCTCAAGTTATTGCAGCAGAATAACCGCCAAAGTAACGCTGCATTAGCAGAGCAGGTTGGCTTGTCGGCACCAGCCTGCCTGCAACGACTAAAACGGTTGCGGGCTTCAGGGATTATTGAGCGGGAAGTGGCCTTGCTCAGCCCTGCTATGGCGGGATTGCCCCTGACCATGATTGTGGAGGTGGAGCTGGAGCGAGATCGGCCAGATCTCTATGATCGGTTTTTGCGAGCCATCGATAAGGCACCGGAAGTGACCCAGTGCTACAAAGTCACCGGTGAGGTGGATGTGGTGCTGATGGTGACGGTGGCTGATATGGAATCTTTTGAGGAGTTTGTGCAGCGGGTGCTTTACGCGGAATCCAACATGCGTAAATTCCGAACCCTGATCTCGTTGAAGCGAACCAAGTTTGAGACCGCCATCGCGCTTTGATGACGGCCTGTTCAGTGGTGACAGATTTGAAAGATAAGTTAGCGCAGGCTGATCGACGGCCAGCCTTTCGCTTCGGCATGGGCTAGCAGTTGTGGGTCGGCGTCCACCGCTACCGGGTGATCAACCTCTTCCAGCAACGGAATGTCGTTGTGAGAATCACTATAGAAATAGCTATCTTCCAAAGTATGACCACTTTGTTTTAGCCACTCCTCCAGGCGTTTTACCTTGCCGTCCTGATAACAGGGAATACCGGAAACGCCGCCGGTGTAACGACCTTCAACCATTTCTGGGTCTGACGCCATAATCTCATCGACATCCAGATGGTTGGCTATGGGGCCAGTGACAAAACGGTTGGTGGCGGTGATGATCAGCAGGAAATCGCCTTGATCACGGTGTTTTTTCAGCAGGGCCTTGGCTTTTGGTAGCATCATCGGAATCACTTTCGCTTCCATAAAACCATCGTGAAGGCTTTTCAGCTCTTCTGTCGAAAAGCGGGTCAGTGGTTTCAGGGCAAATTCTAGGTACTGATGGATGTCCAGCTGTCCGCGCTTGTAGTCCTCGTAGAAACGATCGTTGGCCTGCTTGTACACTTGGCCGTCAACAATCCCCTGTTCCACCAGAAATTCTCCCCAGGCGTGATCGCTGTCTCCGGCGATCAGAGTGTTGTCGAGATCAAAAATCGCGAGGCTCACGGGTTGGCTCCTCTATACTTGCTGTTAATACCTAAAAAGCACCGAACATCGGGCAGGCGACAGCATAGAGATTGGCCGAGCTGCTGGCAATGTTGATTGTCGACAAAAGTGTCAATTGGTGATTACGGAAAAATGTGGAACAATAGGTCGATATTGTAACCTAGGTGTAGCTACGTGATTGATTCAGACGGTTTTCGTCCAAATGTCGGCATTATCCTGACCAATGGTCTGGGGCAGGTGCTGTGGGCCCGTCGCATCGGTCAGGACGCTTGGCAGTTTCCTCAAGGTGGCATTAACGAGGATGAAACGCCGGAGCAGGCGCTTTACCGCGAGCTGAAAGAGGAGATAGGCCTCGAGTCCAACGATGTCGAGATTATCTCCTGTACCCGCGGCTGGTTGCGTTACCGGTTGCCGAAACGGATGATTCGACAGCATTCGCATCCGATCTGTATTGGCCAGAAGCAGAAGTGGTTTTTGTTACGACTGTTGACTGATGATGAGTCGGTATCGGTGACCGCTTCAGAGAAGCCGGAGTTTGATGATTGGCGTTGGGTGAGTTACTGGTACCCGTTGGGGCAGGTGGTTTCCTTCAAGCGGGAAGTCTATCGCAGCGCGCTTAAGGAGCTGGTGACCCGCCAGGTTCGAGTGACCCTTAACATGCTTGATGGCTCTGGCTTTAATCGTTCAGGATAACTGTCTATGCTCGACATGCTGCGTAAGATTGTTCAGGAGGTTAACGCTGCCAGCACCCTAACGGCAGCCCTGAATATTATCGTGCGCAGAGTGCATCGGGCGATGAAGACCAACGTCTGTTCGGTCTATCTATACGATCCTAAAACCGAAAACTATGTGTTGATGGCCAGCGAAGGGTTGAATCCTAATGCAGTCGGCCACGTCTCCTTGTCGCCCTCAGAAGGGGTGGTGGGCAAGGTGGTTGATCGTGCAGAGCCTATCAATTTAGAAGACGCTTCCGTACATCCCTCCTACCACTACGTCATGGAAGCGGGTGAGGAGGAATTTCACGCATTTCTTGGTGTGCCCATCATCCACCAGCGCAAAGTACTGGGTGTATTGGTGGTGCAGCAAAAAACCCGCCGGCGCTTCGATGAAAGTGAAGAAGCCTTTCTAGTGACCATGTCTGCCCAGCTTGCTGGTGTGATCGCCCATGCCGAAGTTACCGGCGGCATTACCGTTGGGCCTAATGATGGCCATGTCCGCAACGATGCCAAGTTTGACGGAGTTGCTGGTGCTCAGGGTGTCGCTATCGGAACAGCCGTAGTTATCGCGCCGCTGGCCGATCTGGATGCAGTTCCGGATCAGGACGCCGAAGATATCGACGTTGAGCTGGAGCATTTCCGTCATGCCTTGGAAAAAGTGCGCAGCGATATCCGTGTGGTCGGCCGCAGTCTTGCTCAGCGACTGAAAGGCGAAGAGCAGGCACTGTTTGATGTTTACCTGCGAATGCTGGATGACAATGCTCTGGCAGGCGAAGTGGAAGAGCGTATTAATGGCGGGCAATGGGCTCCGGGTGCTTTGCGTCAGGTTATTCAGGCCCATGTTCAGCAATTTGAGATGATGGATGATCCCTACCTGCGCGAGCGGGCTACGGACATCAAGGATCTTGGTCGTCGGGTGCTGTCGAAGATGCAGCAAGAGGGCGCTTCGACCCCTGTAAATTTCCCCGAAGATACCATTCTGGTAGCAGAAGAGATCACCCCGGCGATGCTGGGTGAGGTGCCCACGGAAAAACTAATCGGATTGGTTTCGGTGATGGGATCGGGTAACTCCCACGCCGCTATTCTGGCTCGTTCCATGGGTATTCCAACGGTTATGGGGGTAGTGGATCTTCCTGCCACCCAGATCCACAGCAAGCAGCTGATTCTGGATGGCTACTCGGGCAGGGTCTTTGTCAATCCGTCGGCAGAGATGTGCAGTTTCTACAACGATATCCTGCAGGAAGAGCAGCAGTTGACCAAAGGTCTTGAGGCGATTCGGGATCTGCCGTCGGTAACGGTGGATGGTCGGGTGGTTCCGCTTTGGGTTAATACGGGTCTGGCCACCGATGTGGCGCTCTCCCTGGACCGTGGTGCTGAGGGGGTCGGGCTTTACCGGACCGAAGTGCCTTTTATGATCAGTCAGTTCTTTCCCAGCGAGACCGAACAACAGATTAGCTATCGAAAACAACTTGAGCCTTTTGCGCCTCGAGCGGTAACCATGCGTACCCTCGATATTGGTGGCGATAAGTCGCTGCCCTATTTCCCAATCGAGGAGGAAAATCCCTCCTTGGGCTGGCGTGGGATCAGGGTCACCTTGGATCATCCAGAGATCTTTCTGGTACAGGTGCGGGCGATGCTGATGGCCAGCGAAGGATTGGACAACCTGCGTATTATGTTGCCGATGATCTCTACCGTTACTGAGATCGACGAGGCGGTCACCTTGATTAATCGTGCCTTCAGTGAACTCGTCGATGAAGGCCACGATCTGGTGCAGCCAGAAATTGGCGTGATGATCGAAGTGCCGGCAGCGGTGTATCAGGCGAGGGCGTTTGCCAAACGAGTGGATTTTATCTCCGTGGGCAGCAACGATTTGACGCAATACCTGTTGGCTGTCGACCGCAATAATCCACGAGTGGCGGATCTATACAACGTTTACCATCCAGCGGTGCTCAATGCGCTTCAGCACATTGTTACTGAAGCTCATCAGGAAAATATCCAGGTGAGTATTTGTGGTGAGATGGCCGGTGACCCTGGAGGCGCTTTGCTGCTGATCGCCATGGGTTACGACGTGCTGTCAATGAACTCCACCAATCTGCCGCGGGTGAAGTCGGCGATTCGTGGCGTCAGCTATGAGCAATGCGTCCAACTGCTCAGTGAGGTAGTGGATCTGGAAACCCAAGAGCAGATCCAGTCTCACATCACCAGTAAGATGACCGAGTTTGGTTTGGGGCGTCTTACCCGCCAGGTTTTATCTGTTCATCCAGGCAAGCATTAACTGCTGATCTGAAATTTGAAGCTATTACGCTCAGTGGCGCCGCGGCTGTTGTAATTCTGTTCCACCATCTCAATCTCACCATCCTTTCGCCATAGCAATGCGCTGGAAGCGCGGGTGCCGTAATCCTCCGAGCAGATAAAGCTACTGGCCAGCAGGCGCTCCCATTCCATGGGTACGCCGGTATCTGGTAGCTCTGAATCAAGGGGTTGGTGACGGTCGCTCAGCAGATTCAGCAATGCTTCGCTGTGGGGCTGAGTTTCGATCACGGATTGCAGTGCCTGCTTGCCGCGCAGTAGCTTTGGCCAGGGGCTATCCAGGGTGCCGTTACTGAGGCCGTGAATTCCTGGTTTTAATTGCCGAACCTGATTCTCTTCGTTGTTTAGGAAGTAAGCCCCCTGCGAATCCACCAACAATAGATTGAAGCCAGGGTAGAGTTCAGGTTGTTGTGTCAGATCCTGCAGGTAGGATTCAGCGCTGACGTCAGAAAGCAGGAAGTCTCGGGTCAGCAGGCCGCGGGAACGTTGTCCTGGACGCTTTTCGGCGATGCCGTCACGGATGTTGGTGACGGCTGCCAGCCTCCCCTGTCGGGTGATGCCCAGCCAGGTGCCTTCAGCCTGGTAATCATAGCCTGCCAGCAACTGCGGATTTTCAGGCCAGAATTGCGCGGAGCGGGTGGGCCGTTGATAAAATTCATCCCGGTTGGCGGCAAGGATAAGTGGAAAGCTGGGATGGTGATTAACGGCGAAAAGGATCAGGCACATAAGGCAAATTTGCTCGTTTTTGGTGACGGTTTGATGGATAATAGCCGGCTCTGAATTTGGGCTCAATAAATGGAGCTTTCGATGTTGCTGTTGTTACTGACCTATCTGATATTGGGTGCCTGCGCAGGGCTGATTGCCGGCTTGTTTGGGCTTGGCGGCGGTTTGGTGATCGTGCCGGTACTGATATTTAGTTTCGAGGCTCAGGGCATGTCCCCAGAGGTGTTGACCCATGTAGCCGTGGGTACCTCACTGGCCACCATCATTGTAACCTCTATCAGTTCTATCCGGGCGCACCATCTTCGCGGCGCTGTGTTATGGCCTCTGTTTTCGCCGTTGGCGGTTGGTATCTGTCTAGGGGCTGTGATTGGTGTTAAGACGGCGGCGAGTCTGAGCGGCCCTCATCTACAGACGGTGATTGGCTGTTTTGCGATTATTATTGCGGTGCAGATGGGGTTTGGATTCAAGCCCAAGCCCAGTAGGACGGTTCCAGGAAAACCGCAGTTAGGTGCGGCTGGCGGTCTGATTGGTTGGGCTTCGGCAATCTTTGGCATCGGCGGTGGCTCGCTCACCGTGCCCTATTTGAGTTGGCATAATGTCAAAATGCAGCAAGCGGTAGGTACCGCCGCAGCCTGCGGTTTACCTATTGCGGTGATGGGCGCATTGACCAATATCTATGAAGGTTGGGGGCACCCGGATTTGACCGAGTGGAGCCTGGGCTTCGTCTATCTGCCTGCTTTCTTCGGTATCATTCTCACCAGCGCGTTGTTTGCTAAATTTGGCGCTAAGCTGGCCCATAATCTCCCCGCCGACATTCTCAAGCGCTGTTTTGCCGTATTGTTGTTGATCGTGGGTGTTCGTTTTCTATTGGCCGGTTTGGGGAATTAGACCGTTATGTTGAGCTATCCGCAGATCGATCCTATTGCCCTGGAGCTGGGGCCGTTGCAGATCCATTGGTACGGCCTTATGTATCTGGTGGGCTTTGGTGGTGCATGGTGGTTGGCCAACTACCGGGCATCTCAACCAGGATCCGGTTGGAACAAGCAACAGGTTTCAGATCTGATCTTCTACTGTGCCATGGGTGTCATTTTGGGCGGGCGCCTGGGTTACGTGCTGTTCTACAATTTTGATCAGTTTTTGCAAGACCCTCTATGGTTGTTCGCCATCTGGGAAGGGGGAATGGCCTTTCACGGTGGTCTGTTGGGGGTGATCGGGGCGTTCTGGTACTTCTCGCGAAAGTATAAAAAAGGCCTGTTTGCAGTAGCAGATTTTGCCGCACCATTGGTGCCCATTGGGCTGGGAGCTGGTCGGGTCGGTAATTTTATTGGTGGCGAGCTTTGGGGGCGGGCCACCGATGTGCCTTGGGGTATGGTATTTCCTCGAGCCGATGAGTTGGCGCGACACCCCTCGCAGCTTTACCAGTTCGCCCTGGAAGGGGTGGTATTGTTTACCATGGTTTGGCTGTTCTCCAGTCGTCCCCGTCCAGCCATGGCTGTTTCCGGCCTGTTTCTGTTAGGCTATGGCTGTTTCCGCTTCTTTGTCGAATTCTTCCGCCAGCCCGACGGCCATCTAGGATTTATCGCGTTCGATTGGCTGACCATGGGGCAGTTGCTGTCGCTACCAATGGTGTTGTTGGGAACGCTGATGATAGTGTTGGCCTATCGAAAACAGGCCGTAGAGCAATAGAGAAATTCCAGATATGAAACAGTACCTCGATTTATGCCGTCGTATCGTTGAAGAGGGCGTTTGGATAGAGAACGAGCGCACAGGAAAACGCTGTCTGACGGTGATCAATGCTGACTTGGAATATAACGTTGCTGGCAACGAATTCCCTTTGGTTACTACCCGAAAGAGCTACTGGAAGGCCGCGATTGCAGAATTGCTGGGTTACATTCGTGGCCTCAGCGATGCCGCCGAATTTAAAAAGCTGGGCACTCCCACCTGGATGGCCAATGCCAATGAAAACCAGGCATGGCTGAATAACCCCCATCGCAAGGGCGAAAACGACATGGGGCGGGTTTACGGCGTCCAAGGTCGGCGATGGAGTAAGCCCCAGGGCGGTGTGGTGGATCAGCTCGGTAAAATTGTCGATGATCTGAGCCAGGGCGTTGATGATCGCGGTGAAATTCTCTCTTTCTACAACCCCGGTGAGTTTGAGTTGGGGTGCCTGCGGCCCTGCATGCACACTCACACCTTCTCGCTATTGGGTGATACGCTCTACCTGACCTCTTATCAGCGCTCCTGTGATGTCCCGCTGGGCCAGAACTTTAATCAGGTGCAGGTGTTTACCTTTTTGGCATTGATGGCGCAGATTACCGGGCATAAGCCGGGCACGGCCTATCACAAAATCGTTAACGCCCATATCTATGAAGATCAGTTGGAATTGATGAAAGAGGTGCAGTTGCAGCGCCAGCCTTACGCTTCACCACAGTTGCATATCAATCCAGATATCAAGTCGCTCAAAGATCTGGAAACCTGGGTTACCTTGGATGATTTTGAAGTCACTGGCTACCAGTGCCACGATCCTATCGCCTATCCCTTCTCTGTCTAGAGAGAAGGGTTGATCTTGCCTAGCGCTAATATTGTCAGCACCTTTTGTTGTGCATAAACTGCTATCCAAAGCCCCTTCAATCAGGTGGATTTAGTATCTGCCGTGTGAACTGGGGTTCTCTGTTTTGGGGGGAATCATGAAACTTGCGTTAATCGTTGCACAGTCTGAAAACCGGGTGATTGGGCGTAACAATAAACTGCCTTGGCACCTGCCCGAGGATCTCAAATACTTTAAATCGGTAACTATGGGTAAGGCGATCATTATGGGTCGCAAAACCTTTGAATCCATCGGTCGGCCTCTACCGGGGCGAACCAATATTGTTGTTACCCGTGACGCCAGCTACAAGGCCGAAGGTATCGAAGTGGTTCACTCACTAGAGGCGGCTGTTGATAAGGCGGAAATTTTGGCGTTGATTAACGGTGCTGACGAAGCTTTAGTGATCGGCGGGGCGCAACTCTATGAGCAGGCCTTGCCCCGAGCAGATCGTCTGTATCTGACTCAGGTGCATCATCAGGTGGATGGTGATGCCTATTTCCCCGCTTTTGAGCAGAACGAGTGGCAGCAGGTGGGCCGAGATGATTTCGACGCCGATGGTCACAATCCTTACAATTACAGTTTTCTGGTGCTGGATCGTCAATGAGTTTGAACGGGCTGTTAGAAGTACTGGCGGATGGCCAGTTTCATTCCGGAGAAGATTTAGGCGCGCGCTTAGGGGTTAGCCGCAGTGCGGTCTGGAAACAACTAAAGAAGTTGCAAGCTTTGGGTATCGATCACTATTCGGTGAAAGGGCGCGGCTACCGTATTCCTGGTGGTCTCAATCTGCTGAGTGTGGAAAAGCTCAGTGCGGAGCTGGATGCGCGAGTCGCTGCAAAACTTCACGCCATCGACCTGCAGCTCAGTGTTGATTCCACCAATGTGATGGCGATGCAGGGGATCCAAAAAGGCCAGAATCACGGCTTTCTATATCTCGCTGAGCGGCAAACCGCCGGCAAGGGGCGTAGGGGGCGAGATTGGATCAGTCCGTTTTCACGCAATCTATACTTCTCTTTAACCTGGAGTTTTACCCAGGGTGCGGCTGCGCTGGAAGGGCTTAGTCTGGTGGTTGGATTAGCGCTTGCCCGTGGTCTTAGTAGTTGTGGCGTGGAGGGTGTTGGCCTGAAATGGCCTAACGATCTGTTAAGCGGCGACAAGAAGCTGGCGGGGATCTTGCTTGAGATGACCGGTGATGCATCGGGAGTTTGTCAGGTGGTGATCGGTGTTGGTGTTAATGTGGCTATGTCTGAATCTGAAGGTGGTGCCATCGATCAGCCCTGGACAGACGTGTCGAGCTGTTTGTCGGATGGATCCGGCGCGGTTGATCGTAACCGCTTGTTGGCGGCAATTTTGAATGAATTAGTACCTGCCCTGGAGCGTTTCTCAGAACAGGGATTTGCGCCCTTTAAGGAATCTTGGATGGGGCTGGATGGGTTTGCCAATCGGCGGGTGCGATTGCAAACATCGTCGCAGCAGTTTCAGGGTGTAGCAAAGGGTGTGGACAGCAGCGGAGCACTGTTGCTGGAAACCGAGCAGGGTGTGCAGTCGTTTCATGGTGGTGAGTTAAGTCTGAGGGCGATGGATTGATTCTTGATCTGGATGTTGGCAATAGTTTTATCAAGTGGCGGTTGGGTGATCTTGAAGGTCAGCTCCGATCAGAAGGGCTTGATCGCCAGCGATTTCAAGATTGCTTTCCTTCCCAAAAGCCTCGGCGGGTGCGATTGGCAACTGTGGCCTGCCAGCAACAGCAGCAAGCGATTGAGCAGTGGTGTCAGGAGTTGTGGGGTGTGCCGGTAGAGATCGCTACGACTCAGGTTGAGGCTGCGGGGGTTGTTAACAGTTATGCGGATCCGCTGCGAATGGGGGTAGATCGCTGGTTGGCAATGCTTGCGGCTTTTAACCAGTTTAATCGGCCGTGCTGTGTGGTGGATTGTGGTAGTGCCATTACTATTGATTACGTAGCCGCCGATGGTCGCCATCAGGGCGGTTATATTATCCCTGGGTTAAGGCTGATGCGTCTGGGGTTGTTGCATAATACCCAGCGTGTGCTGGCATCGGTGGATAGTGCGGGCGTTTTTCCCGCCCGTCCGGGAGAGAGTACCGAGCAAGCCGTAGACGGTGGTATCGCGTTGCTGTTCGAATCACTGGCGCAGCGTGTGAAGGCTGATTATCGTCAATTGCTGGGCGAAGATGCGCAATTGGTGGTAACGGGCGGCGATGGCGGGTATTTTATTGATGTTATAGACGAGGGTGAGTATCGACCTCAGCTGGTATTGGATGGTTTGGCCTATGCGCTGCCTTAATTATTGGTGGTGTGGCGGGATAAAAACGTGACCATGGAGTAGATCCTTTGCGCTGGTTCTTTCTGATTCTGTTGGTATTGAATATCGCTCTCTATGCTTGGTTTCAACAAGAGCAAGAGTTGCGTGATCGGGTAGCGAACCGGGTTGAATTCTCTGGTGCTGATGTTGAGCCTATTCGTCTGCTATCTGAAATGCCCATTCAGCTGCGAAAGCGTTCTGCTGCTAATCAGTCGGATAAATCAGTTCGATCAAAGGATAGGGCGGCAGGTGGTGCCAATGTTACTGAAGATCAGTGTCTGGTTATTAGCGGTTTCCCGTCAGTCGAGTCGGCTCGCACCTATCTATTAGATCAGTTATCCGCTGATTATCAGGGGCGAGTGGTGCAATTATCAGAGTCGGTTATCGACTACTGGGTTTATGTGCGGGCGCCAGAAGGGCTTCATCAGCTTCAGAAGACTCAACAGTCGTTGCAGGATCAGGGGGTTGAGGTGTCCGTGGCACGTCAGGGTGCCTTGAAGGGGCAGTTGTCGCTCGGACTGTTTCAGCGTAAGGAGTTGGCGTTAGCGCTCTATGAGAGCCTGAAGAAGCGCAATTTTGACGTTGATGTCTTCGAATTGCCGCGGCAAAAAATGATTTCAGCCATCCAGCTTTCCGGTAAAAAGGAAGGTGTGATTGATGTGACTGTTGAGCAGAAAGTGATCGCTGAATTGATCCTTCAGGATGCGTATCTAAAAAGTGAAAAAAAATTGTGTGAAAGGCTTGCATCGGGCTAAGACCATGAGTAAGATTTCGGCCTCCTGACTTAGGCATTGCCGGCATAGCTCAGTTGGTAGAGCAACTGACTTGTAATCAGTAGGTCCCGAGTTCGACTCTTGGTGCCGGCACCATTTAAGTGGGAGCGAGATGATCTCGTAAGATCATACGGCTTGGTGAGGTTCCCGAGTGGCCAAAGGGATCAGACTGTAAATCTGACGCGCGAGCTTCGGTGGTTCGAATCCACCCCTCACCACCATTGATCTGGTAATAAGCTTATGCGGGTATGGTATAATGGCTATTACCTCAGCCTTCCAAGCTGATGATGTGGGTTCGATTCCCACTACCCGCTCCAAGTTCGCTTGTTATGGAATTGTGCTCCAGTAGCTCAGGGGTAGAGCACACCCTTGGTAAGGGTGAGGTCGGCGGTTCAATTCCGCCCTGGAGCTCCATTCCATAGCAAGTTATTCCTATAAAGGGCAGATATTTTGCAATATCTGCCCTTTATTTTTGCTTATGTGGCTAAAAACTCTGGCCTCAGAGATTAGTAGCATCTAAAATCCGTAGCTTTAATTTTTTCATGTTCCCGGAGAGGCGTAATGGCTAAGGAAACTTTTGAACGTACAAAACCCCATGTAAACGTCGGTACTATCGGACACGTTGATCATGGTAAAACTACACTGACTGCTGCACTGACTCGCGTATGCGCGGAAGTTTGGGGCGGTGAGATGAAAGATTTCTCCCAGATCGATAATGCTCCTGAAGAGCGTGAGCGTGGTATCACTATCGCGACTTCTCACGTTGAGTATGATTCTCCAGATCGTCACTAT